>JBQTJF010000083.1:0-6892 GCA_052387375.1 Betaproteobacteria bacterium
CTAGCTGCGAGCCGATACCGACCCAGCCGGTAATGATGTCGTCGTTGTAGTTGGTCTTGGTTTCGCCCAGCGAGCGCCCGTACTCCTGTCCGGGAGTAAGCACCGTGAGCGCGAAGGTACGCGGCGGGAAAGCCGGCGTGTTGCTGTTGGTCTCGATGCCCATGCGCATCGACTTGCCTTTCTTCACCAGCTTCGCCGCAGCGAGCACGTTCTGCGACGTGATGTTGTTGAGCGCGCCGATCTGGTCGTTCGCCCTCCATTTCGACTTGTGGCAGCTTTCGTAAGCCTGGCCCCAGGCGAGCGATGCGAACCCGAGCGCGGCCGCTGCCGCGATCCATCTCGTGCTGTAACGCATGGTTTTCTCCTTTGGTTAGGAAATGACGACCTGCCGGATGGCCTTGCCCTCCCTCAGGCGGTCGAAGCCTTCATTGATGTCGTCGAACTTCAGCGTACCGCTGAGCAGCTTCCTCACCGGCAGCCGCCCCTGGCGGTGCAGCGCGATGTAGCGCGGCACGTCGCGCGACGGGACGCAAGTGCCTATGTAGCTGCCCTTGACGGTGCGCTCCTCGCCGACCAGGTTGGCGAGCGGCAGCGCCATCGACTGCGTGGGCGGCGGCAGGCCGGCGGTAACGGTGGTGCCGCCGCGCCGCGTAATGCGGTAGGCGAGCTCCATCGCCTTCACCGCGCCGGCGAACTCGAAGGCGAAATCGACCTTCTCCACGTCCTCCGCCGCGATTGCGCTTACGGCATGAGTGGCGCCGAGCGTTCTGGCAAAGGCGAGCCTCTCGGCGGAGAGATCGAGCGCAACGATGCGCGAGGCGCCCGCGGCGACAGCGCCGAGCAGCGCGGCGAGGCCCACGCCGCCGAGGCCGACGATGGCAACCGACGCGCCGGCAGGCACTTTGGCAGTGTTCACGACCGCTCCCACGCCCGTCAGCACCGCGCAGCCGAACAGCGCCGCCTCCTCGTGCGGTAGATCGGCATCGATCTTGACCAGCGAGCGGCGTGACACCACGGCGAGCTCGGCGAATGCCGAGCAGCCGAGATGGTGGTGGATCGGCGCGTCGCCGCGGAAAAGGCGCCTTGCGCCCGAAAGCAGCGTGCCCGCGCCGTTCGCCGCCGCGGCCGGCTCGCAGAGCGCCGGGCGGCCTTCGGCGCACGGCAGGCAGTGGCCGCAGCTCGGCACGAACACAAGCACCACGTGGTCCCCGCGCTTCAGGTCGTCCACGCCGGGGCCGAGCGCCTCGACCACACCCGCCGCCTCGTGTCCAAGGGCCATCGGCGTCGGGCGTGGCCGATCGCCGTTGATCACCGAAAGATCCGAGTGGCATAGCCCGGCCGCCCTGATGCGCACGAGCACCTCGCCGGGTCCGGGGGGCGCCAATTCCAGCTCTTCGATCGCGAGGGGCAAGGAGGCGGCGTAAGGCGGCTCCACGCCCATGCGGTCCAGTACGGCGGCTTTGATTTTCATGGGTCGCGCACCTTGACGTAGCGCCCGGGAGCGGGCTCGAGCGCGGGATAGCGTGCGGCGCCGCGCCGGCGAGGCGCCGGCACCTTCTCGCCGGCGCGCGGCGCGAGCCACGCGCTCCAGTCGGTCCACCAGGTGCCTTCACGCCGCTCGCCGTTCACCTCATACTCGCGCCGGCCGAGCACGCCGCTGACGTGCCCGCCCGAGCCCACCACGTAGCGCACCTCGCCGCCGAGGAGCCGCGCGCTGTCCCGGGTGCTCTCGCACGGAGAAATATGGTCGTCGCGCGCACCGAACACGTAAGCCGGCAGGTCGATCCTGCCCAGATCGACCGGCGTGCCGCACATCGCGAGCCGCCCGGGTACGCGCAGGTTGTTCTCCAGGTACATGTTGCGCAGGTAGTAGAGGAACATGCGGCCGGGAAGGTTGGGCTGGTCGCTCGTCCAGTACAGAAGGTCGACCGCCGGGGGCGTCTTGCCCTTGAGGTAGTTGTCGACGACGAAGTGCCAGATGAACTCGTTGGCGCGCAGGCTGGCGAACGAGAAGCCGACTTCGGCGCCGCGCTGCACCCCGGCGCGGGAAAGCTCGGCCTCCTTGCGCTCGACGTAGGCCGCGTCGACGAGCATGCCCAGCTCTCCCGAGCGTTCGTAGTCCAGCATGCTGGCGAGCAGTGTCACGCTCGTAACCCGCTCGTCGCCGCGCGAGCGCAGCACCGCCGCGGCGCAGGCGAGCATCACGCCGCCGACGCAGAAGCCGAGCGCGTTCGCCTGCCGCGCGCCCGTGATCTCGAGCGCGGCTTCGAGCCCCTGCATGACGCCCTTTTCGAGATAGTCGTCCCAGGAGAAATGGCCTTCGGCCGCGGATGGGTTGCACCAGGAGATGAGGAACACTTGCTGGCCCTGCGCCAGGCAGTAGCGGACGAAGGAGCTCCCGGGGCGCAGGTCCAGCATGTAGTACTTGCTGATGCACGGCGGAACGATGATCAGGGGCCGCGAGTACGTTTCCTCCGCAATGGCGTTGTATTGAATGAGCTGCATCAACTCGTTCTCGTGCACCACGGCCCCCGGGGTGGCGGCGAGATTGCGGCCGAGCTCGAACGCGGACTCGTCGGCGAGCGTGATGCGGCCCTTCTGCACGTCTTCGATCAGGTTGCGCAGCCCCTGCGCAAGGCTTTTGCCGCCGCTCGCCACGGCCGCCTCGATCGCGGCGGGGTTCGTGGCGAGGAAGTTCGCCGGGGCGATGGCGTCCAGGTACTGCCGCGTGAAGAAGTGCAGCCTTTCCTTTTCCTTGCCTTCGAGCCGGGCGAGCTCGGCCAGCTCGAGCGCCCACTGCGAGTGCAGGAAATACGACTGCTTGAGGTAGTCGAACCAGGCGGCCTTTTCCCAAGCCGGGTCGTCGAACCGCTGGTCGGCCGGCGCGGGTCGCGCGACCGCCGTCCCGAGAAGCGAGAGCATCGACTGGCAGAGGTCCGCCTGCCGGCGGTAGTAGCGCTGGTGCACCTCCACCCAGCGGGCCAGCTCCCCGCGCGGTGCCGTAGCGAGCGAGCGCAAATCCGAGAGCGTTTCGGGCCGCTCGAGCACCTTGCGGGCGAAATCGGCCCAGGCGCCGAACGCTTCGCCGGGGCGGTAAGGATCCATTTACTTCTCGCTCACTGCGCCCCGCTCGATGACGTACACCCGGTCCACGAGCCCGGCGGAATGCGTGTAATCGGACTCCGAGAGCAGGATCGACAGGCCTTCGGCCTTGATCGCGTGCAGCACCTCGACGAGACGCTGGGCGAGCGCCGGCGCGATGCCCTCGAAGGGCTCGTCGAGCAGCATCAGGCGTTCGCCCGCCATGAGCGCCCGGCCGAGCGCAACCAGCTTCTGCTGGCCGCCGGAGAGCTGCAGGGCGCGGCGCGAGCGGAACGCAGCGACCTCCGGGATGAGGTCGTAGATGCGCGCCAGACGCTTACCCGCGTCGGCGATGCCGGCAGCCCAGGCCGGGACCAGGATGTTCTCCTCGACCGAGAGCTGCGGGATCAGGCGGCGGTCTTCCGGCATGTAGCCGACCCGCATGCCGGCGCGGCGGTGCGCCGGCGCGGCAGTGACGTCGGTGCCGTCGATGCGGATCGTGCCCCGCGCGGCGCGTATGAGGCCCATGATCGAGCGCATCAACGTGGTCTTGCCGGCGCCGTTGCGGCCGATCAGCCCGGCCATGATGCCCTTCTCGAGCGCCACGGAAACCTGCCGCAGGATCGGCGTGCGCTCGATGTATACGTCGAGGGCGGCAACGTCGAGCATCAGGCGGCCTCCCGGCTGCGGTGGATCTCCGAGCCGATCACGTACTTGCGCACCTCCGCGTCGGCGAGCACCTGCGCGGTAGCGCCGTCGGCGAGGATGCGCCCGTCGTAGAAGGCGATGACGCGGGCGGCGTAGCGCTCGACGATCTCCATGTCGTGCTCGACGAACAGGCACGCGGCGCCGCTTTCGCGCAGCGGCTTCATCACCGTGTCCATCAGCGCGAACTTCTCCTCGACGGCCACGCCGCTCGTCGGCTCGTCGAGCAGCAGCATCGCCGGCGCGCTCACCGTCGCCATGGCGATGTCGAGAAGCTTCCTCACCCCCTGCGGCAGCGTCGCCACCTGCGCGGCCGCGTGGCCGCCGATCGTGTAGCGCGAAAGCACCTCGCGCGCCTGGCGTTCGCGCGCGGCGGTGTGCAGCGGGCCTAGCCAGGACAGGCGCCCCTCCGCAAGCATGCCGAGCGCGATCAGCATGTTGTCCAGCACCGAAAGATCGCGGAAGAGCTGCGATACCTGGAACGAGCGGCATACGCCGTTCCTCACTACCTTGCGAGGCGGCAGGCCGGTGATGTCGCGGCCGCGGAAGCGGATGGTCCCGGAGGTGGGGGGCAGGTACCCGGTCACCATGTTGATGAAGGTCGTCTTGCCGGCGCCGTTCGAGCCGATCACGCCGACGATCTCGCGCTCGTGCACCACGACGTTGATGTCCGCCGCCGCCACGACCGCGCCGAAGTGCTTGTGGAGCGAGCGGGCCTCCAGGATGGCGGTCACGCGGGGCGCCTTGCGAAGCGGTCGAGCAGCGACCACAGGCCCTTGGGGAGGAACAGGATGATGCCGAGCAGCACCACGCCGAGCGAGAGCTGCCACGTGTAGGGTGAAAGCTCGAGGAGGTAGGTCTTCACCAGCTCGAAGAGGAACGAAGCCGAGAGCACCGCGCCGACGTGCGCCGTACCGCCCAGCAGCGCGACGAACACGAACTCGCCGGAGGTGGTCCAGTAGGCCATGTCCGGCCCCACATGCCCGGAGGCGAGCGCCTGTAGGCCGCCGCCGAGCGACCCCAGTACCGCTGCCAGGACGTACTTGGCATAGACCACGCGCTGCACCGAGATGCCGAGGTACTCGACGCGGATCTCGTTCTCGCGGATCGCTTCGCCGGCATAGCCCATGCCGGCGCGCAAATAGCGCTGCAGCAGGATGGCGCAGCCGAAGGCGACGACGACCGTGAGCGAGAAGAGCAGCGGCCGGAACGCGCCTTCGCCGGGCCGCCAGCCGAGAAAGCTGGCGTGCACCACGTTGAAGCCGTCGGTGGAGCCGAGCGCCTGGGTCTTGGACAGCAGGCCGAAAAGGATCATCGAGAAGGCCATGGTGAACATGGCGAAGAAGATCTCGCGGTAGCGCGCCAGCAGGAGGCCGAGCACCGCGGCGATCGCCGCGGACATGACGACCCCGAGCGCGAGCAGCGCGAACGCATCGCTCACGCCCCAATAGCGGCCGGCGACGCCGGCGGCGTAGCCGCCGATGCAGTAATACAGCCCCTGGCCGAAGGAGACGAGGCCGGCACGCATGAGGAGCATCACGCCCAGCACCACCAGCGCATTGGCGAGCGCCACCATGCCGAGGAAACGCAGCCAGTCGGGAAGGAACGGCCCCGCCGCGAGCAGGACCACCATGGCCACGGCCAGCCACGCGCTCGAGCGGTCGATGCGCATCAGATCTTCCTCGCCGCGGCGCGCGCGAAGAGGCCCTGCGGCCGCAGGGCGAGCACCAGCGCCATGACGCCGTAGATGACGAACAGCTCCACCTCGGGCAGCAGGTGCACGCTCGCCGCGCGCGCCAGCCCGACGATGAGCGCGCCGGCGAAGGCGCCTTCGACGCTGCCCAGGCCGCCGGTCACCACCACCGCGAACGCGAGCACGATCACCTCCACGCCGAGGCCGGTGGTCACGGCGATCGCCGGCGCGGTAAGAGCGCCGGCGAGCGCGCCGAGCATGGCGCCGATCGCGAAGGTGACGAGGAACACCCGGGTGACGTTGATGCCGAGCGCCATCGAGACCTCGCGGTCGTGGATCACCGCGAGGAGCAGCTTGCCTTGCCGGGTGCGGTTCAGGCTCCACCACAGCGCGAAGGCGAGCGCAAACGACACGGCTACCAGCGCGAGATCGTAGTTGGCGAAGCTCATCGGCCCGAACTGCAGCCGCCCGAGGAGCTGATAGGGCTGATAGGCGGCGTAGGACTCCACGCCCCACACCAGCTTGATCAGGTCCTCGAGGATCAGCAGCACGGCGTACGTGACGAGCACCATGACGACCTCGTCCCGCCCGTACATGAGCCGCAGCACGCCCCGCTCGACCAGGATGCCGACCAGCGCGCCTGCGGCGAGCGCCGCCCCGAGCAGCACGAGATAACTGGCGGCGGGCGCGCCGCCCGCGCCAAAGTACCAGCCGACGGCCGACGCGGCAGCGAATGCGCCGACGGCGTAGAAGCTGCCGTGCGCCAGGTTGAGGATCCGCATCACGCCGTAGACCAGCGTCAGCCCCGCGGCCACGACGAACAGCCACGAGGCGTAGATGACGCCGTCGACGACGATGGCGGCGAAGGTCAGCACTTGGCGCCCGGGAAGCCCTTCGCGATCCACTGGTCGCTCGTCACTCCGTCGGGCGGGTTGACGCACTCCGCCGGATAACGCACAACGCCGGTGAGCGTCGGCTTGCCGCCCTGCAGCTTGTAGCGGCCGTAGACCATCTCCTGGATGGCCTGGTGGCCCTTGCCGATCGCCATGCGCACCTTGCCGCTCGGCGCGTCGAACTCGAGGTACTCGAGCGCCGCGATCACGTCGGCCTCGGTAGCCTTGGGGTCCTTCGCCGCCGCCTTCTCCGCGGCGGCCTTCAGGCCGAGGATCGCCTGCGCCATCTTGTAGGAAGGATAGGTCGGCCAGGTGTTGAAGCGGTCGTAGTACTGCGCGCGGAACCACTTGTTGAGCGCGTTATCGGGCGCGAAGACGCCGTATGGCCCGCGCCCGCCGATCACCGTGCCCTCCGGTATCTGCTCGGACATGCGGAACATAGCCGTCTCGCCGGTGGTGAGGATCGCCGTCTGCTTCTCGAAGAGGCCGCGCGCCCTGCCCTGCTGCACGAAGCTCTCCA
>JBQTJF010000084.1:0-16581 GCA_052387375.1 Betaproteobacteria bacterium
CGCTGCCCGCGTCGCACGTCGCCTGCGCGGTGGCGCTCGCCGACAAGCTGGACGCCCTCGCCGGCCTGTTCGGCGTCGGCCAGACGCCGACCGGCGACAAGGACCCGTTCGGCCTGCGCCGCGCCGCGCTCGGCGTGGTGCGCATCCTGGTCGAGCGCAAGCTTCCATTAAAACTATTTGGTTTGGTAAATGCGGCATTTGATGAGCGCCGCGAACTTGGCCAAGCACGCACCGATCTGGAAATGTTCATCTTCGATCGAGCGCGTGGATATTTCCGCGACGCCGGTTACTCGCTTCAGGAGGTTGACGCGGTGTTATCGATGAATCCGGCGCGCTTCGACCTCATCCCGAGCCAGCTCGAGGCGGTGCGCGCCTTCGCCGGCCTGCCCGAGGCCGAGAGCCTGGCGGCGGCCAACAAGCGCGTGGTGAACATCCTCAAGCAGGCCGAGGCCAAGGGCGAGTCGTTCAACACCGCGGATGCGCAGACGCTGCGCGACCCGGCGGAGCGCGAGCTGTACGACGCGCTGCACGCGAGCCGCGAAAAGGCCAAGCCGCTTTTCGAGCGCGGCGACTACACCGGCTACCTCAAGGCGTTCGCGGTGCTCAAGTCCCCGGTGGACGCCTTCTTCGACTCGGTGATGGTGATGGCGGAGGAGCCCGCGCTCAGGCGCAACCGCATCGCCCTCCTCGCCGAGCTGCGGCGCGAGATGAACCGCGTCGCCGACCTTTCCAAGCTCGCCACATGAAGCTCGTCATCCTCGATCGCGACGGCACCATCAACCACGACAGCGACGAGTACATCAAGTCGCCGCAGGAGTGGAAGCCGATCCGCGGCAGCCTGGAGGCGATCGCGCGGCTCGCGCAGGCCGGCTACCGCATCGTCGTGGCGACCAACCAGTCGGGCGTGGCGCGCAACCTCTTCGACGTGAGCACGCTCTTCGCCATCCACGACACGCTGCAGCGCGCGGCGGCGCAGGTGGGCGGGCGCGTCGACGCGTTCTTCTTCTGCCCGCACGCCGCGGATTCGGCGTGCCGCTGCCGCAAGCCGCAGCCCGGCATGCTGCTCGAGGCGGCGCGGCGCTTCAACGTCGCCATCGAGGACGTCTACATGGTGGGCGACGCGCGACGCGATGTGGAGGCCGCCGCCGCCGCGGGCGCCCGGCCGGTGCTCGTGCTCACCGGCAAGGGAAGGAAGACGCGCGAAGAGGGGAGCCTCCCGCCCGGCACGCAGGTATTCCCTGACCTCGCCGCATTCGCCGAGCACGTCGCGCCATGACCCTCGCGCGCTCGGCGCTGTTCGCGCTCGCGCTCGCCCTCATCACGCCGCCGTACGCCGTCATCGCGCTCGCCACGATCCCGCTGCCGCGCATGGCGCGCTACCGCGTGATCTCGGGCTGGTCCCGGCTGATGGTGCGGCTCGCGCGCCTGATCCTCGGCATCGACTGGCGCGTGGAGGGCGCCGAGCACCTTCCGCGGCAGCCTTCGGTGATCCTCGCCAAGCACCAGTCGGCGTGGGAAACCATGGCGTTCCAGCTGATCTTCCCGCCGCAGGTGCACGTGCTCAAGCGCGAGCTCCTCTGGATTCCGTTCTTCGGCTGGGGCCTCGCGCTGATGAGCCCGATCGCCATCGACCGCTCGCGCGGCGTGGCAGCGCTGCGCAGCATCGCGCGCCGCGGCAAGGAGCGGCTCGAGCAGGGCTTCTGGGTCGTGGTGTTCCCCGAAGGCACGCGCGTGGCGCCGGGCGAGCGGCGTCCCTACCAGCTCGGCGGCGCCTGGCCCGCCGCGGCGAGCGGCGCACCGGTGGTGCCGGTGGCGCACAACGCCGGGCGCTTCTGGCCGCGCAACGCGTGTGTGAAACGCCCCGGCACGGTGACCGTGCGCATCGGTCCAACCATCGAATCCACGCAGCGCGACGCGCATACCATCAACCGACTGGCCGAGGCATGGATCGAAGAGCAACAGAAGGCGCTGCCCTGATCTACCTGGGCGGGCGCGAGATCGAGTACCGCTTCGCGCGCCGCCGCCGCCGCACGCTCGGCATCACGGTCGACGCCGGCGGCCTGAGCGTGGCCGCGCCGCTGCGCGCGCCGTGGCACGACGTCGAGTCCTTCCTGCGCCACAAGGAGCGCTGGATCCTGCGCAAGCTGGACGAGTGGGCGCGTGCGCCGCAGCCGCGGGCGCTGCGCGGCGTGAGCGGCGAGTCGCTGCCGCTCTTCGGCGTGCCCGTGACGCTGGAGGTGGCGCAGGGCCGCGGCGCCGTGACGCACGAGGCGGCACGCCTGCGGCTTCGCGCCTCTCCGGGTCGCGTCCTCGCCACGCTGGTGCGCTGGCTCAAGGACACCGCGCACGCGGCGCTATCGCCGCGCGCCACGCACTACGCGACGCTGCTCGGACGCCAAGCGCCGCGCGTGACGATCTCCAATGCGCGCACGCAGTGGGGCGTTTGCACCGAGGACGGCGTGATCCGGCTGTCGTGGCGCCTGGTCCACCTCGAGCCGCGGCTCGCCGATTACGTGGTGGCGCACGAGGTGGCCCATCTCGTCGAGCTCAACCATTCGGCGCGCTTCTGGCAGCTCGTGGCGGCGCTCTATCCGGACTGGCACGAGGCGCGCCACCGGCTCGAGCTCGCGGGGGCGGGTCTGCCGATACTGAGGGAGGCTGGAAAATGAGAATCCTGCACACCATGCTGCGCGTAGGGGACATGGCGCGCTCGGTGAAGTTCTACAGCGAGGTGCTCGGCATGAAGGTCCTGCGCACGCGGGACCAGCCCGAGCAGAGATACTCGCTCTCGTTCGTCGGCTACGACAGCGAGGAGAGGAGCGCGGTGCTCGAGCTCACCTACAACTACGGCGTCGAGCGCTACGAGCTCGGCAGCGCCTTCGGCCACATCGCCCTCGAGGTGCCCGACGTCGCCGCGATGTGCGAGCAGGTGCGCGCGCGCGGCGGCAAGGTGACGCGCGAGGCCGGGGCGGTGAAGGGCGGCACCACGGTCATCGCGTTCGTCGAGGACCCGGACGGCTACAAGATCGAGTTCATCGAGCGCAAGCCGGCACGGTGAAGCCGCACGAGGCGGCCGTCGCCGCGCTCCTGCGGGAAAGGCGGCCGCGCGTGCTGCTCGACGCGCCGAGCGGCTCGGGCTGGCTGGCCGCGCAGCTCGACTTCGAATGCCGCGTCGACGGCGTCGACCTCTACGGCGCGCCGCCGCCCGGCTACGCTTCGTTCCAGACCGCGGACCTCGACGCCGGCCTGCCCGACGCGCTCGGCGAATACGACGCCGTCGCCTGCTGCGAGGGCCTCGAGCACCTGGGCAACCCGCTGGCCTTCCTGCGCTCCGCGCATCGTCACCTTCGCCCCGCAGGGCTGCTCGTGCTCAGTACGCCCAACGTCTGGCACCCGGCGGCGCGCCTGCAGTATTTCCTGCGCGGATTCTTTCCCGGCTTCCCGTCGCTCGCCGGCCGCATCCGTGCCGGCAGCCACATGCACATCATGCCGTGGTCGTTCCCGCAGCTGTTTCTCTACCTGCGCCTCGCCGGCTTCGACGCCATCCGCCTGCACGAGGTCGACGAGCCCAGGCCCAAGCGGCTCTACGAATGGCCGCTCGCGCTGCCGCAGCGCCTCTACTGCCGTAGCCACGAGCGCCGCGCTGCGAGCGACGAGGAACGCGACTACTGGCGCCAGGCCGGATCGCGTCAGTCGCTCTTCGGCCGCCGGCTCGTCGTTTCCGCGATGCGCAGGTAATCCGCCGGCGTCAGGTTTTCCGGGCGCAGGCCGGCGTCGATACCGACGGCGGCGAGATCCACGTCCCGCAGCGCATTCCGCAGCGTCTTCCTCCGCGCCGAGAAGGCCTCGCGCAGCACCTGGTCCAGCGCCTGCGGGATCGATGGCTGCGGGGACAAAGGGACCAGGCGCACGACGGCCGACGCCACCTTGGGCGGCGGGCGGAACGCGCCGGCCGCTACGGTGAAGAGCTTCTTCATCGCGAAGCGGGTCTGCAGCGCCACCGAAAGGCGGCCGTACTCGGGCGTCGAGGACGCGGCCACCATGCGCTCCACCACTTCCCTCTGCAGCATGAAGTGCATGTCGCGCACGCGCGGCGCGAAGGCGGCGAGGTGGAAAAGGAGCGGCGTCGAGATGTTGTAGGGCAGATTACCGACCAGCCGCATTCCCGCGGGGAACGCGCCGAAGTCGAACGTCAAAGCGTCGGCCTCGTGCAGCGTGATGCCGGCGTGCCCGCGCAGCCGCGCGGCGAGATCGCGGTCGAGCTCTACGACGTGAAGCGATCGTGTCTTCTGCAGCAGAGGGAAAGTGAGCGCGCCCTCGCCGGGCCCGATCTCGACGAAGAACTCGCCTTCGCGCGGATCGATGGCACCGAGGAGGCGGTCGATGACGCCTGCCTCGTGCAGGAAATGCTGCCCGAAACGCCGCCGCGCTACGTGCGGCTTGTTACCGGGCGGCTGATGAAAGCTCGATGGCAAGCTTGACCGCTTCCGCGAGGCTGCCGGCATCGGCTTTGCCGCTGCCCGCGATGTCGAGCGCGGTGCCGTGGTCGACCGAGGTGCGCACGAACGGCAGGCCGAGCGTGACGTTCACCGCCCTGCCGAATGCGGCGTGCTTGAGCACCGGCAGGCCCTGGTCGTGGTACATGGCGAGCACGCAATCGGCCTGCGCCAGGCGCTCGGGGAGGAAAAGGGTATCGGCGGGCAGCGGCCCGCTCGCCGCGATGCCCTCCGCAGCCGCGGCCGCGATGGCCGGCGCGATGATCTCGCCGTCCTCGGCACCGAGGCGGCCGGACTCGCCGCTGTGCGGGTTGAGGCCCGCGACGAGGATGCGCGGCCGTGCAATGGCGAAGCGTAGCCGCAGGTCGCGGTCGATCACGCGCAGGATCCGTTGCAGGCTCTCTCTGGAAATACGCGCGGGGACTTCCGCGAGAGGCAGGTGCGTGGTGGCGAGCGCGACGCGCATGCCGCCGCCGACGAGGAGCATGACCTCCTGCTCGGCGCCGCAGCGCGCGGCGAGGTATTCGGTGTGCCCGGTGAAGGCGATGCCGGCGTCGTTGATGACGCTCTTCTGCACCGGCGCGGTCACCATCGCGTCGAACTCGCCGCGCAGGCAGCCGTCGATCGCGCGATCGAGGAGCGCGAGCACGTAGCGCGCGTTGGCGGGATCGAGCTTCCCCGGCACGGCGGCATGCGCCAGCGGGATGTGCTCTATGCGCTCGCAGCCGGCGAGCAGGCGGCGGTCGCCGATCGCCACCAGGTCGGCATCGCGCAGCTCGCGCGCCACGCGCACGCACAGCTCGGGGCCGATGCCGGCGGGCTCGCCCGAGGTGAGCGCGATGAGCGGCCTAGCGCTCCTCAAGGCGCAGCTCGACGTAGGTCTGGTCGCGCAGCTGGCGTAGCCATTCCTGGTATGCCTCGTCCGACTTGCGCTCGCGCAGCGCCTGGCGTGCCTGCAACCTTCGACGTTCAGGAGACAGGTCTGCTGAACGTCGTTCTAACACCTGGATCAGGTGGTAGCCGAACGGCGTGCGCACCGGCGGGCTGATCTCGCCGATCGGCAGGTTGGCGTAAGCGCGCTCGAAGTCGGGCACCGTGTCGCCGGGATGGATCCAGTCGAGCTCGCCGCCGCGCGCCGCGGTGCCGTCCTCGGAGTGCACGCGCGCCATCTCCGCGAACTCGGCGCGGCCGCCGATGATGCGCTCGCGGATGTCGGCGAGGCGCCGGCGCGCCTCCGCCTCGGAGACGGTCTCGCTCGGGCGCACGAGGATGTGGCGCAATCTGGTCTGCATCACGCCGCCGGCGGCCGCCTGCGCCGCGCCGCGGCGCTCCACCAGCTTGAGCACGTGGAAACCGGCGGGACTGCGCAGCACCTCGCTCACCTGGCCGGGCTCCATGCGGGCGAGCGCCGACGCATAGAGCTCCGGCAGCCGGTCCTGCGCGCGCCAGCCGAGCGCGCCGCCCTGCAGGGCATCGGGCGCGTCGGAATACGACGCGGCGATGCGGGCGAACTCGCCGCCGGCGCGCGCCTCGGCCGCGGCCTTCTCGGCACGGCCGCGCGCGGCCTCGATGCGCTCGGGGCTCGCCTGCTCCGGCACGCGCACCAGGATGTGGGCGAAGTTGTACTCGGCGCCCTCCCCCGGCCGGTTCCTCATCTCCTCGAGGAAGAGGTCGATCTCGGTGTCGCTCACCTGGATCTTCTCGTCCACCTCGCGCTCGCGCAGCCTCGAGAGCACGATCTGCTCGCGCAGGTCCTGGCGGAAGGCGTCGAAGGGCACGCCGTCGGACTCGAGGCGCTCGCGGAACTCGGCCACGCTCAAGCGGTTGTTCTCGGCGACGCGCTGCACGGCGCGGTCGAGCTGCGCGTCGTCGACGCGGATGCCGCGCTCGCGCGCGAGCTGCAGCTGCGCCTTGTCGAGGATCAGCTTCTCCAGCATCTGGCGCTCGAGCACCTCGCGCGACGGCGCGCGCGTGCCGGCGCGCTTGAGCTGCCGCTCGGCGGTGGCGATGGTGTCGTTCAGCTCGGAGAGCGTCACCACTTCCTTGTTCACCACCGCGACGATGCGATCGAGCAATGCAACGCTTTGCGCGTTCGCGAGTGTCGCGACGAGAAAGAGGACGGCACAGACAATTCGTTTCAACATCGCCATCAGTAGACCTGTTCGAAAGGCAGCCGGGGGCGCAGGCCCGGCGGGGCCAGCCGCGCGTCGGCGGGGTTGGTGACCGAGTAGCCCGGCACGTTGCGCTTGAGCAGCTCCACCGCCTCGTCGGTGCCGATCTGCCCGACGCCGTTGAACTCGAGCTGGAACACGAGCGCCGTGGAGGCCACCGCGGTGGCCGCCTGCACGCGCTGCACGACCGCCCGGAACACCCAGCAGCCCGCGTTGTACTCGAAGCCGGCCAGCCCTTCGAGCAGGCGGCTGTCGAGCAGCGAGTAATTGTAGCGCCCGACGCCGTACCAGCCGGCGGCCACCGGCCACTGCGCCGAGAGGTCGATCTGGCGGATGGTCTCGCGCTGGAAGCGGTAGCTCGCGTTGATCACCTTGGCGATCTCCGGCGAGTAGCGCGCGCCCAGGCTGTAGCGCTCCATGCGCTGGTGGATGCGGTCGTACTGCGTGGCCGCGTCGAAGGACCAGTTGGTGAAGAGCCGTCCGCCGATGGCGGCGAGCACGTCCGACTCGGTCGAGGTGCGCAGCGGCGTCGCCGGCGCGAGGCCGACGCGCTCGTCCTCGAAGTAGTAGCGCTGGCCGATGGTGGCGCGGAACGCCTCCTGGCCGTTCGCGTGCAGGAAGCGCGAGGTGAGCGCGAGCGTCACCTGGTTGGCGTCGCCGAAGCGGTCGCCGCCGGAGAAGCGGTTCTCGGTGAAGAGCTGCGGGTAGCTGAAGTCGGCGAGCGCGGTGTCGAACACCGGCAGGCGACTCTGGTCGCGGAAGGGCACGTAGACGTAGTAGAGCCGCGGCTCCATGGTCTGCGTCAGGCTCTCGCCGAACCAGCGCGCGTCGCGGTCGAACACCAGGCCGCTGTCGAGCGAGAACCACGGGATCGACAGGTTCGGCGAGCCCTCCTGCCCGGGCGCGACGCGCAGGTCGTAATTCACGTGCCGCAGGCCGAGCTTCGGCGTCACGAACCAGCCCGGCGCGAGGAAGGGCAGCGCCAGCGTCGGGGCGAGCGCCTGGCGGTCGCCCTCGAGCAGCGTCGGGTGCGTGAAGCGCACGTGCTCGGCGGGCAGCGCCACGTCGGCGAGGCCGCCCAGGTCGTGGCGCGCCGTGCTGAAGTTGAGCTGCGGCACGCGGTGGTAGGGCGCCACGATCGGCGCCAGCGGGTCCTGCAGGGTCTGGAAGCGGTTGACGCGCGCCTGCAGCGCGTAGGGCGTCGAGCCGAACGCGCTGCCGTAGGTGAGCACGGCGTCCTGCGGCAGGTTGGTCACCGACACCTGCTTCACCTGGCTCGCCAGGTCGACGAAGTAGCGGTCGTCGGAGACCTTGTTCCAGTCGACCTGCGCCGAGAGGCCCGGGCGCAGCGTCTGCGCGTGCTGCCAGGACACGCCGGTGCGCGAGTCGCCGAAGGCCTTGTCCTCGGGCAAGAGCTCCAGGCGCAGCTCGCCGGCGTAGCGCCGGTCGAGGTAGCGGTAGTGGTTCTTGAGCTGCACGCCGCGCTTCGCCATGGTGACCGGCGTGAGCACGAGGTCCTGCTCGGGCGCGATGTTCCAGTACCAGGGCACGCCGAACTCGAAGCCGCGCGTGGTGGTCTGCGCGTAGTAGGGCGTGAGCAAGCCGCTCTTCCTGCGGTCCTCCAGCGGGAAGGTGACGAACGGCGCGCCGAGGATCGGAATGCCGAAGAAGCGCAGGCGCGGGCTGGTGGCGCGCCCCTCCTCCTCGGCGTAGTCGAGCTCGAGCTCCTTCGCCTCGAGCCGCCAGTCCTCCTGGCCGGGCTGGCAGGTGGTGTAGGTGGCGTTGGTGAAGCGGTAGCGGTCCTTGCCGAGGAAGTCGAGCCGGTCGGCGCCGCCGCGCGCGGTGCGGTCGCGCTGCAGGAGATAGCGCGGCTGCTCGAACACCCCGGTGTCGTCGAGCGTGTTGTACTCGAGGCGCGGGCCGAAGAAGCGGTCGACGCCGCTTTGCAGGCGCACGCCGCCTTCGGCTTCGGCGGTGCCGAGCTCGCGGTTGTAGCGCAGGCTCTCGCCGAAGATGCGGATCTCGTCGCGCCGTATCTCCGCGGCGCCGGTGGCGCTCACCTCGAGGTCGCTTACGCCCTCGATGCGCTCGGCGTCGATCGTCGTGCGGCCCGGCTCCGCGGTGGCAGCGTCCTGCGCCAGCACTGGCGCGGCGGCGACGAGCGCGGCAGCCAGCGTCGCAAGACGGAACGGCATGGAGCGGCGGAGGAGCTTTTTCGTTAGAATTTTCAATGATACACGCCGATTCGCGGCGGCCTGCGCTGGAGCGCTGGCTCGCCGCGCAGGTCCCCGGCCAGCAATTCACGCTCACTTCCGCCTCCGAGGACGCCAGCTTCCGGCGCTACTTTCGCGTGCACCTCGAAGACGGCCGCACCGCCATCGCGATGGACGCGCCGCCCGGCAAGGAAGACTGCCGCCCCTTCGTGCGCATCGCCGGGCTGCTGCGCGATGCGGGCGTGCATGCGCCCGAGATCCGCGCGCAGGACCTCGCGCAGGGCTTCCTGCTGCTCTCCGACCTCGGCACGCGCACCTATCTCGACGCGCTCGACGCAAGCAATGCGCCGCAGCTCTTCGGCGACGCCACCGAGGCGCTGGTGCGCTGGCAGCTCGCCACGCGCGCCGGCGCGCTGCCGCCCTACGACGAGGCGCTCCTGCGCCGCGAGATGAACCTCTTCCCCGAATGGTATGTCGCCAGGCATCTCAAGAAGGAACTGGCGGCGGAACAAAAAGCGTCGTTGGAAAGCATCTTCCGGCTACTGGTGCAGAGCGCGCTGGCGCAGCCGGCGGTGTACGTGCACCGCGACTACATGCCGCGCAACCTGATGGCGTGCGAGCCCAACCCCGGCGTGCTCGACTTCCAGGACGCGGTGCTGGGGCCGATCACCTACGACGTGGTGTCGCTGTTCCGCGATGCGTTCGTCAGCTGGGAGGAGGAGCAGGTGCTCGACTGGAGCGTGCGCTACTGGGAGAAGGCGAAGCGCGCCGGCCTGCCGGTCGCGCCCGACTTCGGCGAGTTCTGGCGCGCCCTCGAGTGGATGGGCCTGCAGCGGCATCTCAAGGTGCTCGGCATCTTCGCGCGCATCCACTACCGGGATGGCAAGCCGAAGTACCTCGCCGACACGCCGCGCTTCATCGCCTACGCGCACGCCACCGGCAAGCGCTACGCCCCACTCGCGCCGCTCCTGCGCCTACTCGACGCGCTGGAAAAATGAAGGCCATGATTCTCGCCGCCGGACGTGGCGAGCGCTTGCGGCCGCTTACGCACGCGATGCCGAAGGCGCTGGTCGAGGCGGGCGGCAAGCCGCTCATCGGCTGGCACCTCGAACGCCTCGCCGCGAGCGGCCGGCGCGAGGTCGTGATCAACGTCTCGCACCTCGCCGGCATGATCGTCGCGGCGCTCGGCGACGGGGCGCGCTACGGCGTGCGCATCGCCTACTCGCGCGAGGCCGAGCCGCTCGAGACCGCCGGCGGCATCGCCAACGCGCGCGGGCTCCTCGGGCCCGAGCCGTTCCTGCTGGTCAATGGTGATATTTATTGCGAGTTTGACCTCAGGACACTGAAAGCGGAGCTGGGCCGTTCCCTTGCTCACCTGGTGCTCATCCCCAACCCGCCCCACCATCCCAAGGGCGACTTCACGCTCGATGCCGGCCTCGTCGGCAATGCGCCCGCGCCGCGCTACACTTACAGCGGGATCGCGGTGATGTCGCCGGCGCTGGTGGCGAGCGTGCCCGCGGGCGAGAAGGCGCCGCTCGCGCCGCTGCTGCGCGAGGCGGCGGAGCGCCGGCGGATCACGGGCGAGCTCTACGCCGGCTTCTGGCAGGACGCCGGCACCGCCGAGCGGCTGGCCGAGCTGCGTTCCCACCTGTCATCGAGCCATGAAGATCGCTGAAGAGATTTCCGTCTACCGCGCCCGGCGCGAGCGGCTGGCGCGCGCCATCGGCGAGGGCGTGGCGCTCGTCCCCACCGCGCCCGAGCGCGCGCGCAACCGCGACTCGCACTACCCGTACCGCTTCGACAGCTACTTCTACTACCTCACCGGCTTCACCGAGCCGGAGGCGGCGCTGGTCGTGGTCGGCGGCGCCGCGCCGAAGACGCTGCTCTTCTGCCGCGAGCGCAGCGCCGAGCGCGAGATCTGGGACGGCTTCCGCCACGGGCCCGAAGGCGCGCGCGAGCGCTTCGGCCTGGACGAGGCGCAGCCGATCGGCGCGCTCGACGAGGCGATGGGGGCGATCCTGGAGGACCGGCCGGCGCTCTGCTACCCGATCGGCGCCGACGCGGAGTGGGACGCGCGCGTGCTGCGCTGGCTGACCGCGGTGCGCGCCCGCGCGCGCGCCGGCGTCGCCGCGCCCGAGCGCCTGCACGACGTGCGCGCGACGCTCGACGAGATGCGCCTGGTGAAGGACGCGCACGAGGTCGCGCTCATGCGCCGCGCCGCGGGCATCGCCGCCGCGGCGCACCGGCGCGCCATGCAGAGCGCCCGCCCGGGGCGCAACGAATACGAGATCGAGGCGGAGCTCCTGTACGAGTTCCGCCGCTCGGGCGCGCAGTTCCCCGCCTACTCGCCGATCGTCGCCGGCGGCGCCAACGCCTGCGTGCTGCACTACGTGTTTAACAATTCGCCGCTGCGCGACGGCGAGCTGCTGCTCATCGACGCCGGCTGCGAGCTCGACGGCTACGCCTCGGACATCACGCGCACCTTCCCGGTGAACGGCCGCTTCGGCGGCGCGCAGCGCGAGGTGTACGAGCTGGTGCTGGCGGCGCAGGGCGCGGCGATGCAGGCGGTGCGGCCCGGCCGCGCCTGGATCGAGCCGCACGACGCCGCCGTGCGCGTGCTCGCGCAGGGCATGCTCGACCTCGGGCTCCTCAAGGGCAGCCTCGACACGGTGCTCGAGAAGGAGCTGTACAAGCGCTTCTACATGCACAGGACCGGCCACTGGCTCGGCCTCGATGTGCATGACGCTGGTGAGTACAAGCGTGAAGGCAACTGGCGGCCTCTCGCGCCGGGCATGGCGCTCACCGTCGAGCCGGGCCTCTATATACGCGCCGCCGCCGACGTGCCCGAGCGGCTGCACGACATCGGGGTGCGCATCGAGGACGACGTGCTGGTACGCGAAGGCGGCTGCGAGGTGCTGACCGCCGAGGCGCCCAAGCGCATCGACGACATCGAGGCGCTGATGCGCGATGCGCGCGCCGCAAGCTGACATCGTCGTTCGCGGCGCCGGCCCGGTCGGCTGTGTCGCCGCGCTTGCGCTCGCCGGTTCAGGATGGAAAGTGGCATTGCTGGAAGGGCAGGCAGCGGCGCCAGCCTTTCGTCCCATCGCCCTCTCGCACGCGAGTCGCCTGATCCTCGAGCGGCTCGGCGCGTGGCAGGGCCTGCAGGCGACGCCGGTCGAGAGCATCGAAGTCTCGCAGGCCGGCGGCTTCGGCCGCACGCGCTTCGATGCCGCCGACGCGGGAGTGCCCGCGCTCGGCTACGTCACCGACTATGCCGGTTTATTGACGAAATTGCGCGGGCTCGCGGCCGATCTTCTCGTATCGGAGGAGACCGGGTCCCGTTGCGTCGTGCACGCCGAAGGAATCGCGCAAGCCGAGGAGAAGCGCTACCAGCAGGACGCGCTCGTGGCGCTGGTGCATGCCGAGCCGGCCGCGCAGGCCACCGCCTTCGAGCGCTTCACGCCCGAAGGCCCGCTTGCCCTCCTGCCCTCCGGCGGCCGTCACGCCGTGATCTGGAGCCTCGGCGCCGGACGCGCGCGCAAGCTTGCCGATTGTTCCGAAAAGGAATTTCTCGCCGCGCTCGCCACCGCGGCCGGCCGTCGGGCCGGCCTGCCGGTCCGCGTCGAGATGCGCGCCGTGCAGCCGCTCGTCCTGCGGGTGCGGCACGCCCGCACCGCGCCGCGCGCCGTCTATATAGGGAACGCCGCGCAGACGCTGCATCCAGTGGCCGGCCAGGGCCTCAATCTCGGGCTGCGCGACGCGTGGGAGCTCGCGCAGGCGCTGCGCGGCGCCGCCGATCCGGGCGATGCGGCGCTGCTCGAGGCCTACGCGGCGCGGCGCCGGCTCGACGCCGCGGCGACGATCCGCGTCACCGATTTCCTCGCGCGCGGCTTTCTCGGCTCGAGCCGCATCGCGCGCGCGGCGCGCGGGGCGGCGCTCGCCGCGCTCGACGTGCTGCCCGCGCCGCGGCGCTTCTTTGCGCGGCGCATGATCTTCGGCCCGTCCGCCCTTCCATAGAAAAAGAGAACGGGATAAAATCCCGTTCCCCTCGCACCCCAGCCATCGGAACAATGAAGATCGGCGCGCACGCGCTGCGCAACGCTTTGTTTGTCGCTCCGATGGCGGGCATCACCGACCGTCCCTTCCGCGACCTCGCCAGGCGCTTCGGCGCCGCGCTCGCGGTTTCCGAGATGGTGTCGGCGCGCCCCGAGCTGCGCGAGTCGCGCAAGAGCCGGCTGCGCCTCGACCACGCCGGCGAGGCGCGCCCGGTTTCGGTGCAGATCGCGGGAGCCGAGCCCGCGGAGCTCGCCGACGCCGCGCGGCACAACGCCGCGCTCGGCGCCGACATCATCGACATCAACATGGGCTGCCCGGCGAAGAAGGTGTGCAACCGCCAGGCCGGCTCGGCGCTGCTGCAGGACGAGGCGCTGGTGGCGCGCATCCTCGAGGCCGTGGTGGCCGCGGTCGACGTGCCGGTGACGCTCAAGGTCCGCACCGGCCCGCACCCCGAGCGGCGCAACGCGGTGCGCGTCGCCCGCATCGCCGAGTCCTGCGGCGTGCAGGCGCTCGCGATCCCTGGCCGCACGCGCGCCTGCCTGTTCGAGGGCCCGGCGGAGTACGCGAGCATTGCCGAGGCGAAGGCGAGCGTGCGCATCCCCGTCATCGCCAACGGCGACATCCGGTGCGGCGCGGACGCGAAGCGCGTGCTCGAGCAGACCGGCGCCGACGGCATCATGATCGGCCGCGCCGCACAGGGCCGGCCGTGGCTCTACCGGCAGATCGCGCACTACCTCGCCACCGGCGAGACGCTCCCGGACGCCGGCTGCGCCGAGCGCCGCGAGGTGCTGCTCGAGCACCTCGAGGGCCTGTACTCGCTCTACGGCCGCGAGCAGGGCGTGCGCGTGGCGCGCAAGCACATCGGCTGGAGCGTGCGCTCGCTGCCCGGCGGCGAGGCGCTGCGCTGCGCGGTGAACCGCATCGAGGCCGCCGAGGCGCAGCGCGCCGCGGTGAACGACTACTTCCAGAGGCTGGCCGCATGAGCCGCACCAACGAGGTCGCCGAGTCCGTCAAGCGCTCGCTCGAGCGCTACTTCAAGGACATGGACGGCGAGAAGCCCACCTCCATCTACGAGATGGTGCTGAAGAACATCGAGAAGCCGATGATCGAAACGGTGCTGCAGCATGCCGAGGGCAACCTCTCGCTCGCCGCCGAGATGCTCGGCATCAACCGCGCCACGCTGCGCAAGAAGATGCAGCAGCTGCGGATCAAAGGTTAGTGTCGACGCCGAAGCTGGCGCTGCTCAGCGTCTCCGACAAGTCCGGCATCGTCGAGCTCGCCCGCGGGCTCGCCGCCCTCGGCGTGCAGCTCCTTTCCACCGGCGGCACGGCGCAGCTCCTGCAGAAGGAAGGCGTGCCGGTCACCGAGGTCTCGGCGCACACCGGCTTTCCCGAGATGCTCGACGGGCGCGTCAAGACCCTGCACCCGAAGGTGCACGGCGGGCTGCTCGCGCGGCGCGACGACGCGGGGCACATGGCGGCGATCCGCGGCGCCGGCATCGCGCCGATCGACATGGCGGTGGTCAACCTCTACCCCTTCCAGGCCACGGTCGCCGATCCTGCCTGCCGCCTGGAGGACGCGGTCGAGAACATCGACATCGGCGGTCCGGCGATGCTGCGCTCCGCGGCGAAGAACCACGCCGCGGTCACGGTGGTCGTGGATCCGGCCGACTACGCCGGCGTGCTCGAAGAGCTGCGCGCGGGCGGCGTCTCGGCGGCGACGCGCTTCGCGCTCGCGAAGAAGGCCTTCGCCCACACCGCGGCCTACGACGGCGCCATCGCCAACTACCTCAGCTCGCGCGACGGCGCCTACCCCGGCGTGCTGACGCTGCAGTTCCACAAGCTGCAGGAGCTGCGCTACGGCGAGAACCCGCACCAGAGTGCCGCCTTCTACCGCGAGGCGCGCCCGCTGCCCGGCAGCCTGGCGCGCCTGAAGCAGGTGCAGGGCAAGGAGCTCTCCTACAACAACATCGCCGACGCCGACGCGGCCTGGGAATGCGTGAAGAGCTTCAGCGAGCCGGCGTGCGTCATCGTCAAGCACGCCAACCCCTGCGGCGCGGCGACCGGCGCCAGCTCGCGCGAGGCCTACGACAAGGCCTTCAAGACCGACCCGGTGTCGGCGTTCGGCGGCATCCTCGCCTTCAACCGCGCGCTCGACGCCGAGACGGCCGAGGCGCTGGCGCAGCAGTTCGCCGAGGTGGTGATCGCGCCGCGCATCGAGCCGGAGGCCCTGCAGGCGCTCTCAGGCAAGGCCAACCTGCGCCTCCTGGAGGTCCCGCTGGCGCACGAGGCGCAGCCGCACGATTTCAAGCGCGTCGGCGGGGGGTTGCTGGTGCAAAGCAGTGATTCGAAGCCAGTCGCGCGGGAAGACCTCCGGGTCGTAACAAAGAGAACACCCACCGAAGCGCAGTGGTCCGACCTGCTCTTCGCCTGGCGCGTGGCGAAGTTCGTCAAGTCGAACGCCATCGTCTTCTGCCGCGGCGGCATGACGCTCGGCGTCGGCGCCGGGCAGATGAGCCGCGTCGACAGCGCGCGCATCGCCGCGGCGAAGGCGGCGGCGGCCAAGCTCGAGCTGGCCGGCGCGGTGGCCGCCTCCGACGCCTTCTTCCCCTTCCGCGACGGGCTCGACGTGCTCGTCGACGCCGGCGCCGCGGCGGTGATCCAGCCCGGCGGCAGCGTGCGCGACGACGAGGTGATCGGCGCCGCCGACGAGCGCGGCGTGGCGATGGTCTTCACCGGCGTGCGCCACTTCCGGCATTGAGATGAAAATTCTCGTCATCGGCGCGGGCGGGCGCGAGCATGCGCTCGCCTGGAAGCTCGCGCAGGGCCCACGCGTGCAGAAGGTGTATGTGGCGCCGGGCAACGCCGGAACGGCGCTCGAGCCGGGCGTGGAGAACGTCGCCGTCACGGAGATCGCCGGCTGGATCTCCTTTTGCAAGAAGGATCAGATCCAGCTGACCGTAGTCGGTCCCGAAGCGCCGCTCGCCGACGGCGTGGTCGATGCTTTCCGCGAAGCCGGCCTCGCCATCTTCGGTCCGACGCGCGCCGCCGCGCAGCTCGAGGCCTCGAAGGACTTCGCCAAGGGCTTCATGGCGCGCCACGGCATCCCGACGGCTCGCTACGCCACATTTGCATCAAGCAAGGAAGCCAGAGCTTACGTCGACGCGCAAGGCGCACCCCTGGTCGTCAAGGCCGACGGCCTCGCCGCCGGCAAGGGCGTGGTGGTGGCGGCGACGCGCGAGGAGGCGCACGCCGCGATCGACGCGATCATGGAGCAGCGCTCGCTCGGCGACGCGGGCAGCCGCGTGGTGATCGAGGAGTTTCTCGACGGCGAGGAGGCGAGCTTCATCGTCATGTGCGACGGGGCGCACGTGCTGCCGCTCGCCACCAGCCAGGACCACAAGCGGCTGCGCGACGGCGACCAGGGCCCGAACACGGGCGGCATGGGCGCGGATTCGCCGGCGCCGGTGGTGACGCCGGAGGTCCACGCGCGCGTGATGCGCGAGATCATCCTGCCGGCCGTGCAGGGCATGGCCGCCGAGGGCGCGCCCTACGTCGGCTTCCTCTACGCCGGCCTGATGATCGACCGCGCCGGCAACCCGAAGACGCTGGAGTTCAACTGCCGGCTCGGCGACCCGGAGACGCA
>JBQTJF010000085.1:0-2539 GCA_052387375.1 Betaproteobacteria bacterium
CTCGGCCGCGTCATGGGCGAGACGTTCGAGCGCTACTGCCTGTCGGCGCTGCTGCTGTCCGAGGAGCGCAAGCTCGGGCGCATCCAGCGCGCGCGCTTCGAGGACGACTGCCGCCTGTTCGCCGAGCGCATGGCGGTGCTGACCGGCCGCAACGCGCCCGAGTTCTTCGACACCGCGCTGTTCCGCGCCTATGTGAGCACGCTGATTGAGCAGGGCCTGGTGGTCGAGCGCGAGGACAAGACGCTCGAGGTCGACGCCCGCATCGACCGCATCGCCGAGCGCTCGATGGAGCTGCTCGGCGGCGAGGCGCAGCAGACCGTGCTGCAGATCCTGGCGCGCAAGCCCGCCGGCGAAACCGCCGCCGTGCCCGATGCCCGCAAAACCGGCACCTGACCCCTGTTTTCCCTTTGGCCTATACTCACCGCCCCCGCGGGGTCTGCGCCCCGCGTTTTCTTATTCCGACGAAAGAGTTATCTCCATGAGCACTCTGCACAGAATCCTGGCCCTGGCGCTGGTCGCCGGGCTTGCGGCGGCTTGCGCGAAGAAGGACGAGGAGGGCGCCGCGCCCGCGGACCTTACCACCGACGCGCAGAAGTTCGGCTACGCCATCGGTGTCGACATCGGCAAGTCGCTGAAGCCGGTCAAGGACGAGGTCGACATCGCGTCGCTCGTGAAGGGCGTCGAGGAAACCGTCGCCGGCAAGGAGCCGCGCCTCGACGACGAGACGCGCGAGAAGGTCAAGCAGGAGATCACGCGCAAGCTGCAGCAGAAGCAGATGGACGAACGCCTCGCCAAGGCGAAGACGGCGAAGGAGGCGGGCGAGCAGTTCCTCGCCCAGAACGGCCAGCGCGAAGGCGTGAAGACCACCGCGAGCGGCCTGCAGTACGAGGTCGTCGCCGAGGGCAAGGGTGCTGCGCCCAAAGCCAGCGACAAGGTCACCGTGCACTACAAGGGCACGCTGATCGACGGCACCGAGTTCGACAGCTCCTACTCGCGCGGCCAGCCGGTGACGTTCCCGCTCGCCAACGTGATCCCGGGCTGGACCGAGGGCCTGCAGCTGCTCAAGGTCGGCGGCAAGGCCAAGCTGTACATCCCGCCCCAGCTCGGCTACGGCGAGCGCGGCGCCGGCGCCAAGATCGGCCCCAACGAGACGTTGGTCTTCGAGGTGGAGCTGCTCGGCATCGAGAAGCCGGAGGCGGCGCCGAAGAAGTGACGCGCGGCTAACGCCGCGCGGCATCCCGAGCGAGACGTACATAGAAGGCGAGCGAGGGATCTCCTCAAGATCCCTCGCTTCGCTCGGGATGACACCGGCGCTCGGGATGACACCCGAGCGCCTCAATCGCAGTTCTGCGCGATCCGCTCCTGCGCCTCGGCGCGGCGGCGCTGGAACTCCTCCTCCGTCATGCGCGCGGAGCTGCCGCCCGCGTCGGTCGTGGCCAGACGCCGCGGCGTGCGCGCGTCGAGGTAGGCCAGGCGCTCGATCGCCTGCTTGCAGTTCTCCTGCCGCTGCGCCTGGCGCGCGGCGGCCTGCTCCGCGGCCTGCTGCTGCGCGCCGCCGCCCTTGATCGAGTCCTGCAGCGACTGGTTCAGCGCGTCCTGATTGGGCGACGCGGCGGGCGGCGGCGGCGCGCCGATCACCTCGTACGGCCCCTTCTTCGGCGGGACTTCGGAAAAATGCACCTGGCCGCGCTCGTCCTTCCACTTGTAGGTTTGGGCGGCGGCGGCCAGCGGCAGCGCTGCGAGCAGCAGCGTCAGCAGCACCCGTTTCATGAAGTCCAGTCTAGGTCCGAACGCGCGCCCCGCTCAACGGCGGCGGACGAACGGCGCAAAAAGGAAGGGGCGCGCGAGCGGCCCTTCCTTTGTCACGAAGACAAATAGCGGCTGCGCCGCTATTTGATCACTTGCTTCGACACGTTCGCCGGCGCGAAGTACTCGTTGCTGAACGGCTTCTCGACCGTTTCCGCGTCCTCGTTGTTGAACGCCTGCGCGAGGTAGCGGTTCGACTGCAGGTCGTAGATCGTCTCGCCGGCGATGCCGAGCAGCGGCCGGTCGTAGGCCTGCACGCTGTGCGCCTCCTGCCAGCGCCACAGCTGGTCGCGCCGGTCGTAGACGTCGACCACCACGATCGACCAGGAATCCTCGTCGAGGTAGAACGTGCGGCGCTTGTAGATGTGCGTGGTGCCGGGCTTGGTCACAGAGTCGACCACCCACACGCGATGCAGCTCGTAGCGCGCCAGATCCTGGTTGATGTGGCCTTTCTTGATGATGTCCTTGTACTTGTACTCGTCCGAGTGCAGCTTGTACGAGTTGTACGGGACGTACAGCTCGCGCTTGCCGACCAGCTTCCAGGTGTAGCGGTCCATGGCGCCGTTGTACGAGTCGGTCTGGTCGTTGGTGCGCAGGCCGTCGGCGGCCGTGCCCGGATTGTCGTAACCCACGTT
The DNA here is from genome assembly GCA_052387375.1 of Betaproteobacteria bacterium. Taxonomy (GTDB): domain Bacteria; phylum Pseudomonadota; class Gammaproteobacteria; order Burkholderiales; family SG8-39; genus SCGC-AG-212-J23. The sequence goes on from JBQTJF010000085.1 coordinate 2,442, forward strand.
CGGCGCGCGGCGCAGGCGGCGCTGGCCGGGGTTGTACTGCCAGGCGCGGCGCGGCTCCTTGATCTGGTCCATGGTCTCGTGCACGAGCGTGATCGTGC
>JBQTJF010000086.1:0-11361 GCA_052387375.1 Betaproteobacteria bacterium
GACGCTGACCGAAGTCTCAAGGCCGAAGTAGACGGTGAGCAGCACCATCGCCATGCCGGCGGCGAGCATCGCCGCCGGGGGCTCGGCGCGCGGCGCGCTCGCGGCCGGCGCGCGCAGGTACGCCGCCTCCACCAGCCGCCAGACGTAGGCGACGGCGATGAGCGAGCTGGCGACAATCACCGCCACCAGCCACCACCAGCCGCGCTCCAGCGCGCCGATGACGAGATACCACTTGGTGACGAAGCCGGCGGTGCCGGGAACGCCGATCAGCGACAGCCCGGCGATGGCGAGGCCGAGCGCGGTGAGCGGCATGCGCCGCCCCAGGCCGGCGAGCGCGTCGAGCCGCAGCGCCGCCGTGCCGGCGCGCAGCGCCACGCCGCCGAGCAGGAGGAAGATCGCGCCTTTCGTCACCCCGTGGTTGAGGAGGTGCACGATCGAGCCGGTGAGGCTCGCCTGGTTGTCGATGCCGATGCCGAGCGTGATGTAGCCGATCTGCGCCACGCTCGAGTAGGCGAAGAGGCGCTTCACGTCCTGCTCGAACACCGCCACCAGCGAGGCGAGGACCATCGCCGCGACCGAGAGGGCGACGAAAACCTCGCGCGTCGGCAACTCGCCGAAGAGCGCCGCCTGGTCGAACACCGTGAAGTAGAAGCGCAGCAGCACGAACACCGAGACCTTGGTGGCGGTGGCGGCGAGGAACGCCGTGGCCATCGACGGCGCGTAGGCGTAGGCGTTGGGCAGCCACTGGTGCAGCGGGAAGAGCGCCAGCTTCAGGCCGATGCCCACGGTGACGAAGGCGAGCGCGACCAGCACCGGGCGCACGTCCTCGACCGCGGGCAGGCGCGCGGCCATGTCCGCCAGGTTGAGCGTGCCGGTCACGAGGTAGAGCAGCCCGACGCCGATCACGTAGAAGGTGGCGCCGACCGTGCCCATCAGCATGTACTGGTAGGCGGCGACGAGCGCGCGCCGCTGCGGGCCGAGCGCGACCAGCACGTAGCTCGCGAGCGACGCGATCTCGAGGAAGACGAACAGGTTGAAGGCGTCGCCGGTGACGGTGATGCCGAGCAGGCCGGCGAGGCCCAGGCAGTACATGGCGTACATGAGGTACTGGCGGTCGCGCGACACTTCGGCGGCGATGCTGCGCTGCGCGTAGGGCGCGACGAACGACGCCGTAAGCGACACCGCCACCAGCACGAAGCCTGAGAGCGCGTCGACGCGGTACTCGATGCCCCAGGGCGGCGGCCAGCTGCCGATGGCGTAGGACACCGGCCCGCTCGCCGCCGCGCGCCAGAAGAGCTGCACCGAGAAGAGCAGGCACAGGTAGCTCACCGCGGTGGTGGCGAGCCAGGCGAAGCGCCGCGAGCGCACCAGCACGATGAGCGGCGCGGCCGCGAGCGGCAGCACCACCACCAGCGCGGCGAGGTGCGCGAGCATTAGCGCGCCTCGCCGTCGTCGGCGAGGTCGCGCGCCAGGATCTCGTCCTCCTCGATGCTGCCGTAGGCCTCGCGGATGCGCACCACGATGGCGAGGCCGAGCGCCAGCGTCGCGACGCCGACCACGATCGCGGTGAGGATGAGCACGTGCGGCAGCGGGTTGGAGTACACCGCGTAGCCCTCCGCGACGATCGGCGCGGTGCCGCCGATCAGCTTGCCCGGGGCGATGTAGAGGAGGTACACCGAGCTCTGCAGCACCGCCAGCCCGAGCAGCTTCTTCAGCAGGTTGCCGCGCGCGATGATGATGTACATCCCGGCCACCATCAGCACGATGGTGATCCAGTAGCTGTAGTGGGCGCCGACGCCGCTCACGCGGGGCCCCTCATTGATCTCCCGCATCGCGGCCCCGGCCGGCGAACATGTAGAAGAGCTTGAGCATCACGCCGGCGACGGTGATGCCCACGCCCGCCTCGATCCAGAAGATGCCGCGGTGCTGGCCGGCGACCGGGTCGGCGCCGAGCACGAAGTAGTCGAGGTAGTTGCCGCCGAGCAGCACGCCGGCCAGGCCGACCCCGGCGTAGATCAGCACGCCGGCGGCGAGCATCCGCTCGACCAGGCGCTCGGGGACGAGGCGCTGCGCGGCGGCGAGGCCGAAGGTGATGCCGTAGAAGACGATCGCCGCGGCGGCGATGACGCCGGCCTGGAAGCCGCCGCCCGGCCCGAAGTCGCCGTGGAACTGCGCGTAGATGGCGAACAGCAGCATGAACGGCATCAGCAGCTTGGCGATCACGCGCAGCACCAGGTCGTTGCTCATTGGCGCTTTCTCCGGCGCAGCAGCGCGATCACCCCCGCGCCGGCGGTGAACACCACCACCACCTCGCCCAGCGTGTCGTAGCCGCGATAGCTGGCGAGCACCGCGGTGACCACGTTGGGCACGCCGGTCGCGCCCGGCGCCTCGGTGAGGTAGCGCGCCGCGACGTGCGTGTGGATCGGCGCCTGCGGGTCGGAGAAGGCCGGCAGCCCCTGCATGCCGTAGGCGAGCACCGCGCCGACGGCGATCGACAGCGCGAGCGGCACGAGCGGGCGCACCAGCGGCTTCGCTTCCATGCCGCCGACGAGGTACAGGGCGCCGAGCAGCAGCACCATCGAGACGCCGGCGCCGACCGCCGCCTCGGTCATGGCGACGTCGACCGCGTCGAGCGCCACCAGCACCGTCGCCATGAGGAAGCTGTAGATGCCGAACAGCACCACCGCGCCGAAGAGGTTGCGCTGCAGCGCGAGCCCCACCACCGTCACCGCCATGGCGGCGAGCAGCACGAAGATGATCAGGGTTTCGATGGCGCCTCCTCCCGCCCGAGCTGCGCCACGCCGCGCAGGCGCGCCGCCCTGACCAGCGCGTGCGTGGCGGCGGGGCTGGTGAAGAAGATGAGCAGCGCGATCACCCCGAGCTTGACCGCGACCAGCGCCTGCTCGGCCTGCAGCGCCAGCCCGAGCAGGATGGCGAGCGCGCCGACGATGTCGGTGACGCTCGCCGCGTGCACGCGCGTGTAGAAGTCGGGCATGCGCAGCATGCCCACCGCGCCGAGGATGGAGAAGGCGCCGCCGGCGAGGATCAGGATCCAGCTGGCGATGTCGAGGGCCAGGCTCATTCTGCAATGCTTCCGCTCGGAAGCATTTCCTCCCCCGGTCCGTTCTTTTTCATGGCCTATTCGCCCAGGCTCCCGTGGCGGAAGAACTTCAGCACGGCGATGGTGCCGACGATGGTGCGCCGCCCGTAGACGAGGGCGAGGTCGAGGAAGTCGGGGCGGCCGGTGAGGAAGCCGATGGTGGCGAGCAGCACCACCGCCACCGTGCCGATGGTGTTGGCGGCCAGCAGCCGGTCGAAGACGGTCGGCCCGAGCATCGCGCGCGCGAGCAGCAGCGCCAGCGCGGCGAGCAGCGCGAGGGCGGCGGCGGCGAACACCGGCGGCTACCTGTCGAGCCGGCCCACGCGCCGGTCCATCTCGCTGTCGACGACGCCCGCGGCGGCTTCGCGGGTCAGCGCGTGCACCAGGAACTCGCCGTGCCCGGCCTCGACGGTGATGGTGCCGGGGGTGAGGGTGATCGAGTTGGCGTGCGTGACGAGGCCGACGCTGCTCGTCTGCGAGGGGCGGAAGCGCACCAGCGTCGGGCTGATCGGCAGGCGCGGGTCGAGGATGATGCGCGACACCTGCCACCCCGCCTTGACGATCTCCTTCGCCAGCCATGGCCAGTAGCCGAACACGGCGACGAGCACGAGGTGGATCGGGTGGCCTTCGCGGTCGAGGACTTCCATGCGCCAGGCGAGCGCCGCGACGGCGATGGCGGAGGCGAGCCCGGCGACGAGCAGGAAGGGCTGGTAGATGCCGGAGAGCAGCAGCCAGAACGCATACAGCGTGGCGACGAGCGCCAGGGCTTCCCTTGCGCGCCTGCGATTCATCCCCCGCACCTTGTCGTTGTTCCCCACGAGTGCCGCATCAATGCCCGCTTGACGCCGTCCGGTCGAGGACGGCGCTGCCGCAGGAAAGGCCCGACTACCCTAGCCCGTGATGCGAGACCCGGCCTGCGTCGCTGCGCCTGCGCACGAGCCGCCGGCGCTCTTCGCGGACCTCGCGCGGCTCGTTGGCCGGCTCGCGCTCCTCCTCCACCTGCTCCTTGTCGGCAAGCGCGCTCCACAGCCCGATGATCGCCACCACGAAGGGCAGCGCGAGCAGGAAGATGAACTCGCGCTCGAGGCCCGAGAACCACTGCGCCCAGCGCTGCAGGTCGAGGAATTCGCTCAGCATGGGTGCACAATAGCGGCGCGCCCGGCCGCCCGCCTAGGCGCAATAGCGCGTAAGCGTTTCTACTTATGCCAGCGATCCGTTACCTGCGCGACGCCGCGGTCTTCGCGCTCTGCTACGTGGCGCTCGACTGGGCGAGCTACTTCGACGCGGTCGGCCCTTTCAACATCACGCCGTGGAATCCGCAGGCGGCGCTGGCGGTCGCCTGGATGATGCTCGGCGGCATGCGCCACTGGCCGGTGGTGCTCGCCACCATCCTCGCCGCCGACGTGCTGGTGCGCGGGGCGCCCGGCGGGTATTTCATCTCGGCCCTGACCTCGGTGGCGCTCGCCGGCGGCTATGGCTGGATGGCGTGGCTGCTGCGCGCGCTGCTGCGCGGCGCCGGATTGCGCACGCTGCGCGAGCTGAACGCCCTGGTCGCAGTCGCGCTCGGCGGCGCGGCGCTGGTGGGCGCCTGCTACGTCGGCGTGCTGCGCGGCGCCGGCCTGCTCGCCGAGACGCCGGCGCCGGAGGGCTGGCTGCGCTTCTGGGTGGGCGACGCGGTCGGCGTGCTGGTGACGCTGCCGGTGCTGCTCGCGGCGGCGGATGCCGGGCGCCGCGCCGGCCTCGCGGCGCTCGCGCGCCGCGGCGAGACGCTGCTGCAGGCGGCGGTGCTCGCCGGCACCATCTGGCTCATCTTCGAGGGGCTGCCGGGCGAGCCGGCGGTGCACTTCTACGCGCTGTTCGTGCCGCTCATCTGGATCGCCGCGCGCAGCGGCATGAACGGCGCCATCGTCGCCGTCGCCATCGTGCAGCTCGGCGTCGTGGCGGGCATCCACGCGCAGCCGACGTTCTCGCTGCCGGTGCTGGAGATCCAGGCGCTGGTGGCGGCGCTCACCCTCACCGGCCTGTACCTCGGCATGATGGTCGAGGAGCGCGAGCGCGCCAACGAGGGCCTGCGCCAGACGCTGCGCCTCGCCGCCGCCGGCGACATGGCGGGGGCGATCGCCCACGAGCTCAACCAGCCGCTCACCGCCCTGGGGAGCTACGGGCATGCGGCGCTGCTGCTGCTCGCCAGGAACGACCCGCGCGCGGCCGAGCTGCCGGCGATCATCGAGAAGATGATGAAGGAGTCGCAGCGCGCCGCCGAGGTGGTGCGGCGCCTGCGCGACTTCTTCCGCTCCGGCACGACGCGCCTGGAGCCGGTCGAGGCCGACGAGGTGGCCGCCGCGGTGCAGCGCATCGCCGCGCAGATCGTCGGCGCGCGGCCGGTCGAGGTCGAGGTGAGCGCCGAGGCGGCGCTGCCGGCGCTCTACGTCGACCGGCTGCAGATGGAGCTGGTGATCCGCAACCTCGTCGCCAACGCCGTGGAGGCCGTCGAGGCGCAGCGCGAGGGCGAGCGGCGCATCGGCGTGCGCCTCGCCCGCCACGGCGAGGACCGCATGAGCCTCATCATCCGCGACAGCGGCCCGGGCCTGGGCCGCGACATGCTCGAGCGCGTCTTCGAGCCCTTCGCCTCGGGCAAGCCCACGGGCATGGGCCTCGGGCTCGCCATCAGCCGCGCCATCGCCGAGGCGCACGGCGGCGCGCTGGTGGCGCGCGCGGCGAAGCACGGCGAGTTCGAGCTCGTCCTGCCATGCCTGAGCGGCTGACCGTCTACGTCGTCGACGACGACGCCTCGGTGCGCGACTCGCTCGCGCTCATGCTGTCGCTCTCGGGCTACGCGGCCGCCCTCTTCGCCAACGCCGAGGCCTTGCTCGCCGCCTGGCGGCCCGACTGGGCGGGCTGCGTGGTCGCCGACCTGCGCCTGCCCGGCAAGAGCGGCATCGAGCTGCAGGCCGAGCTGCGCGCGCGCGGCAGCCGGCTGCCCTTCATCATCATCACCGCGCACGGCGACGTGGCCACCGCGCGCGCCGCCTTCCAGGCCGAGGCGGTCGACTTCCTCGAGAAGCCCTTCGACCACGCCCAGGTGCGCGCGGCGATCGACAACGCCTTCTCGCGCGAAAACCTGCGCCTCGCCCGCGCGCGCGAGCGCGAGCGCCTCGCCACGCTCACCGCGCGCGAGCGCGAGGTGCTCGAGCACGCGGCGCAGGGCCTGCATGCCAAGGAGATCGCGGCGCGCCTCGGCATCAGCGCGCGCACGGTGGAGGTGCACAAGACGCGCGTCATGGAGAAGCTCGGCGTGCGCAACATCGCCGAGCTGGTGCGCTACGCGCTGGGCGCCGGGCCGCCCTCGAGCGAGTAGGGCCGGGGCGACTAGAATCCGCGCATGAAGTACGTCCTCGCCCTCGACCAGGGCACCACCAGCTCGCGCGCCATCGTCTTCGACGCCGCAGGCCGCGCCGTGGCGAGCGCGCAGCGCGAGTTCCGCCAGATCTTCCCGCAGCCGGGCTGGGTCGAGCACGACCCGAAGGAAATCTTCACGACGCAGAGGGAAACGGCGCGCCAGGCCGTTTCCCAATCCGGCATTTCCCTGAAAGACCTGATGGCGATCGGCATCACCAACCAGCGCGAGACCGCCATCGTCTGGGACCGCCAGAGCGGCGAGCCGATCCACAATGCCATCGTCTGGCAGGACCGGCGCACTGCGGACTTATGTTCTCAACTCAAGCAGGCTCGATGGGATTCTTTGTTCCAAGAGCGGACCGGCCTGGTGGTCGATCCTTACTTCAGCGGCACCAAGATCGCCTGGATCCTCGACCACGTGCCCGGCGCGCGCGCGCGCGCCGAGCGCGGCGAGCTCGCCTTCGGCACGGTCGACACCTGGCTCACCTGGCACCTCACCGGCAACCGCACGCACGTCACCGACGTCTCCAACGCCTCGCGCACGCTGCTCTTCAACATTCACACCAACGACTGGGACGCGGAGCTGTTGCGCCTGCTCGGCGTGCCGCGGCCGCTGCTGCCGGACGTGCACCCTTCCGCGCACGCCTTCGGCATGGCGCCGGCCGCGCTGCTCGGCGAGCCGCTGGTGATCGGCGGCATCGCCGGGGACCAGCAGGCGGCGCTCTTCGGCCAGGGCTGCCATGCCGCCGGCATGGCGAAGAACACCTACGGCACCGGCTGCTTCATGCTGCTGCACACGGGCGCGCAGGCGGTCGACTCCGAGAACGGCCTCATCGCCACCGCCGCGGCGCAGACCTCGCTCAAGAAGGAATACGCGCTGGAAGGCAGCGTCTTCATCGCCGGCGCGGTAGTGCAATGGTTGCGGGATGAATTGCAGTTCTTCAAGAGTTCCCGGGAAAGAGAGAAGTTGGCCGCCGAAGTCCTCGACGCCAACGGCGTCTACATCGTCCCGGCCTTCACCGGCCTGGGCGCGCCCTACTGGGACCCGAAGGCGCGCGGCACCATCGTCGGCCTGACCCGGGGCAGCTCGAAATCCCATCTGGCGCGCGCGGCGCTCGAGTCGATCGCCTACCAGAGCGCCGACGTGCTCGAAGCGATGCAGAAGGACGCCGGCGAGCCGCTCAAGGAGCTGCGCGTCGACGGCGGCGCGGCGGCGAACGACCTGCTCTTGCAGTTCCAGGCGGACCTGCTCGGCGTGCCCGTCGTCAGGCCGCAGGTGCTCGAGACCACCGCGCTCGGCGCCGCCTACCTCGCCGGCCTTACCGTGGACCTGTGGAAGTCGCGCGAGGAGATCGCCGCGCACTGGCAGGCCGAGCGCCGCTTCACGCCGCAAATGTCGCCGGAGAAAAGAGCAGAGCTGATGCTGCGCTGGCGCGACGCGGTGAGCCGCTCGAGAAATTGGGCGTAGATCCGCGCACCGCCCTGGTCGAGCGGTTCTTCCGCGGCACGGGGAGCACCTACGACCGGGTCGTCAACGTCGCCACCTTCGGCATCGACCGGCTGTGGAAGCGGCGCCTCGTGCGCCTGATTCCCGCCGGGGCCGGGCGCATTCTCGACCTCGCCTGCGGCACCGGCATCTCCACGCTCGCCATCGCCAGGCGCTTCCCGCAGAGCCGCATCGTCGGCGTGGAGCTGCGCGAGGAGTACGTCGCCATCGCGCGCGACAAGGTACGCCGGCTCGGCCTCGCGAACGTGGAGCTCGCGGTCTCGCGCGCCGAGGACTACCGCGCGAGCGAGCCTTTCGACTGCATCGCCTCCTCCTATCTCGCGAAGTACGCCGATGTGCCGCTGCTCGTGCGCAACTGCCGCGGCATGCTGAAGGACGGCGGCCTTCTCCTCACGCACGATTTCACCTTCCCGCCCGGGCTCCTGCGCGCCGCGCTCTTCCGGCTCTACTTCAAGGCGCTGCAGCGCGTCGGCGGCGCGCTGCTGCCCGCCTGGAACGAGATCTGGCACGGCCTGCCGCGGCTCATCGAGGAAACGCGCTGGCTGCCCGAGCTCGAGCAGGCGCTGCGCGCGAACGGCTTCCGCGACATCCGCGTGCGCCACCTCACCCTGTACGGGTCGGCCATCGTGTCGGCGCGAAAGTAGGTGGGGACGGCGGCGAGCAGCGCCTTGTAGCGCGTCAGGCCCGCAGGCGCCATAGCGCGAGCCCGATGCCGAGGGCGATCACGCCCAGGCTCAGGCACTTGAGGATGGTCTCCAGCCGCGCGACCTCCGTGCCCGTGCCGCCGGCGCGCTTGAGCGCCTTGTACGGCCGCGAGGCCTTGATCTCGACCAGGCTGAGCGCGCCCATTGCCGCGGCGACCGCGAGCGCGGCGAGCGAGACGGCGTTGGTCTGCAGCACGTACCCGGCGAGCACGGGCAGCGCGCCCCAGGAAAGCGCGAACCAGGAGTCGCGGTGGAACCTGCCGCCGAACCACTCCAGGTTGTAGGCGAGCACGAAGAAGCCTTCGGCGATCGCGATCGGCCACAGCAGCGGCGTGTCGCGCAGCATGTACCAGGCGCCGATCGCGTAGGCGGCGGCGAGCGACAGCGCCGCCAGCACCCAGAGCTGCGCCGGCGTGAAGGCACGGCCCCAGGGCTTTTCGCCGCGGCTGCCAAGCGCGTCGAGCGCGTGCGCGCCGATGCCGAGCGCGAGGAAGTAGATGAGCACGATCGCGCCGACGCGGTCCCAGCGCACCGCCGGCGCGAGCATCGAGCCGATCACGGTGAACGACAGCACCATGCCGGTGTAGGGCAAGAAGAGCAGCCCGACCGCGAGGCGAAAGCGCTCGGGGCCGAAGGCGGGAACGAACCATTCCGTGCGCCGGTCCACACCGGCCGTCGAGCAACGCCCGTTCCCGGGAGGCTGGCGATCCTCCTCCTCATGGCGGTTCGGGTCCCTGAAGTCGGGCATGGGGAAAGTGTCTCGGGACCGGGCCTATGTTGCGAACGTGGCGGAACTGCTAAAGATTCCTCTCAAGCCTCTCCACCTCGAACGCCGGTTCGCGGCGGTCGAACATCAACGTCATGTCAGCGAGCGGCGCTGCATGGCCGACCGCTACTTAGCCGCCGCGGATCGCCTTTGCCAGGAGTCTGTTTAGGGACGGCGGCCGCCGGGACCGCGTCACGCCGCTTTGAATCTTCTTAATGATGCGTTACTTTCGCTCAGATTTCTACACGTGAAGATCGCCACCTGGAACGTCAACGGCATCCGCGCCCGCGCGGCGCAGTTCTGCGAGTGGGTCGGGCGCGAGCGGCCCGACGTGGTGTGCCTGCAGGAGCTGAAGGCCGAGGCCGCCCAGGTGCCCGAGGCCTGCCAGCTCATGGACTACCACGCCTACTGGCACGGCATGCGCGCCTACTCGGGTGTTTCTCTGCACATCCGCAAGGATGCCTTTCCATCCCCGCCCGACTATTCTCATCCAGACTTCGACGTCGAGTCGCGCATCGTGCAGGCCGAGGTGGGCAACCTGGTGCTCGCCTCGGTGTACGTGCCGAACGGCAACAAGAACTACCCCGCGAAGGTCGAGTTCATGCAGTGCCTCGCCGCCTGGGCGCGGCGCGTGCGCGAGGCGGGGCGCGAGCTGGTGCTCTGCGGCGACATCAACATCACGCGCACCGAGATCGACGTACACCCGAAGGAGCGCAAGCCCGGCAGCGTCGGCCAGCTCCCGGAGGAGCGCGCGCTCTTCGCCGCGCTCCTCGGCGAGCATCTCGTCGACGTCGGGCGCCAGCTCGACCCGGACAACGACCGCTACTTCACCTGGTGGGCGCCCTGGCGCAACCTGCGCCAGCGCAACATCGGCTGGCGCCTCGACTACATCCTCGCCTCGCCGGCGATCGCGGCGAAGGCGCTGCGCTGCCCGGTGCTCGCCGAGGTCGGCACGAGCGACCACGCGCCGGTTATGATGACCACGGAATGATCGGCGCCGGCTGCCCGGGCGGCGGACCCCGAGGCGGGCAAGGCGCGCGCCGCCGCGGTGTGCGCCGCCTGCCACGGCGCGGGCGGCGTAAGCGTCGACGCGGGCTTCCCGCACCTCGCCGGGCAGCGCGCCGGCTACCTCGAGGCGCAGCTCAAGGCCTTCAAGGACGGCTCGCGCAAGAACCCGCTCATGAACGCGATCGCGGCGCAGCTCTCGCCGGCCGACATGGCCGACCTCGCCGTGTTCTTCGCCGCGCAGCCCGGCGCCGCCGCGGACGCGAAATCGCCCCTGCTGCCGAACCTGGTGAAGACGCAGGTCCCCTTCCCGCAGGGCTACAAGCAGAGCTTCGTCAAGTACCACACCATCAACTTCCCGGCGACGAAGCAGGTGCGCCATTACTTCGCCAACAAGGCGGCGGTCCAGGCGGCGCGCGCAGGCCGCGAGCTGCCCGACGGCTCCGAGCTCTTCGTCGAGGTCTACGCGGCGAAGCTCGACGCAGCCAAGGACCCGGTCACCGGCGCCGATGGCTTCTACGTGCCCGAGAAGCTGCTCTTCTACACCGCCATGGCGCGCGGCGCCGGCTGGGGCAAGGACATCCCCGACATGCTGCGCAACGCCGACTGGAACTACGCCATCTTCACTACCGAGGGCAAGCACCGGCCCGGCGTCAACCAGGCGCCCTGCCTCGCCTGCCACAAGCCGCTCGACAAGGTGAGCTACACCTTCACCCTGAAGGAGCTCGCCGCGGCGAAGTAAGGCGGCACAGCAGGCTAGGCGCGCAGCGCACGCGCGAGCGGCGCGGGCACGGCGACCGGCCTGCCGTCCTTGCGGCCGACCGCGACGATGACGAGATGGCCCTCGGCGGCCGTCTCGCCCGCCGCCTTGCGCAGCGCG
>JBQTJF010000087.1:0-11791 GCA_052387375.1 Betaproteobacteria bacterium
CACCGCCGGCGCGCCCGGCGCCGTGATGAACGCGGTCAACGACGCGCTCGCCCCGCTCGGCGCGCGCGTGACGCGCATGCCGTTCACGCCCGAGCGCATCCTCAAGGCGCTGAACAAAGTCTGAAGACCATCTTCCCGTTCCTGGTCGTCGGGGCGATCTGGGAGATCGTCGCCCACGCCGGGGCTTTCCCGCCGCGCCTGTTCCCGCCGCCGGGGCGATGGCGGCGGAGACGCTGCACTTCCTCGAGGCCTGCGCGCACGACCGGCCGGTGCTCGTCACCCCGGAGCACGCGCGCATGGTGATGGAGGTGCCGAGCGAGCCCGACATGGGGACCTACAAGCCCGCCGGCGCCGGGCCGTTTCCGGCGATTGTGGTGTTCCACAACTGCGCGGGGGTCACCGACCATATCGGCGACTGGGCGAAAGCCTTCGTAGCCGCAGGCTACGTCGCCTTCGTCATCGACATCTACACGTCCCGCCGGGTGCGCTTCGGCGAGAACTGCAAGGCGCCGCCGCCGCCAAGTGAAGACGGTTTACAGCAATAGCCCCTCGGAACTGTTGTGCCGCCTTGACGTTCGTGCTAAGGTCGCTTTCGTGCCGCACGATGGCACTACCTTTTTATTAAGCCGCGCTTACGCCCAATAAGCGAAAGCGCCCTTGGAGCCCATGGAAAGCACCACCGGCAGGACCACCGTAAAGGTTGTCGGCGCAAACGGACAGATTTCACTCGGCAAGCAGTTCGCGGGACGCCAGGTTCTCGTGGAGGAGAAGGAACCAGGGGTGTGGCTCGTTCGCGCGGCCGTCGTCGTTCCGGAGAGCGAGGCATGGCTGTACCGTCCGGCGGCTCGGGCCGACCTGCTCGAAGCGATCGATTGGGCTAACCGCAACCCGCCACGCGAGTCAGATCCGGACGAAACCCTGAGAAGGCTCGAGGATGGCCAACGGAAGCGACGCAAGCGTAAAGCTTGACCTCAATAACGAGGTGTTCCAGAGGAACTGGCTCGGGCTCGACAAGCAGGAACGAAATCGCGTCACCGACACGCTCAGGAAGCTGCGTCAGATGACCTGGAGCCAGGTATATCGCGACGCCGGCCTGAAGTGGGAGAAGGTCGCGAGCGCTACGCCGCCGCAGGGAACCGACGCCGTCTATACCCTGCGTATCACGCAGTCCCGCCGTGCGACCGCTTGTCGCGACGGCAACCTCATGCGCCTCCTGTCGGTTGCACCCGATCACGACGCCGCTTACGGAAAGAAGTAGCCTGACGACCGTCGACATCCATGCGCATTGGTACCCGGCGGAGTGGATCCGGCTGTTCGAGAAGGAGGGCCGGCGCGACGGCGGCACGCTGGAGCGCCTTCCGAACGGCGGGTACCGCATCCGCACCCGGCTGGTGCTCAACCAGTTCGACGACCGCTACGTAGTCCTTGAAGAAATTCTGGAAGAAATGAATCGGCGCAAGGTGGACCTCCACGCGCTCTCGCTCACCGCGCCGATGGTGTACTGGGCCTCGCCGGGGCTGGGCCTCGCGCTCGCGCAGGCCTTCAACGACGCGGCGTCGGCGGCGCACCGGAAGCACCCGCAGCGCTTCGTCGGCCTGGCGCAGGCACCGATGCAGGATCCGAAGGCCGCGGTGCGCGAGATCGAGCGCGCGGCGAAGCTGCCGGGGATGAAGGGCTTCTATCTCTCGACCAACGTCAACGGCGCGAACCTCGACGAGAAGCAGTTCTGGGACGTCTACGCCAAGTGCCAGGAGCTCGGCTGGCCGATCTTCCTGCACCCGGTCGAGACCCTCAGCCTGGAGCGCACGCCGCGCTACCACCTGAAGAACCTGCTCGGCAACCCGTACGACACCGGCGTCGCCGCGGCGTCGCTGATCTTCGGCGGCGTGATGGATGAGTTTGCAAAGCTCGAGGTCAATCTGCCGCATGCCGGCGGCGCTTTCCCCGGGCTGATCGGGCGCCTGGACCACGGCACCAAGGTGCGGCCGGAGCTGAAGCACATGAAGCGGCTGCCGAGCGAGTACCTGCGCCGCTTCAGCTACGACACCATTGGCCACAGCGACCGCATCAACAGCCAGCTCGTGCAGCTCGTCGGCGCCGACCGGGTGCTGCTCGGCAGCGACTACTGCTTCGACATGGGCCTCGAGGATCCGGTTGGCACCGTGGGGCGAATCGAAGGGACTTACGTCCTTCCAGAGGGATTCGATTCTCGGTGGTAATGCATTGAAGCTACTTCGCCTGGCGTGACCAGTTGACCGGCAATACGGTGCAGTCCTTCGCGCCGAGGCCGGCTGTCGAGGCCTGGTCGTAGCAGGCGAGGGCGGCGGCCGTCACCGGCAGGGTCACGCCGAGCGAGCGTGCCTCGTCGATCATCTCGCGCAGGTCCTTGCGGATGGTGTCGACATCGACGCTCACCGAGGCGGGCTCCTTGCCGCCGAGCACGCCCGCGATCTGCGGCCCGCGGTTCTTGAGCATCGCCGGCGCGCCGGAGGTGTCGACAAAAATATCCATTAGGCGATCCGGAGGAACATTCGTGTCTTTGAGTAAAGACAAGGCTTCGCCCAGAGCCTGGTAGTACACGAGCAACGGCAGGTTGATCGCGAGCTTCATGCTCGCGCCGGCGCCGGCCGGCCCGACGTGCTCGACGCGCCGGCAGAGCTGGTCGAGGAGCGGCCGCGCGCGCGCGACGTCGGCCGCGTCGCCGGCGACGAAGCCGAACAGCTTGCCTTCCTTCGCCGGCGCCACCGAGCCACCAACGGGGCATTCCACAAAAGAAGCACCGAGCGAGCGAAGTTTCCTTGATATTTCTTGTGGAACTTCAGGGCGGACCGTGCTCATGTCGATGAAGAGCTTGCCCTTCAGGTCGCCGGAGAACTGCGCATACACGTTCTTCACCGCCGCCGCGTCGGCGAGCATGGTGATGACGGCTTCCGAGCGCCGGGCGAGGTCCGCGGGGGTGGCGCAGACCTCCACCCCGACGAACTGCGCCCGCGCTGCGGTGCGGTTCCAGACCGCGACATCGTGTCCCACCGACTTGAGGCGGGCGGCGATCGCCGCGCCCATGCGTCCGGTCCCTGCGAGCCCGATCTTCATGGCGCGAATTGTAGGGCCGTGATTACAATAGCCGCCACAAGGAGGAGGACATCTAGGAGGGATTCCAGACGCAAGGTCCTGAAGGCCGGCGCGGCGCTCGCCGTGGCCGCCGGCCTGCCGGTGCGCGCGGCGCGCGCGCAGCAGAAGGTGGTGACGATCGGCATGAGCATGCCGCAGACCGGCTCGCTCGGCGCCGGCGGCCAGGCGGCGCTGCTTGGGCTGCGCATCTGGGTCGGCGACGTCAACGCCAAGGGGGGGCTGCTCGGGCGCAAGGTGGAGTTCATCGCCTACGACGACCAGACCAACCCCGCCAACGTCCCGGGCATCTACACCAAGCTCCTCGACGTCGACAAGGTCGACCTCATCATCGCGCCCTACGGCACGGTTCCGACGGCGCCGCTCATCCCGATGGCGAAGCAGCGCGGCCTCCTGGTCATGGGCAACTTCTCCTTCCAGGTGAACGCCAAGGTGAAGCACGACATGTGGTTCAACAACTCGCCCTGGAACGACGCCTCGAGCTGGTCCGACGGCTTCTTCGCCAACGGCAAGAAGGTCGGCGCGAGGAGCGTCGCCTTCCTCGCCGCCGACCAGGAGTTCGCGCAGAACCTCGCCAACGGCGCGCGCGCGCTCGCCAAGAAGGACGGCCTGAAGGCGGTGTACGACCAGAACTACCCGCCGACGACCACCGACTTCTCCTCGCTCATCCGCGCCATCCGCGCCGCGCAGGCGGACATGGTGTTCGTCATGTCCTACCCGAACGACTCGGTGGCGATCGTGCGCGCGGTCAACGAGATCGGCGTCGGCCGGGGCGTGAAGATGTTCGGCGGCGGCATGGTCGGCCTGCAGTTCACCCCCAACATGGTGAACCTCGGCAGCCTCCTGAACGGCATCGTCAACTACAACTCCTATGTGCCGGGCATGAAGTACCCGGGCATCGAGGACTTCCTCGCCCGCTACGCCAAGCGCGCGCAGGAGGCCAAGGTCGACCCGCTCGGCTTCTACCTGCCGCCCTTCAACTACGCGATCGGCCAGATGCTCGAGCAGGCGATCCGCGCGGTGAACAGCTTCGAGCACGCCAAGATCGCCCAGTACCTGCGCAACAACGAGATGAAGACCATCGTCGGGCCGATCAAGTACGGCAAGGACGGCGAGTGGGCGAACCCGCGCGTGGTGCAGGCGCAGTTCCGCGGCGTCAAGGACAAGGACATGGAGCAGTGGCGCCAGCCGGGCAAGCAGGTCGTGCTCTATCCCGACCAGTACAAGACCGGCGAGCTGATCGCGCCGTTCGAGAAGGCGCGCGGGTAGTCCTTCCGTAAGGGAAAGACGGCGCGGCGATCCCGCGCCGTTTTTTTAGGGGGTCAATGGTCTTTTCCTTCGACCTGCTGTTCGAGGCGCTGATGTTCGGCGTGCTGCTCGGCTGCTTCTACGCGGCGGTGAGCATCGGCCTGTCGGTGTCCTTCGGGCTGCTCGACGTGCCGCACGTCGCGCACCCGGCGGTGATGGTGCTCGGCTCCTACTGCACCTACCTCCTCGCCGGCTACGGCTGGGACCCGCTCCTCGCCGGCACGGTGCTGATGGCGCCGTTCTTCATCCTCGGCATGGCGCTCTACCGCTTCTACTACGAGACCTTCGAGCGCCGCGGCACCGAGGCCGGGGTGCGCGGCCTCGCCTTCTTCTTCGGCGTCGCCTTCATCATCGAGGTGGCGCTGATCCTGATGTTCGGCGTCGACCAGCGCACGGTGAACGCGCCCTACATCGGCTCGAGCCTGCGCCTGGGCGACTACCGCATCCCGCACCGCATGATCGTCGCCTTCGGCGTCGCCCTGGTCCTGACTTTCGTATTGACGCTCTATCTGTCCAAGACCTTTACCGGCAGGGCGATCAAGGCGGTGGCGCAGGACGAGCCGGCGCTGCGGCTGATGGGCGCCAACCCGGTGCGCATCAAGCAGTGGGCCTTCGGCATCGCCACCGCCGCCTCGGCGCTCGCCGGCGCGATGCTGATCATCGTCGGCCCGGTCGAGCCGGCGCTCGACCGGCTCTACATCGGCCGCACCTTCGCCATCGTCGTGCTGGCGGGCCTCGGCAGCATGACGGGCACGCTCGCCGCCGGCCTGATCCTCGGCATCACCGAGTCGATCGTGCTGATGTTCTTCGGCGCCTCGTGGGCGCCGGCGGTGGCCTTCGGGCTGCTGCTGCTGGTGCTGGGCGTGCGCCCGCAGGGATTGTTCGGCAGATGAAGTTCTGGATCCCCGCCGCCGTCGTGGTCCTCGCCGCGGTCGGCCTCGCGCTCAGCCCGGTCAACGAGTACTTCTTCTACGCCTCCTACATCGTGCTCACCTTCGTGGTCCTCGCCACGGCGTGGAACATCCTCGGCGGCTATGCCGGCTACGTGAACTTCGGCACCGCGGCGTTCTTCGGCATCGGCTCCTATACCGCGACGGTGCTGTTCAAGTGGCTCGGCGCGCCGCTCGTGGTGCAGATCGCCGCCGCGGCGGCGGTCTCGGGCCTGCTCGGCTTCGGCGTCGGCCTGCTGACGCTGCGGCTGCGCGGCATCTTCTTCGCCATCGCCACGGTGGCGGTGATCTTCATCATGGAGACGCTGATGATCAACTGGCGCTACGTCGGCGGCGCCACCGGGCTGCAGCTGCTGCGGCCCGACGTCATCGCGCCCTTCGAGTCCTACACGCGCATGCTCTTCGCGGTGATGGCGGCGATGGCGGTGGGCGCGGTGGCGCTGGCGCGCTACGTGCAGGTGTCCTGGATCGGGCGCGGCCTGCGCGCCCTGCGCGACAGCGAGGAGGCGGCGGAGTGCGCCGGCGTGCCGACGCTGAAGCTCAAGCTCTTCGCCTGCACGCTCTCCGGCGCGCTGATGGGCGCGGCCGGGGCGCCGATGCCGATGTACCTCTCCTTCGTCGAGCCCGCGTCCTCGTTCAACCTAACCTGGTCGGTGAACGCGCTCGCCGCCGCGATGATCGGCGGCACCATCCACTGGCTCGGCCCGGTGCTCGGCGCGGTGCTCCTCGGCACGCTGCAGCAGGTCGCCACCGTCACCATCTCCAACGAGGTGAACGTCCTGGTGGTCGGCGTGCTGCTCGTGCTCTTCGTCGTCGCCGCCCCGGAAGGCGTCCTGGGTTTGATCCGGCGAATCATGGCCTGGATCCGATGAGCAGCCTCCTCAAAGTCGAAAACGTCTCCAAGCACTTCGGCGGCTTCACGGCGCTCGCCGGCGTCAGCATCGACATCGCGCAGGGCGAGCGCTTCGGGCTGATCGGGCCGAACGGCTCCGGGAAGACCACGCTCATCAACTGCATCTCCGGCACGCTGCGGAACGAGTCGGGCTCGATCGTCTTCGACGGCGAGGAGGTGTCGCGCCTGCCCGCGTACCAGCGCACGCGCAGGGGCATCGCGCGCAGCTTCCAGGTGCCGCGCCCCTTCGGCGCGATGAGCGTGCTCGAGAACCTCCTGGTGCCCCTGCAGTACCTCAAGCACGGCGGCGAGCCCGAGGCGCTCGAGATCCTGCGCCGGATCGGGCTGGCCGAGAAGGCGCAGGCGCTCTCCAGCCAGCTCTCGCAGGTCGAGCTGCGCAAGCTCGAGCTGGCGCGCGCCATGGCGGCGCGGCCGCGCCTGCTCATCTCCGACGAGGCGATGGCGGGGCTCTCCGGCGCCGAGGTCGACGAGGTGCTGAAGATCCTCTTCGACCTCAACGCCGCCGGCATCACCGTGATCATGATCGAGCACATCATGCAGGCGGTGATGCGCTTCTCGCAGCGCGTCGTCTGCCTCGACGCGGGCCGGATCATCTGCGAGGGCGCGCCGGCCGACATCGTCGCCGACGGCGACGTGCAGCGGGCCTACCTTGGCGCTTAGCCTGACCATCCGCGACGTCGAGGCGGGCTACGGCGCGGTGCGCGCGCTGCACGGCGTGTCGATCAGCGTCGAGGCCGGCAAGACCGTGGCGCTGCTCGGCACCAACGGCAACGGCAAGAGCACGCTCATGAAGTGCGTCATGGGCATCGTCCGCCCTTCCAAAGGCAGCGTCGTGCTGGCGATGGACGGCGAGTCGCGTGACCTGACCAGGCTGTCCACCGAGCAGATCGTCAACCTCGGCGTCGTCATGGTGCCCGAGGGCCGGCGGCTCTTCCCCAAGCTGACGGTGGAGGAGAACCTGCTGCTCGGCGCCTTCCGCCGGCAGGCGCGATCCGAGATTTCGAGGAATTTTTCATTTTGTTGTGAAACATTCCCCGTGCTCGCCGAGCGCCGGCGCCAGCTCGCCGGCTCGCTCTCCGGCGGGCCGCAGCAGATGCTCGCCATCGCGCGCGCGCTGATGTCGGCGCCGAAGCTGCTGCTGGTCGACGAGCCCTCGGTCGGCCTGGCGCCGCTCCTGGTCTCGCACACCATCACCAAGATCAAGGAGCTGAAGGAGAAGTACGGCCTGACGGTGCTGATGGCCGAGCAGAACTTCCACCAGGCGATCCGCATCGCCGACTGCGGCTACATCATCGTGCACGGCGAGATCGTCTTCGAGGGCAGGACCGTGGCGGAGCTCGAGCAGAACGAGCTGGTGAAGAGCTACTACCTCGGCACATGACCAGAACAGGAGCAAAACAGGGACAGACCACGTTTTTCCCGGAGTACCAGGGCTGGAAGAGGACGGCGCAACGCGCAAAATGGGACAAATATGCCCCATCGCTCGAGAACCGTGGTCTGTCCCTGATTTCCCCGGCGTGAACCTCAAGGACGTCCACGTCGGCATGTACGGCGCGGTGATGGGGCTCGCCGGGCTGGGGCTCTCGGCGCGCGCCTCGGCGCCGGTGCTGCCCGGCGTGCTCAAGGCGCCGGCGTACTTCACCGAGCCCTGGGTGCTGCTCGGCGCCCTGGCGCTGCTGCTTCTCCTTCCGTTGTACGTCTTGAAATTGATCAGATATCCGGCCGAAGTCGCAAAGGACTTCACCAACCCAGCGCTGCTTGGCTTCACCGGCGCGCTGCCGGTGGGCATGTTCCTCGTCGGCGGGGGGGTCGGCGCTTATGCGCCGGCGCTGGGGAGCCTCGTCTGGTGGGCAGGGGTCGTCCTCCTCACCGCCTTCCAGGTATGGGCGCTGTCGCGCTGGCTCTCCGGATCGATCGAGCTGGCGCAGATCAACGGCGGCTGGCTGATCGTGCTGGTCGGCGGCATCGTCGCGCCCGGGCCCGGCATCGCGCTCGGCCACGAGGAGGCCGCGCGCTTCGTCTTCGGCGTCTCCGCCGCCGCGGCGCCGCTGCTGATGGCGCTGCTCGTCTACCGCGCCGTGCTCGGCGCGCCGCTGCCCGAGGCCTTGCGCCCGAGCTGGTTCATCCTGCTCGTGCCGCCGACGCTGGTCTACGCCAACGGCCTCGCGCTCTATCCCGGCAGCGTGTTCCTCGAGAACCTGTTCTTCGCCTCGCTGATCCTCGCAGTTTCCCTGATCTTCGTTTCCCGGAGTTTCTGGCGCTGGCCCTTCGCAGCGTCGTGGTGGGCCTTCACGTTCCCGCTCGACGCGCTCGCGTACGCCGCGGCGCGCTACGCGCTCGAGCACCCCTCGCCGCTGTGGCGCGCGGTGTGCGCGGCGACGCTGGCGCTCGCGACATTCGCGGTCGTGCTCGTTCTCTGGCGTACGCTTCGCAGCGTTGCATCGCCGCGGGCGTGAACTCCGCCTGCGGCTGGTTGCCGCCGATGATGAACATCAGCAGGTGCTCCTTGCCCGGCTCGTCGTAGGTGACGTTCATGAAGCGCCGCGCCACGCCGACCGGGAAGGAAATGACGTCGTAGGGACTCAGGTCCACGTACTCCATCGCCTCGCCTTCGTTCCACTCGCAGCGCCAGCGCCCGCTCATCGGGATGAAGGTCTCGTTGCTGTCGTGGTTGTGCATCAGCGGGCGCTTGCCCGGCTTCGCCTTGCAGTAGCCGAGGTTGAAGCCCTCGGCGATGGCGATCGCGGGCATGGCGGCGGCGTCCTGTCCCACCGGGGACGTGGTGGCGGGGTTGTCGGTCATCGGTGGCTGAAACCCGATCACGGCGAAAAGCTTCCTGCGGCACTCCGGCAGCGGGCTGTCGGGCAGGCCGCCGTCCGAGCCCTTCAGCTTCCTGAAGCGCGCCACGCGCTTCAGCATTTCGTCGCGGCCTACGGTGCGGATCCTTCTCCAGTCGTCCATGTTCTCCTCCTCGCACTGATCCGGCGCTATGATGCCTCTTCGTCCAACACCAAAGGGAGGCGGCCGTCGTGCCGCTGCGGACGTACCTCGTTGCCCTGACGCTGGCGACGCTCCTGCCGGTCGCGGTGTTTGGCGCGATTGTCGGCTACTTCCTGGTCGAGGAGCGACGCGAGACCTTCTAGCGCGGCGCCGAGGGGCGGACGCTCGCCGTGCTCACGGCGGTGGATGCCGCGATTCGTGTCCCCGTGATTCGCGACGGCGCGGTGAAGTACGTGCTCTCGGCGGTAGTGCGACCAGAATCGACCACCGAGCGCATCCGCTCCTCGCTCGCGCGCATGGCGTCGATGCGATCACGTCGTCGACGGCATCATCTCGATCGACGAGCGGGGCACCATCCAGACCTTCAATCCGGCCGCGGAGCGAATACGCGGCTATGCGGCGGCGGAGGCGATCGGCCAGAACATCAAGATGCTGATGGCCGACGCCTACCGCCGCAGCCACGACGACTGCATCGCCAACTACCTGCGCACCGGCCGGGCGAAGGTCATCGGCAGCAGCGGCAGGGAGGTCGAAGGCCGTCGCAAGGACGGCGCCACTTTTCCGCTCGATCTGGCCGTCAGCGAGTTTCCCTGCGGCAGGCGGACCGGCACAAGGACGAGTTCCTCGCCACGCTCAGCCACGCGCTGCGCAATCCGCTCGCCGCCCTCAGCGCGGCAGCGCATGTCCTCAAAGTGACCGACCCGTCGCGCGAGCCGTCGATCAAGGCGCGCGCGGTCATCGAGCGGCAGATACGGCACATGGCGCGGCTCATCGCCGATCTCCTCGACATCGGCCGCATCAGCGCGGGCGAGCTCGGGCGCGAGCGCGAGCGGCTCGATCTGGCGGAAGCGGTGGCACGGGTGATCACCGACCTGCGGCTCGCGCTGCAGCTCGCGCTCGAGGCGGCCGACTACGCGGTGGAGGTGGCAGCGAGCGGGCAGGAAACGCTGGCGGCGCAGCGCCGCCAGCCCGCGGACATCCTCGTCACCGACATCTTCATGCCGGAAAGCGACGGCTTCGAGGCGATCGAGGGCTTCCGGCGCGAGTTCCCGTCGACCAAGATCGTGGCCGTGTCCGGCGGCGGCGGGCGCGCGAAGCTCGACTATCTGCGCTCGGCGCGCCTCGTCGGCGCCGCCGCGACGCTGCAAAAGCCGTTCGAGGTCGGAGCGCTGCTCCAGACCTTGCGCACGCTGTAGAAAAAGCCGCTACAAGAAGGCCCTTGTCCGCTTGATAGTCGCAAGGCGGGCGGGCGGATAGAGTGGCGGCTCTCCAACCAGACACGCAAAGGAGGAGTCGTGATCCAGCAACAGGCCCAGCTGCTCGAGCTCTACCGCGCCGGGATGCGCACCGCGGCGGACGCCGCCAAGGCTTCGCTCGAGAACGTCGAGAGGTTGCAGGACCGGCAGTTGCGGGCGATCCGCGGCGCGCTGGAAGAGAACGCCAAGGCGAGCTCCGAGCTGGCGCAGGTGCGCTCGCTCGACGAGCTGATGGCGCTGCAGACGCGGCTCGCCGGCGCCCAGGTCGAGCGCATGGTGGACTTCTGGGCGAGCCTGTGGCGCGCTTCCGGCGAAGGCATGGAGGTGATGCGCTCGGCGGCGAACCAGGTCCAGGCCGTGGAGCGGCGGCCCGAGCAGCACCGCAAGTCCGCCTAGCGCAGGACCGGAGGTCGGCGCCTAGCGCCTTAGCCGCTTATGTGGGTCTTAACGAGAATTTCGTACTCGTTGGGTTAGATGCAGGACTTACGCGGCTTTGAGTCCAACGGCGGCGACGAGTTGGTCGAGGGCTTGCAGCACGGCGCGGTAGAGTTTATCGAGCGGGGTGGTGCGCGTTTGGGGTAAGCGCTTATCGTCTTTGAATCGAGCCAGAATGGCGCTGGTCAAGGGCGCATAGATTTTTTCGAAGAGCTTGAGGTAGACGACACAGATGCGATAGCCCTCCGCGGTGAGTCGGTAGCGGCGGGATTTCGGCAGTTTCTCCACCAAGCGCTTGGCGCGCAGCTTGGAGAGGTCATAGCGCAGCGATGCGAGGGTGTACTCGGAAGTGGTATGGCCCAGCGCTTGAGCGGTGTCGGCATGGATTTCGGTGCTGGAGAATGTATCGCCGGCGGCGAGGTGAGAGAACCGCACGAGCGCTTGCATGAGCGCCAACTGCCGCGGGTGATCGAGTTTCAGGCCGGGGATGCGTTTGCCGTTGGGCAGCCGCGTGGGTTGGCTGAGGTGGCGGAGCTGGCCGCGGTCGATGAACGATTCCAGGATGTCTTGCTGGACGTCGAGATATCGGTCGGTGATGCGTTGCAGCGTTTGGCGCAGCTCGGGCAGGTTGTCCATGGCTTTGGCAACGCCGTAGTCGTTGACATTGTTGGTGGCTGCTTCGGTGCGCAGCAGCCGGTTGTCGCGCACGTATTGCTTGATGAAGCCATTCTTGTAGTGGCTGCGCATGACGGGGTTGGGCAGGTTCATGTCTTCGATCACCGTCTGCAGCTTGCCTTTGT
>JBQTJF010000088.1:0-2056 GCA_052387375.1 Betaproteobacteria bacterium
GGCCCCTACGTCGCCGCCAAGCACGGCCTCGCCGGCCTGTGCCGCGTGGTGGCGAAGGAGGGCGCGGCGCACGGCATCCGCGCGAACCTCATCTGCCCCGGCTTCGTGCGCACGCCGCTCGTCGAAAGGCAGATCCCGCAGCTCGCCAAGGAACTGAATATTTCTCCAGAATCTGTCGTGAAGGATGTAATGCTGAGAAACACGGTGGACGGCGAGTTCGCCACCGTCGAGGACGTCGCCCAGGTGGCGCTGTTCCTCGCCGCCTTCCCGACCAACGCGCTGACCGGCCAGTCGATCACCGTCAGCCACGGCTGGCACATGGCCTAGGCACGTTTCCCGGCCATGGTTTCCAGGATCCCTGAATTCCGCCGCCTGCACGAGTCGGGCTGCTTCGTCATGCCCAACCCGTGGGATCGGGGCAGCGCGATCTATCTCGAGACGCTGGGCTTCAAGGCGCTCGCCACCACGAGCGCCGGGTTCGCCTGGTCGGTGGGCCGCCCCGACAACGGCATCAGCCTCGAGCAGGCCTTGCGTCACCTTGAGGAAATCGCGAGCGCGGTCGCGCTGCCCGTCAATGCGGATTTCGAGGGCGGTTTCGCCACCGAGCCGGACCGGGTCGCCGCGAACGTCGCGCGCGCCGTCGGCACGGGCATCGCCGGCCTGTCGATCGAGGATTCGACCGGCGACGCGCAGAATCCCCTGTTTGACCTCGCCCTGGCGGTCGAGCGCATCGAGGCCGCGCGGGCCGCGATCGACGCGTCGGGCTCGGGCGTCCTTCTGACGGCCCGCTCCGAGGGGTTCTTCGTCGGGCGGCCGGACATCGTTGATACCGCGCGGCGGCTGCAAGCCTATGCGGCGGCCGGTGCCGACGTCCTCTATGCGCCGGGCATTCGATCGAAGGAGGACATTGCCGCGGTCGTGCAGGCGGTGGCGCCCAAGCCCGTCAACCTGCTCATTCCCGGCGATTGGATGAGCGTCGCGGACGCAGCCGCGCTCGGCGTAAGGCGCATCAGAGTCGGCGGGGCGCTCGCGCGCTCGGCCTGGGGCGCCTTCGCCGCCGCGGCGAAGGAGATCGCGGAGAACGGCACGTTCTCGGGCCTGAGCTCGCCGCAGATGTCCGCAAGCCTCAACCGGATCTTCCGGCGGCGCTAGCCGATGCCGTCAAAGGTCCAGACTGGCTGACATGGCTGCGGCCGCCTTGCGCAGCACCGGCAGGTAGGAAAGCGCGCGCTCGAGCGGCATGCGCGAGACGGGCGCGTGCACGGCGAGGGCGGCGCAGGCGCGCTTCTTCCCGGTCACCGGCACCGCGACGCACACCAGGCCGGCGTGGAACTCCTCGTTGTCGGTGGCGTAGCGGTTGGCGCGGATGCGCGAGAGCTCGGCCGAGAGCCGCTTCGGGTCGGTGAGGGTGGTCTCGGTGTAGCGGCGGAGCGGCAGCTGCGCGACGAGGCGCTCGCGCGGGGCCTTGGGCAGGAGCGCGAGCAGCAGCTTGCCGCTCGCGGTGCAGTGCAGCGGCACGTGCGAGCCCGAGCTGAGCGTCATGCGCAGCGGCCAGGCGGCCTCGACGCGGTCGACGTACACCACCTGCGCGCCGTCGAGCATGGTGAAGTTGCAGGTCTCGCCGATCTCCTCGACCAGGCGGGCGAGGATGGCGCCGCGCTCGGCGCGCAGGCTGGCGTTGAGCATGACGTTGCGGCCGAGCGCCGCGAGGCGCGGCCCCGGCGCGTAGCGCCGCGCGCCCGGCTCGCGGATCACCAGCCCCGCGGTCTCGAGCATGCCGAGCATGCGGTACAGCGTCGGCTTGGGCAGGTGCACCATGCCGGTCAGCTCGGCCAGCGCCGCCGGCCGCTCGGCGGCGACCAGCGCCTCGAGCACCGACACCGCCCGCAGCGTCGCCGGGATGCTGTCCTCTTTTCGCGGCATGCTGCGAGATTATCATTTTCTAGAACGCGACTTGTGAGAAACTGAGCCGCCCCTTCTTTTTCGCGGGAATCCCGATGACCAACATCTCCGATATGAAGCGCATGGTCGTTTCCGGCCGCACGCGCATGACCCC
>JBQTJF010000089.1:0-3052 GCA_052387375.1 Betaproteobacteria bacterium
TGCGTTGCAAAAACCCCGAACGTATCGCGCAGGAACTGTGGGGTCTTGCCATCACCTACAACTTGGTGCGCCTCACCATGGCCCAGGTCGCACGCCGCGCCGGCGTCCTGCCCACCCAAATCAGCTATCGCCACACGCTGCACTTCGTGCGCGCCTTCTGGCTCAGCGCCTGGTTCGCCAGTCCCGGCGTCTTACCCAAACGCCTGCAGACCCTCCACGACGAAGTGCGCCTCCTGCTCTTGCCGCCGCGGCGACCTCGCCACTATCCTCGCGCCGTCAAGATCAAGATGAGCAACTACCCGAGAAAACGGCCCCCTCGCAAACCCAATGGCGCAAACTAACGGCTTAACTGACCGGCATTGGGCCTAGGCCCTCTCGTACAGGACATAGTCGAAGCGCGTGCCGTCCGGCGCGGCATGCGCTTCGCGCTGCGTCTCGCGCCATTGCGAGCGGTCGTACGCGGGGAAGACCGTGTCGCCCTCGTAGTCGCGATGGATCTCCGTCAGCACCATGCCGCGTGCGATGGGCAGCGCCGCTTCGAATAGCTCGGTGCCGCCGATGACGAAGGCCACCGTCTCGCCGAGGCACAGCGCGAGCGCCGCGTCGAAGGAGCTCGCGACAGCGGCGCCCGCCGCTTCGTAGCCACGCCTGCGCGTCACGACAATGTTCTCGCGCCCGGGGAGCGGGCGCCGGTCGAGCGACTCCCAAGTGCGTCGTCCCATGATGACCGGGTGGCCCATGGTCAGCTGCTTGAAGTGCCGCAACTCCCCCGGCAGGTGCCAAGGTAGCTTGCCCTTCGCGCCTATGATTCCATTGGCGGCAACCGCCGCAACGAGATAGATTGCCGGGGCCGACGGCTGTGACATTGGTCCTCGCGAGTGGGGAAATCTGCTGAAATTATAAGGACATGGCGTACCCCCGGTCATTTCTCGGTCTGCTCCTGACCGGCTTCACGCTGGTCGCCGCGCCGCTTGTCGGCGCGCTCGCCTATTCGGCGTGGCACACCGAGCGGCTCGCCGACCAGAGCCGCAAGGCCGTCTTCAGCGCCTCCGAGGCGGCGCGGGCCAGCCGCTCGCTCGTCAACCGCATCGGCTCCATCGAGCGCCTCGCGCACCAGCTGGCGGTGCTCGAGGCCCCCGAGATCGCGGCCGATTACGTGCGCGTACACGCGAGCTTCAGGCAGGTGTCCGACGAGCTGCTTCAGCTGCCGCTCGAGGCCGGGCAGCTCGACGCCCTGAAAAAGGCGGTGGCGCAGGAGCAGGCGCTCTACGAGCTGCTGACGGCGAAGCCGCGGCGGCGCCACGAGCCGCGCGCCGTCACCCAGCTCACCGGCGAGCTCGCCGAGAATGCCTACGAGGTCCTGGCGGTCAGCTCCCGCGTTGCCGACCGCGAGGTGGCGCGGCTGCGCGCCGATGCGGAAGCGGTGCAGCGCCAGCTCATCCTCCTGGTGATGTTCGGCACGGCCGTGGCGCTCGCCATCGCTCTCGCGCTCAGCCGCTACATCTCGCGGCCGATCGCGCAGCTCGACGACTCGATCCGTCAGCTCGGCGGCGCCGACTTCTCGCGGCCGATCACCGTGCACGGCCCCGAGGACCTGCAGACCCTCGGCGAGCGGCTGGACTGGCTGCGCCGGCGGCTGGCCGAGCTCGAGGCGGAGAAGAACCGCTTCCTGCGCCATCTCTCGCACGAGCTGAAAACCCCGCTCACCGCGCTGCGCGAGGGCGCGGAGCTCCTCAACGACCAGATCGGCGGTCCGCTCGCGCCGCCGCAGCGGCAGATCGTCGGCATCATGCGCGAGAACAGCGTCAAGCTGCAGAAGCTGATCGAAGACCTCCTCGATTACCAGCGGGCGCTGCACACCGCGGCCTCGCTCGAGCCGCGGCCGGTGGCGCTGGAGTCGCTGGTGCGCGAGGTCACCGGCTCGCACGGGCTGGCGATGCAGGCCAAGGGCCAGCGCCTCGGCCTCGACCTCGCCCGCGTCAATGTGGAGGCCGACCCGGAAAAGCTGCGCTCCATCCTCGACAACCTGATCGGCAACGCGGTGAAGTTCACCCCCGAGGGGGGGTTCATCTCGGTGGTCGTGCGCTCCAGCGGCGAGGACGCCGAGATCGACGTCATCGACAGCGGGCCGGGCGTGCCGGCGGAGGAGCGCGAGTCGATCTTCAACTCCTTCTTCCGCGGCCGGGCGAAGGCGAGCGGGCCGATCGCCGGCACGGGCCTCGGCCTCGCCATCGCGCGCGAGTTCGCCGAAGCCCACGGCGGCCGCATCCGCGTGCTCCCGGAGGAAGGCGGAGGCCACTTCCGCGTCACGCTGCCGCGCAGGAGCCCGCGCATGGTCGCGGCCCCGGCGTGAGGCTGCTGCTCGCCGGCATGGCGCTGACGCTTGCGGCATGCGCTGAGCTGCGGCCGATCGCCGATCCGTACCAGCCGGTGGATGCCATCGTGGCCGAGGCGGTTGGCGCGGCGCGGGCGCCGGTCCCGGAGCAGAAGGCGGCGTTGCAGCGCGCGCAGCAGTCGCTCGCTGCGCGGCCCTCGGCGCTGAACCGCCTGCGGCTGGCGGTGCTGCTCGCCACGCTGCCCGCGCCGCTGCGCGACGATACGCGCGCCGCCGAGCTGCTCGAGTCGCTCGCCGACTCGAACTCGCCGGGCCCTGGCCGGTTTGCCGCCCTGTTCGCGGCCCAGGTGGCGGAGCGCCAGCGCATCGCGCGCGAGCTCGATCGGCTCGGGCGCGACGCGGAGCGCGCCGCGCGCGAGCGCGAGCGCCTCGATCGGGAGCGCGAACGCGCCGACAAGGAGCGCGACAAGCGCGAGGACACCCTGCGCCAGCAGCTGGAAGCCCTGCGCTCGATCGAGCGCGGTATCCTCGAGCGCGAGGAAAAGTTGCGGCGCCGGCAAAGGTGAGCCCATGACACGCGAAGCATCCGCGGTCCTTCTGGTCGACGACGACAAGGACCTGCTGCAGCTCATCGCGATGCGCCTGAGCGCGGCGGGCTATGCGGTGACGGCGGTGGAGTCGGGGGAGGCGGCGCTGGCGGCGCTGGCGGTGAGCCGG
>JBQTJF010000090.1:0-1598 GCA_052387375.1 Betaproteobacteria bacterium
GCGCGCCAGCCGCGATGCTTCACCAGCCAGTGGAAGCAGCCGCGCCAGGCTGACAGCGTCAGCGCGAGCGTGCGCGGGGCGAGGCCCTTCGAGTGCAGCACGGCAAGGAAGCGGCGGATGTCGGCCGCCTCGAGATTTGCCAATGATTTCCCATCGGCAAGACCAAGGAGGAGCTGCAGCGCATGCGCGTAATTCTCGAGGGTCGCCGGCGCGAGCCGGCGCTGGTGCTGCAACGCTTCGAGGTAGTCGCGCGCTACAGACGCGCCGTCACTCCGGCCGCGCATAGCTCGCCGATGCGTCGCAGGTAGAGCGTTCCCATTTCCGGGTAGAAGCGCTGCGGGTCCTCGCTGCCGAGGGCGAGCAGGCCGAACACGGCGGTCTGGCCGAGCGGCACCAGCGCGAGCGAGCGCACGTGCTCGGCCGCCTCGCCGAACCAGGCGGCGAAGCCGCTGCCCGCCGCCGGCCCGCACTGCGGCGCCGCCATGGTCGCGGCCTGGCGCTTCTCGGCCTCGCCGACCGCGGCCGCCTCCTCGAAGTCGACCGGCACGCTCTTGCCCCAGACGCGCAGCGCGACGTGCGGCACGGCGAAATCCTCGCGCAGATGGAAGTACAGCGACTGCGCGAGCGCCGGGAAGTCGCGCGCGCCGGCGATTGCCACCGAGAGCCGGTGCACCTTCTCGCTGATGACGTCGTTCTCTTCGCCGAACTGGATCAGCTCGCCGAGCTTGCCTTCCAGGAGCTTCGCCTTCTCGCGCAGCGCCACCTTCTGGCGCTCGGCGAGCGGGATGGCGCGGCCGCCGTAGGGATGCGGCACGTGCAGCTTCTCGAGGAGCTCGGGGTGCTGCTCGAAGAACTGCGGATGGAGGCGGAGGTAGGTGGCGACGTCGTCTTCGTTCATGTTCTTATATGTCCATCGTTCCATCGAACACGGCTTGCGCCGGGCCTTTCATCCACACCGCATTGTCGCCGCCGGCCCAAGCGACGGTCAACGCTCCGCCGCGCGTCTCGACGCGCACCGGCGAGTCGAGCCGTCCGCTCGCGATGCCGTGGACCGCGGCAGCGCAGGCGCCGGTGCCGCAGGCGAGCGTCTCGCCGGCGCCGCGCTCCCAGACGCGCAGGCGGACGCGGCTGCGGCCCAGCACCTGCATGTAGCCCGCGTTGACGCGGTTGGGGAAGCGCCGGTGGCGCTCCAGGCGCGGCCCCTGGGTCGTCACCGGCGCCGCGTCCACGTCCTCCACCACCTGCACCGCGTGCGGGTTGCCCATCGACAGGATCGCCACCTCCACGGCCTTGCCGTCGAGGTCGATGCTCTCGACGCCTTCGAGCGCGGGCGGGCCCATGTCGACGCTCACCTCGCCGTCGGCCTCCAGGCGCGGCACGATCGTGCCGCCGAGCGTCTCGACGCGCAGCTCGCGCTTCGCCGTCAGGCCGCGCGCGTGCACGAACTTGACGAAGCAGCGCGCGCCGTTGCCGCACTGCTCCACCTCGCCGCCGTCGGCGTTGAAGATGCGGTAGCGGAAGTCTGCCCCGGCCTGGCGCGGGCGCTCGACCACGAGTACCTGGTCGCAGCCGACGCCGAAGTGCCGGTCGGCGAGCCT
>JBQTJF010000091.1:0-2429 GCA_052387375.1 Betaproteobacteria bacterium
GCTGGTGTTCATCGGCGGGCTCTCGGCGGCCACCGGCATGGTGATCGTCGAGACGATCGCGCTCTCGACCATGGTGTGCAACGACCTGGTGATGCCGGTGCTGCTGCGCATGCGGCGGCTGCGCCTCAACCAGCAGCCCGACCTCACCGGCCTGCTGCTCGGCATCCGGCGCGGCGCCATCGTCGGCATCCTGCTCCTCGGCTACGTCTACTTCCGGCTCGCCGGCGAGGCGTATGCGCTGGTGTCGATCGGGCTCATCTCCTTCGCCGCGGTCGCGCAGTTCGCGCCGGCGGTGCTCGGCGGGCTCTTCTGGAAAGGCGGCACGCGCAACGGCGCACTGGCGGGGCTGCTCGCCGGGTTCGCCGTCTGGGCGTACACGCTGCTCCTGCCGGCGATCGCGCGCTCGGGCTGGGTGCCGATCGGGCTGCTCGAGCACGGACCGTGGGGCGTCGCGCTCCTCAAGCCGCAGGCGCTCTTCGGCCTCGCCGGGCTCGACCAGATCACGCACGCCATGATCTGGAGCATGATCGCCAACATCGGCGCGTACGTCGGCGTGTCGCTCCTCGCCTCGCCGAGCGCGGAGGAGCACCGCCAGGCGAGCCTGTTCGTCGACGTGTTTCGCCAGGGCGGCGAGGCGCGCGGCGCGCGCTTCTGGCGCGGCACCGCGTCGGTGCCCGACCTGTACAACCTGCTCGCGCGCTTCCTCGGCGCGAGCGGCGCAGAAGAGGCCTTCCGCGAATACGCGCTCGCCCGCGGCATGCGCTGGCCGAGCGAGACCCTGCAGGCCGACGCCGAGTTCGTGCACTACGTCGAGGTGCAGCTCGCCGGCGCCATCGGCGCCGCGTCGGCGCGCGTGATGGTGGCCTCCGTGGTGAAGGAGGAGGCGCTGACCCTCGAGGAGGTGAGGACCATCCTCGACGAGGCGTCGCAGGTGGTGGTGTACAGCCACCGCCTCGAGCAGAAGTCGCGCGAGCTCGAGGCCGCCACGGCGGAGCTGCGCGAGGCGAACCAGCGCCTGACGGAGCTCGACCGGATGAAGGACGACTTCGTCTCCATGGTGACGCACGAGCTGCGCACGCCGCTCACCTCGATCCGCGCCTTCACCCAGATCCTGCTCGAGCATCCGGACGTGGAGCCCGAGCAGCGCACGCGCTTCCTCGGCATCATCACCAAGGAGACGGTGCGCCTGTCGCGCCACATCAACCAGGTGCTCGACCTGGCGAAGCTCGAGTCGGGCCGGGCGCAGTGGCAGGCAGGCAGCGTGGACATGAAGGAGGTGGTCAGCGACTCGGTGACCGGCATGGAGCAGGTGTTCGAGGAGAAGGGCATCCGCGTCGACCTGCGCGTGCCCGAGCGCGTGCCGCCTGTGAACGGCGACGTCGACCGCGTCATCCAGGTGATGCTGAACCTGCTGTCCAACGCGGCGAAGTTCTGCGACCCGAAGGAGGGCCGCATCGAGGTCGCGCTCACCGCGCTGGACGACGCGCTGCGCGTCGACGTGCGCGACAACGGGCCGGGCGTCGCGCCCGCCGACGAGGCGGCGATCTTCGACAAGTTCCGGCAGGCCGGCGACACCCTCACCGGCAAGCCGCAGGGCACGGGGCTCGGCCTGCCGATCAGCCGCCACATCGTCGAGCACCATGGCGGCAGGCTGTGGGTGGAGAGCCGGCGCGGCGGCGGCGCGTGCTTCTCCTTCACGCTGCCCTACCAGCGTGCGCCGCTCGCCGAGGCGGCATGAAGAAGATCCTCATCGCCGACGACGAGCCGAACATCGTCGCCGCGCTCGACTTCCTGCTGCGGCGCCACGGCTACGAAGTGCAGGTCGCGACGACCGGCCAGGAAGCGCTGGACCTCGTCGCCGCCGGCCGGCCGGACCTGGTGCTGCTCGACGTGATGATGCCGGTGGTGAACGGCTACGACGTCTGCCGGGCGATCCGCGCCGGCGAGCGCGGCGGGGCGCTCAAGATCGTCATGCTCACCGCGAAAGGCGAGCAGGCCGAGAAGGCGGCGGCAGCCGGCGCCGACCTCTATTTCCCCAAGCCCTTCTCCACCAGCGAGCTGGTCGGCGTCATCGGCCAGTTGCTGGCGCGGTAGAATGCGCCCCTGCGGAGAGATGGCCGAGCGGCTTAAGGCGCACGCTTGGAAAGCGTGTAAACGGTAAAACGTTTCGAGGGTTCGAATCCCTCTCTCTCCGCCAGAATGTGGGTAGAAGCCGGTAGCTTCATAGGGAAAGTGGATTCGAACTGAAGTCCCAAGACGTCCATTGAGCGTTTCGCATCGAAAGCGGCTCATCCAAGAACTGCGATCAGATCCGAAGCTTGCGCCGAGTATCTGCGCGCCGCTGCGGAGGACGGCGACCCGCGCGTGTACCTCGCAGCGCTGAGAACGGTCACTCGCTCGCTTTAGAAGGTCCTGGGCCGTGTATCCTA
>JBQTJF010000092.1:0-11700 GCA_052387375.1 Betaproteobacteria bacterium
AGCAGATCACTTTCGAGCTGCTCGGCATCGTCCTCGCCACGCACAACCACCGGCGCCTGCTCGGCGACAAGGAAGCGCGCAAGCGCGCGCTCACCGCGTTCGACGAGCTCGTTGCGCGCCACGCCACCGCTTCCCTGAAGTAGCCCCTAGCTAGGAGCCTTGCCATGCCCAACGCCCTCTCCTTACCAAGAATTAGCACGAACGTTCGGTTTGCCGCATCGGCGCTGCTCGCACCCGACCTCGCGAGCGCGTGGGCGGAGCGGCTGTTCCTCACGCCGCCGCGCCCCAGGGACGCCGTTCTGACTTCGCTGGATTTGATCGATGCAAAGAGCGGCCAGCTCGAGCACAAGGGACGCGCCATCGCCACCTGGACGTGGGGCGCGCGCAGCGTCGAGGCGCCCGCGGTCGTGCTCGCGCACGGCTGGGGCGGCAATGCGGCGCAAATGCGCGGCTTCGTCTTCCCGCTGCTCTCGGCCGGCTACCGCGTCGTCGCCTTCGACCAGCCGGCGCACGGCGTGTCGGAAGGGAAGCTGACGGGCCTGCCGGATTTCGCCGACGTGCTGGCGGAAGTCGCCGCCCGGCAGGGGACGATTCAAGGTGTCATCGCCCATTCCATGGGCGGGGCGGCCGCGGCGCTCGCCATCGCGCGCGGCCTGCCGGTGCGCCGCGCCGTCATCATCGGCACCTCGATGGAGGTCGGCGCCTACGCGCGGCGCTTCGCGCGCTGGCACGGCATCCCCGAGCGCGTGCGCGAGGCGATGCAGGCGGCGATCGAGGAGCGCTTCGGCGTGCCCTTCTCGCAGCTCGACGTGGCGAAGCTCGCGCCGCGGCTCGCCGCGCCGGCGCTCGTCATCCACGACCGCGAGGACCGCACCGTGCCCTGGACCGAGGCGACGCGCTTCGCGCGCCTCTGGCCGCAGGCGCGCCTCCTCCTCACGCGGGGCCTCGGGCACCGCCGCATCCTCGAGGACGAGAGCGTGGCGCGCGCCGCGGCCGACTTCATCGCCGGCCGCTCCTCCGTCGCCAGCGCCGCCGCGCCGGCGCTGCCCCACCCGGCGCCTTTGTACTGATGGAAAGGTCCCTGAACGTCTCGTGGGACGACCCCCGCATCCTCTCGGACGCCGCAAGCACTATGTCCGGCATCGAGTTCCTGCAGGCGATCCGCGACGGCAGGCTGCCGCCGCCGCCGATCGCGCGGCTGCTCGGCATGCGCCTCGCCGAAGTCGAGCGCGGGCACGCCGTCTTCGAGGTGACGCCGGCCGGGCAGCACTACAACCCGATCGGCGTGGTGCACGGCGGGCTGGCCATGACGCTGCTCGACTCGGCGATGGCCTGCTCGGTGCAGACGCAGATCCTTGCCGGCTCCGGCTATACGACGCTGGAAGTGAAGATCAACCTGGTGCGCGCGATCACCTCGCAGACCGGCAAGCTGCGCTCGAGCGGCAAGGTCCTGCACGCCGGCAACCGCATCGCCACCGCCGAAGGCCGCCTGGAAGATGCCTCAGGCAAGCTCTACGCCCACGGCACCACGACTTGCATAGTCCTAAACGGGAGCTAGCGCTTCCTCGCGAAACGCAAAGCGCCGCTCGTGGTGCTCGGCGAGGCTGGCGCGATGGCCGATCGACACGAGGGTGGTGTCCGGCAGCCTTTCCCTGACCAGGCGGTAAAGCACTTCCTGCGCTTCCTCGGGCAGCGACGCCGTCGCTTCATCGAGGAAGAGCCAGTCCGGCTTGATGAGCAGCGCGCGCGCGAAGGCGAGCCGCTGCTGCTCGCCGCCCGAGAGCAGCTGCGCCCAGTTTTCAGTTCTTTCGAGATCGGCGCTCATGTGGTCAAGGCCCACCGCCCGCAGCGTCTCGCGCACTTCGTCGTCGGGATGCGCCGACACGTCGTCGGGGTAGCAGACGGCGAACTTCAGGCTGCCGATGGGCAGATAGGCCTTCTGCGGCAGGAAGAGCAGCCGCGCGCCCTTGGGCAACCGGATGCGGCCCTTCCAGTACGGCCAGATGCCGGCGAGCGCGCGGAACAGCGTCGACTTGCCCGCGCCGGAGGCTCCGCTCACCAGGACATTTTCATTATTCTTGAAATGCATTGACGTGGATTTGAGAAGCGGCCTGCCCTGCGGGAGCGCAAGCGCGAGGCCTTCGAGCGACAGCGCCGCGTCCTCGCCCTCGAGGCGCTCGCCGTCGAGCTGGTCGGCCTCCTCGCGTACGCCCGCGAGCGAGGCGGAAAAGCCGGTCAGCCGGTCCACGGTCGCCTTCCACTGCGCGAACATGTTGTAGGCGTCGATGAACCAGGAGAGCGCGCTCTGCACCTGGCCGAAGGCCGACGAGATCTGCATCAGGCCGCCGAGCTGGATGGCGCCGGAGAAGTAGCGCGGCGCGGCGACGACGAACGGGAAGATGAGGGCGAGCTGGTCGTACGAGATGGTGAAGAAGCCGAGCTGCTTCTGCTTCTTCATGATGCCCCACCAGTTGGTGATGACGTTGGCAAAGCGCGCGCGGAAGTTCTCCATCTCCTCGTTCTCGCCGCGGTAGAGCGCTACGCCCTCGCTATTCTCGCGCAGCCGCACCAGCGAGAAGCGGTAGTCGGCCTCGTAGCGCTGGCGCTCGAACTCCAGCCGGATGAGCGGCTTGCCGATCTTGTGCGTGAGCCAGGTGCCGAGGAACGCGTAGAGCAGCGCGAACCACACCATGTAGCCGGGGATCGAGATGCCGGCGACCTCGAGCGCGCCCGAAAGCATCCAGAGGATGGTGACGAAGGAGAGTAGCGTCACTACCGCCGAGAGCAGGCCGAGGCCGAGCTGCAGCGTGAGCTGGACGAACAGGCGCAGGTCCTCGGCGATGCGCTGGTCGGGGTTGTCGGTGCCGCGGTCGAGGAGCTGCAGCTTGTAGTAGGCGCGCCCGGCCAGCCAGTCCTGCAGGTAGCGCTCGTTGAGCCACTTGCGCCATTCGATCTCGAGCATCTGGCGCAGGTAGACGCGGTAGACGGCGAAGCCGATGTAGAGAAACGCGAGCCCGGTGAAGATCCACAGCAGCCGGTAGAAGTCGTCGGCGCGCTTTTCCTGGATGGCGTTGTAGAAGTCGTTGTACCAGGCGTTGAAGCGCACGTTCAGGTAGACCAGGGCGAGCGACAGCCCCACCACCGCGGCGAGGAGCGTCAGGCCTTTGCTGCGCTGCTCCGACACCCAGTAAGGCTTGGCGAGGGCCCAGAAAGCCGTTAGGAATCGCGTGGTTCGCATGGATCACCTGAGAAAAAATCTGAGCCAGTTTACAGAACGGCGATGCCGGGATAACAATCGCCCCAATGTCTTCAGGCCGGGTTTTCCGCTTCGCCCCCACCCCTGAGCGCCCGGCAAAGCACCTGTTCGTCTTCCTGCACGGCTGCGGCGCCACGGCGCAGTCGATGAGCCCGATCGCGTTCAAGTTCCAGGCGCGCTTCCCGAGCGCCGCGCTGGTGGTGCCGAGCGGCTTCAACCCCGACGCGCGCGGCGGCGCGGCGCAGGACTGGTACCCGACGCGCGGCCTGAACTGCGACAACCACCGCGAGCGGGTCGCCGCGGTGCTGCCCGACGTCGACGACCTGGTGCGCCGCGAGCAGACCAACTTCAGCGTGCCGGCGAGCCGCACCGTGCTGATCGGCTTCTCGCAGGGCGGCACGGTGGCGCTCGAGGCGGTCAAGGCGCCCGGCCTCGCCGGCGCGGTAGTGGCGTTCTCGGCGCGCTACGCGCGCCTGCCCGCCTGCGGCGCGCGCATCCAGTCGCGCATCCACCTCGTGCACGGCGAGTACGACTCGGTCGTCTCGCGCGTCTACGCCGAGCGCGCGGCGCGCGTGCTCTCCGGCCTGCACGTGCCCGTCACCCTCGACATCGTCGAGGACCTCGGCCACGCGCTCTCGCACCGCGCCATCAGCCTGGGCTCGCTGCGCCTGCTGCAGGGCATCTACGAAGGCCGCCGCGCCACGCTGCATTGAAGGAAGGCATCGTTCTCTTCGCCCACGGCTCGCGCGATCCGCAGTGGGCTGCGCCTTTCAAGCGAATCGAACAACAGCTGCGGCAGCAGCGCCCTGACGCTGAAGTGCGACTCGCTTATCTCGAGATCATGCAGCCCTCGCTCGACGAAGCGCTGGCGGAGCTGGCCAATGAGGTCGATGCGATCCGCATCGTGCCGCTCTTCCTCGGCTACGGCGGCCACATCAAGGAGGACCTGCCCGATCTCGTCGCCGCGGCGAACCCCCGGGTGAAGGTGACCATCGATCCGCCGGTGGGCGAGCAGCAGAGCGTGATCGACGCCATCGCAGCGCTCGTCGCGCGAGGCTAGCGCGACAGAAACCAGGGACAGACCACGTTTCTTTGGGGAGAGGCAATGCTTCCGATCGGAAGCATTTCGCGCTTACCGGCGTCTCGTTCCAGCCCTCGCCCCAGCAAAAAACGTGGTCTGTCCCTGGTTTCCTCAGTTCGGCGCGGCGGCGAGGCGCTTGAGCATCGACATCACCGCCTTGATCTGCGCGCCTTCCTGCGTGTGGTATGCCTGGTCCGTGTAGCCCCACCAGTCCCAGCAGGCGCGCGGGTTGAAGGCGAAGAAGCTCCAGCTCGCCGCTGCCTGCGGGTAGAGGACGAGCAGCCGGTTGGTATCGGCCCAGCGGTTGTAGCCGGCCTCGCGCGCGAAGCGCTCGCCGACCTCGCCGGCGCTCTGGCGGCAGCCGTGGAAGGCGACGTGCACGCGGCAGCGGCCCTTCTCGCAGGCCTTCGGCACGTAGAGGAAGCCGCTGTCGCCCATCCTCGCGCCCGCGGCGTAGGGCTGCTGATCGAACGCCAGGAGACGGCCGCTCGCTTTGGACGCGGGGTTCTTCAGTGAACCCAAAATGTGCTTCAGCAGCTCGCCGGCGGCGTCGTAGTCGCAGTCGTTGATGTACGGATCGCGCGTCGCGGCGCAGTCCATGTTGCCCGCGTCCTCGGTGACCATGGCATGGCCGGCGGGCTTGTGATCGACCAGCTCGGCCTTTACCTTGTAGAAGCCGTAGTACTCGCGCAGGCCCTGCACCACGGCCGGGTAGACGGTGCGGTCGCGCATGCCGTGGAAGATCCACACGCGCGCCGCGGCGAGGTTGGCGGTCGGGTCGATGCGCTTCGCCTTCGCCAGCCGGTCGGTCTCGTCCTTGAGCAGCTTCGCATCGGGAAGCGGCGACCAGAGGCCGGGGGTCATGCAGTTGTGGTAGGCGGTCCAGAGACTGCCGTGCGCGCAGTAGTAGGGCCCGCCGGCGATCACGCCGACGCCCTTCACCGTCGCCGAGTGGGCGACGTGGAGCTGCACCGCCATGTAGCCGCCCGAGGAGAGACCGGAGGCCGTGACCTGCCGGAGATCGGCGCGCAGCGCCGGCAGCGGCTCGGCGGCGAGCGCCGGCAGGCAGACGGCGAGCAGCAGGAATCTCATCGGCGCAGGAAGCGCTTCACCGCGGCGATCTGGTCCTCGCTCATCAGCGCCGGGGCGTGGCCGACGCCGGGGAACTCGGCGATTTCCATGTCGGGCTTGCGCTCGTGCATTTCCTGAAGCGTTCTCTTCAGCAGAACTTCCGATTCGGCGCCGCGCAGCACCAGGACCGGGCACTCGATCTTGCTCCAGACCTTCCACAGGTCGATGCCGCGCAGCAGGTCCGGGCCGATGGGGAACTCCGGGTCGATGTGGCCGTGCAGCCCCTCGCCGATCTTGGGATCGTATTTCAGCTCAAGAAGATTATCGGCATTTCTTCGCGCGCCGTGTCGCGCGAGGTGGCGCCACTGCTCTCCGGTGAGCGGGCCAAAGGTGGCGCATACGTCGCGCAAGTAGGCCTCGACCTCGGCGAGGTCGGCAAAGCTGCGGCCGCGCGTGATGTAGCCCTTCATGCGAAAGAGGGCGCTCCAGGGCACGAGCGCGCCGACGTCGTTCAGCACCAGGCGGCGGATCGGCGAGTTGCGCTTGGCGGCGAGGAACATGCCGATCAGCCCGCCCATCGACGTGCCGACCCAGTCCAGCTTCGGCTCTTGGTTGCCGAGCAACCTTTGCAAGAACCCCGATGCGGGCGGGGCGGTGGCGCGCGCGAGCATCGCCGCCGCGTCTGCCTGGTAGGTCGAGAAGGTGTATTCGGACTTGCTCTCGAGGCAGTCGCTCTCGCCGCGGCCGGCGACGTCCATGCACAGCACGCGGCATTCGGGCGTCAGCGCCGCGGCGAGATAGTCGAAGTCGCGGCTGTTGCGCGCCAGCCCGTGCACGCAGAGCACAAGGTGAGCGCAGCTCGGATGCCCCCATTCCGTGTAGGCGATGCGGTGGAACCCGCCGTTGCCGAGCGAGTGGAAATGTTGCCGGCGCATCGCGCGATCTTAAGGAGATTGCGCATGAGCCGCGCTAATGTGAGACATTCGAAAATGTGTTCTGCGCGGCGTAAGATACGGCACAGCATGCGGCAACCACCCGAGAGGCGCCAATGAACCTGAAGGACGTCCTGGCAGCCAAGGGCCGCCGGCTCGTGAGCGTGTCGGCAAAATCGAGCATCGGCGGCGCGATCCGCACCATGCACGCCGAGAAGGTCGGCGCGGTGCTGGTACCCGATGCCGAGGGTTGTCCGGTGGGCATCTTCACCGAGCGCGACGTGGTGCGCCTGTACGCCGGCGGCGAGCGCGACTTCGACCGCCTGGCGGTCGAGGCGCGGATGACCTGCAGCCTCGTCGTCGGCCGGCTGTCGATGTCGGTCGATGAGGCGCTGGGGCTGATGACCGAGCACCGCTTCCGCCACCTGCCGGTGATCGAGGACGGCCGGCTTCTCGGGCTGGTCTCGATCGGCGATCTGGTGAAAATCAGGCTCGAGGAAACCGCGCAAGAGGCGCAGGCGCTGCGAGCGTACATCGCTTCATAAGGGCCGGGACCCATGGGATTCGACACGCTGCTCTATCAAGCGCACGAGCGCATCGCGCGCATCACGCTCAACCGCCCGGAGCGGCTGAACGCCATCACCGAGGCGACCGCACGCGAGCTGCGCCAGGCGGTGGAGCGCGCGGCCGAGGACGACGAGGTGCACGTGATCGTGGTGGAGGGGGCGGGCAAGGCCTTCTGCGCCGGCTATGACCTCAAGGAATACGCCGAAGGCGATTCGCCCTGGAACCAGGCGATGCCCTGGGACCCGATGATCGACTACCGAATGATGAAGAGAAACACCGACGACTTCATGACCCTGTGGCGTTGCTTCAAGCCGACCATCGCCAAGCTGCACGGCTACGCCGTGGCCGGGGGCAGCGACATTGCGCTGTGCTGCGATTTTGTCGTGATGGCCGAGGACGCCAGGATAGGCTACCCGCCGGCGCGGGTGCGGGGCTGCCCGACCACGGCGATGTGGGTATACCGCCTGGGCGCGGAGCAGGCGAAGCGCATGCTCCTCACCGGCGACCTGATCGACGGGCGCGAAGCGAAGGCGATCGGCCTGGTGCTGGACGCCGTGCCCGCGGCCGAGCTCGAGGAGCGCGTCGTGGCGCTCGCCCGGCGCATGGCGGGGGTGCCGAAGAACCAGCTCATGATGCAGAAGCTCCTGGTCAACCAGGCCTACGAGAACATGGGGCTGGCGGCGACGCAGATGTTCGCGACGCTCTTCGACGGCATGACCCGGCATTCGCCGGAGGGCACCTGGTTCCGCAGCTACGCCGCCGAGAAGGGCTTCCACGAAGCGGTGCGGCTGCGCGACAGCGGCGAACCGATTCCCGGCAGCCGGCGCACGCCGAAGCGCTGAAGGTACGTTCGTACGAGCGCCGCTGGGCGCGAGCGCTTTTACGCAAGGTTGCGCAGCTCGCGCAGCGCGACCGACAGCATCGCCAGATCGGGTGCCGGCGCCGCGCGCAGCTCCTCCAGGAGCCGGGCCGCACGTTCCATCGACACGCTGTTGCGCGATTGCCACGCGGCGACGAGCTCGGCAGCTTCTTGCGTCCGCCCATTGGCGAGCACGTTTCCCGCCATTGTCCTGGCGAGCGCGGCGACGTCGTCGCGCATCGCTCCCTTGGCGAGCGCGTGCCAGTGGCTGTCGCCGGCGAGAGCGCCGATGCGCTCGCGCAGCCAGCCCAGGCCGAGGCTCGCAGCGAGCTCGAAGTACACACCGGCGACCGTGGCCACCGCTCGCCCGGTGTCAGCGGCGACCTCGGCGATGTCGAGGGCCGCGAACAGCGTATCGAGCGCCGCGACGCGCCCGGCGATGCCGGCCGGAACTCCGGCCTGCTGCCAGCGCGAGCTCGGCAATGCTTCGAGGCCCTGGTAGACCTCCTCGACGGCCGGCTGGAACTGCTCGATGGTCGGCGCCATCGGGGCCCTGAGCCGTGGCGAGCGCAGGAACCACGAGGTTGCGCGCACGATCAGGCGGCCGGCTTCCACCAGCATCTCCGCCTGGATGGCGTCCGGCACGCGGCCGTCGAGCGCCTCGATCGCCTGCCACAGGGGCACGAAGCCGAAGATCTCGCGCTGCAGGAGATAGGCGCGCACTATCTCGGCGGGCTTTGCGCCGGTGGTGTCCATCAGGCGATGAACGAACGTCGAGCCGACGCGGTTCAGCATGCTGTTGACGACGTGCGTGGCTATGATCTCGCGCCTGAGCGGATGCCGCGGCATGACCCCGGCGTACGCCTCGCGCAGCGCCTGCGGGAAGTAGCGGCCGTGCGCGGTCGCGATCCATGGATCTTCGGGAAGGTCCGAGGCGAGGAACTCGTCGTACAGCCAGATCTTCGCGTAAGCGAGCAGCACGGCACGTTCCGGGGTGGCGAGGCCGAGCTTCCTCGCCCGCCGCTCGGCAATCTCCTCGTCCCCCGGCAGGTATTCGAGCGCGCGATTGAGCCGGCCGCGCTTCTCGAGGAACTGCATGAAGCGCTGCTGCGCATCGAGCAGCTGCGGTGCGATGCGGCCGGCGACCGACAGCGACTGCGTCTGGAAGTAGTTGTCGCGCAGCACCAGCGCGGCGACCTGGCCGGTCATCTGCGCAAGCAGCGTGTTCCTCTGCTTCTCGGTCAACTCGCCCTCGGCGATTGCGAGGCCGAGCAGGATCTTGATGTTCACCTCGTGGTCGGAGGCATCCACGCCCGCCGAATTGTCGATCGCGTCGGTGTTGATGCGTCCGCCGGCGAGCGCGTACTCGATCCTGCCGAGCTGCGTGAATCCCAGGTTGCCGCCTTCGGCGACCACCTTGCAGCGCAAGTCCCTGCCGTTCGCGCGCAGCGCGTCGTTCGCCCGGTCGCCGGCATCGGCGTGGCCCTCGCGCGAGCTCTTCACGTAGGTGCCGATGCCGCCGTTGTAGAGCAGGTCGACCGGCGCCTTGAGGATCGCGCTGACAAGATCGTTGGGCGCCAGGGCGTCGGCGGCAATGCCGAGCGCGCGCTTCGCCTCGGCCGAGATCGGGATCGATTTCGCGGCGCGCGGCCATACGCCGCCGCCGCGCGAGATCAGCGCGCCATCGTAGTCCGCCCAAGACGAGCGCGGCAGCTCGAACAGGCGCGTGCGCTCGATGAAGCTCTTCTGCGGATCGGGATCCGGGTCGATGAAGACATGGCGGTGGTCGAACGCGGCGACCAAGCGGATGTGCTGCGAAAGCAGCATGCCATTGCCGAACACGTCGCCCGACATGTCGCCGATGCCGGCCACGGTGAAGGGCGTGCTCTGCGTGTCTACGCCCATCTCGCGGAAGTGCCGTTTCACCGCTTCCCAGGCGCCGCGAGCGGTGATGCCCATTGCTTTGTGGTCGTAGCCGGCCGAGCCGCCGGAAGCGAACGCGTCGCCCAGCCAGAACCCGTACTCCTTCGATATCGCGTTCGCGTAGTCGGAGAACGTAGCGGTGCCCTTGTCGGCAGCGACCACCAGATACGGATCGTCCGGGTCGAGCCTGCGCACCTGCGGCGGCGGCTCGACCTTGCCGGCGACCAGGTTGTCGGTGAGATCGAGCAGGCCGCGCAGGAAATCCTGATAGCAGGCCACGCCCTCCTTCGTGAAGGCATCGCGGTCCTGCTGCGGCGGCGCGCGCTTGAGCACAAAGCCGCCTTTCGACCCGACCGGCACGATCACCGTGTTCTTCACCATCTGCGCCTTCACCAGGGCCAGGACCTCGGTGCGGAAGTCCTCCGGACGGTCCGACCAGCGCAGCCCGCCGCGCGCGACCTTGCCGCCGCGCAGGTGCACGCCCTCGAAGCGCGGCGAGTAGACGAAGATCTCGAACATCGGCTTCGGCTCGGGCAGCCCGGGGACCTTCGACGGATCGAACTTGAACGAAACGAACGATCTGCCGCGCCAGAAGTTGGTGCGCGTGGTGGCGAGCAGCAGCGCCAGATACTGCCGCAGCACCCGGTCCTCGTTCAGGTTCGTCACCCGCTCGAGCGCCTGCTCGATCGCCTTGACTTGCGCCTCGGCAGCCGCCGGGTCGGCCTTCTGCGGATCGAAGCGCAGCTCGAACAGGCCGGCGAGCATGCGCGCGAGCCGCGGGTTCGCCGCCATCGTCTGCTCGATGAAGCCCTGCGACAGGGGGAAGCCGATCTGGCGCAGATACTTCGCGTAGGCGCGCAGCACGACGATCTCGGCGGCGGCGAGGCGCGCGCCGAGCACCAGCCGGTTGAAGTCGTCGTTCTCCACGGCGCCCGAGCGCACGCGCGCAAAGGCCTCTTCGAACAGCCTGCCCACCGCGTCGACCTCGATCTCCGCATCGCCGGCATCGAGGCCGAAGTCGTGGATCCAGACGGGCTCGCCCTCTTGGGGCGCGACGCGATACGGCCGCTCTTCAAGCACGCGCAGGCCCATGCGCTCGAGCATCGGCATGCCGTCGGAGAGCGTCATCGGCTTGCCCTTGTGGAACAGCTTGAAGCGCAGCATCCCCGGCGGCGCTTCGAGCGGGCGGTAAAGCTTCATGCCGAGGCCGTCGCTCGCGAGCAATTGCGCCATGGTCTCGCAGTCGGCCACCGCGTTGCGCGCCGGGACGTCTTCGCG
Organism: Betaproteobacteria bacterium; assembly: GCA_052387375.1. Taxonomy (GTDB): domain Bacteria; phylum Pseudomonadota; class Gammaproteobacteria; order Burkholderiales; family SG8-39; genus SCGC-AG-212-J23. Next base: position 10,968 of record JBQTJF010000092.1, read on the forward strand.
ATACGCGGCAGGAAACGCCGCGCCGAAGCGGCGCTCGAGCTCGTTGCCGCGCGCCTCGCCGGCGGCTTCGAGCAGGGCCTGGCGCAGATCGTCCTCCCAGCGCCGCGCGGCAGCGACGAGCCGCCGCTCGAGCTCGCGCACGTCGGGGCTCGGGAGTTGCCCCGGCGTGGTGCGCACGGTGATCATGACCCGGGCGAGCATCGACTCGGAAAAGAACACATTGAAATCCGACGAGCTGCCGTTGAACTCGCGAGTGAGGACCGCCTGCCACTTGAGGCGGACCTCGGTGGTATAGCGCTCGCGCGGCGCGTAGATCAGGCAGGTGGCGAAGCGCTCGAAGGGATCGCGCCGCACGAACAGCCGAAAGCGCTGGCGCTCGCCAAGATGCAGGATGCCGAGCGCCGTATCGAACAGCTCTTGCTCCGGGACCTGCAGCAGCTCGTCGCGCGGGTAGGTCTCGAGAATGCTCTCGAGCGCTTTCCACGCATGTCCGCCTCGCGCCACTCCCGAGCGCGCCTGCACGTTCGCCACCTTGCGGCGCAGCATCGGAATCTCGCCCGGTGCCGCGTGATAGGCGGTGTGGGTGTACAGGCCGAGAAAGCGGTGCTCGCCGCAGACTTCGCCGCGCTCGTCGTAACGCTTGATGCCGACGTAGTCGAGATATCCGGGGCGGTGCACCGTCGATCGCGAGTTCGACTTGGTGAGGACGACCAGGTCCTTGACGCGCGCGTAC
>JBQTJF010000093.1:0-16869 GCA_052387375.1 Betaproteobacteria bacterium
AGCGCGCCACCACCGCGCTCGACGACGTCTGGTACAAGCCCTACGACCACGCCGCGGACTACGAGAAGCACGCGCGCGACTACCTCGGCTGGGAGGTCGCGCTGGTCGAGCAGGTGCGCCGCGACCCGACGATCCGCTGGCGCCTCTAGCCGAGCTTCTTCAGGACGGCGAGCGCTTTTGCCTGGTCCTCGGCGGTGTCGAGCGCGATGTAGCTGATGAACTTCTTGCCCATCGCCACCCCGGACATGCCGCGGAAGTTGATGCCGGCGTTGCCCAGGGCGCGGGCGATCTTCGAGCCGAGGCCCGGCTTGTCGGCGCCCTCGAGGCGCACCGAATGGATGTTGGCCGGCTTCGCCATGCCGGCGTCCTGCGCCGCCCGGGTGGCCTTGGCGCCCTTGATCGGCGTCACGAACATCACGCCCTGGCCGGGCGTCTCGGTGCGCCGGGCGAGCACCATCTCGAGGTTGGCCCCGGACTTGGCCAGCGCCTCGAGCTTCTCCGCCGCGCCGCCAGGACGGTCTTGCAGGGTGACGACCCAGACGTCAGCCTTCGTTGCCTTGAGTGCCATGGTTCCTCCTCCTTGAAGGGGGGTTAATTTACTCCCGCAGGCCGGGCATAGTGAAGCCGTTCGCCTTCAATTCGCCGATGAGCTGCTCTTCCTGGGAAGCGGTCAGCTCGACGAGCGGCGGCCGGCAGGTCTTCCACTGGGGGTCGTTGCCGAAGTAGGCGATCGCGGCCTTGAGGGCGGCGATCATCGGCTGCTTCTGCACGATCTTGCGCGTCGCGGTAATGCCGGCCTGCAAGCCGTCCGCGCCGGCCGAGCGCCAGCTGCGGAACAGCCTGTCGATCGGGCCGGGTTTGATGTTGACGGTGGCGGTGATGCAGCCCTTGCCGCCGTTGCGCATGTTGTCGAGCAGGAACACCTCGCTGCCGGCGAAGACGTCGAAGCCGTCCCTGGCGAAGGCATCGAGCATCGCCTTGGTGTTCGACCAGTCGCCCGAGGAGTCCTTGACCCCCGCGACGATCTGCGGGTACTTTGCTAATAGTTTCTCTATTAGGTGAAGGCTGATCGGTACTTGCGACACCGGCGGGATGTGGTAGAGGTAGAGCTGCAGCCGCTCGTCGCCGACGCGCTCGATCACCTCGGCGAAGCTGCGGTACAGGCCCTCGTCGCTCACGCCCTTGTAGTAGAAGGGCGGCAGCATCAGCACCCCGGCGCAGCCCATCGCCACCGCGGCGCGCGTCATCTCGATGGAGTCGGTGAGCGCGCAGTGGCCGGTGCCCGGCATGAGCGCCGAAGGCGGGATGCCGCCCGCGACCAGGCTTTCCAGGAGTCTCAGCTTTTCATTCAGGGAAAGCGAGTTCGCCTCGCTGTTGGTGCCGAACACCGCCAGGCCGGCGCAGCCGCTCTTCAGCAGCCAGCGGCAGTGGCGCACGAAGCGCTCGGCGTCGGGCGAGTAGTCCTTGCGAAAAGGCGTGACGACCGGCGCGAGCACGCCGGCGATGCGTTCTTTCTTTGCCATGGGAACCTGCTGTACAGTCCAGCCGCGATTATGGCCGACCTCTCGCGCGCCGTGAACATCGAGGACCTGCGCCAGCTCGCGCGCTGGCGCCTGCCGAGGGCGATCTTCGACTTCTTCGACGGCGGCGCCGAGGACGAGGTGACCCTGCGCGGCAACCGCGCCGCCTTCGAGCGCGTGCGCCTGCTGCCGAAGGTTCTGGTGAATGTCGCCCAGATCGACATGAAAACCGAGATCTTCGGAAAACCGTCCAACCTTCCCCTCGCTATCGCCCCGACCGGGGGCATCAGCGCCGGACGCGCCGGGGCGGAGCTCGCGCTCGCGCGCGCCGCCAGGGCGCACGGGGTACCCTTCACGCTCGCCACCCCGGCCGCCTTCACCATCGAGCGCGTCGCCGACGAGGCGGGCGGACGGCTGTGGTTCCAGCTCTACGCCGTGCGCGACCGCGACTTCCGCGAAAAGCTGGTTCTCAGGGCGAAGAACGCCGGCTACGAGGCGCTTCTCGTTACCGTCGATCTCCCGGTCTCGGGCAAGCGCGAGCGCGATCCGAGGAACGGCTTCGTCACGCCCTACAAGCCCAACTGGCGCAACTCGCACGACGTGCTGTTCAAGCCCGCGTGGCTGCTCGAAATCCTGCGCTGCGGCTTGCCGGACATGGCGAACTTCGAGGGCTACCGGTTCAGCACGCCCCAGGGCACCGACATCGCCACCGCGGTCGGGCGCGAGATGGACGCGGGCCTCGACTGGGACGCGTTGAAACGCCTGCGCGATCTGTGGCCGGGCAAGCTGCTGCTCAAGGGCGTCGAGCGGCCCGACGACGCCGAGCGCGCCGCGGCGCTGGGCTGCGACGGGATCGTGGTCTCGAACCATGGCGGCCGGCAGCTCGATGGCGCCGTTCCGACCCTGGAAGCTTTGCCTGACATCGCGAAAGCAGCGGGCAGCAAGCTGACGATCCTGCTGGACGGCGGCGTGCGCCGCGGCGTGGACATCCTCAAGGCGCGCGCCCTGGGCGCGCAGGCGGTGCTTACCGGCCGCGCGACGCTGTTCGGCGTGACGGCGGGCGGCGAGGCGGGCGCGCGGCGCGCGCTGGAGATCCTCGCCGAGGAGTTCGGGCGCGCGATGCGCCTGTGCGGGGCGCGCTCGGTGGCCGAGATCGGCCCGGAGCTCGTTTCGCGAAATCCCTGACGTATTCCGGCGGCGTGAACAGCCACTCGAAAGCGTCGTAGTAGCGCTCGGGCCGCCGGCCCCGGTAGATGTCGTTGCGCACGAGGCGGCCGATGCCGTCGGGGACGTGGAAGATCATGCCGATCAGCTGGTTGGCCGAGATCTGCACGCGCGAGGCGCGCACCAGCCGTTTCTTCCGGTATTCGAGAAAGCCCTGCGCGAAAACCCCGTCCGCCGCGTCGGCGCAGACGGCGAGGCACACGGCGTCCTCCATCGCCATCGCCGCGCCCTGCGCCATGTACTGCAGCATGAAGTGCGCCGCGTCGCCGAGCAGCGCCACCCGTCCCTGCGTCCAGCGCTCCACCGGCTCGCGGTAGAGCAGCATCCAGCGCCGGAACTCCTTCGGCGTGCGCATCAGCTTGAGCGGCATGTCGCAGTAGTGCGAGAAGAACGGCAGCGTCTCTGCCGGCGTTGCCGGCTCGTTGTGGCCGCCGCTCGTGTGCTTGCCGATCACGGTGGCGACCAGGTTGAAAAGCTTCCAGCCGCGCAGCGGGTAATGGACGATGTGCGTGTTGTGCGCCGCCCAGAGCGTCGCAGCGGGCAGGCGCAGGTCTTTGGGCACGTCCTCGATGTCGAGCACCGCCCGGTAGCACATGTGGCCGGTCACGGGCGGCAGGGGGTCGCCGACGATCTTCTCCCGGATCAGCGAGCGGCCGCCGTCGGCGGCGACCAGGGCGGCGGCCGCGAGCCGAGTGCCGTCCGCCAGCTCGACGTTCACGGACTTGCCCTCCTGCGAAAAACCGGCGACCCGGCTGTGCGTGCGCAGCTCGATGAGCCGCGGCAGCGCCTTGCAGCCGCCCAGGAGCGAGCCGTGGATGTCGGCGCGGTGCGTGACCGCGTAGGGGTTGCCGAAGCGCCGCGCGAAGCGCTTGTCGAGCGGGATGTCGATCACCTTCTCACCGCTCACCCCGTCGAACATCAGCAGGTGCTCGATGAAGACCGCCTCCTTCTTCACCAGCCGCCCGACGCCCAGCGCGTCGAGCGCGTGCCAGGCGTTGGGCGCGATCTGGATGCCGGCGCCGATCTCGCCGAACTGCTGCGCCTGCTCGAGCACGACGGAGCGGAAGCCCTTGCGCGCCAGCGCCAGCGCGCAGGCGAGGCCGCCGATGCCGCCGCCGGCGATAGCGACCGGTTTCTCGTTCCTCACTGGAAGCGGTAGAGGTAGGCGGCGCGCAGCTGCGTGGCGTCGTACTTGCGCGCATCGCGGTCGGTCTCGGACGCGTAGTGCGTCAGCGAGAAATCGAGCGTGTGCGCGCCGAACAGGGGATAGTTGATGCCGAGGTCGTAGACCAGCGTGGTCGCCTCCAGCCGGTAGGCGGCGGGCGCCGCGCCGCTGAAGCCGCTCGCCAGCGCGGGATCCGAGACGATCACTTCGGAAATCGGGATCAGCCAGCCCTGCGAGGTCGGGTCGACGGCGGTGAAGACATGGTCGCCGGCGACCCGCGCGATGCGGCCATACAGCGTGGCGCGCTCGCCGACGCGCAGGTCGACCGTGGCGAAGAGCCGCGTCGTCGAGAGGTCGTACAGGCCGGTCGAGTCCCCCGAGCGCCGGTCGGCGCCGGCGCCGGCGGAGAGCCGCAGCCGGTCCGTGACGTAGCTGCCGACGCTCGCCGTGAGCGAAGCGATGCTGCCATCGCGCAGCTCGCTGTCGGCGTGGCGCAGCCACTGCAGCTCGCCGGCGAGCTCGATCCACGGGGTGCTGAAGCCCACCACCGGCTGGATGCGCCAGGCGGCGCTGCCCGAGAGCGCAAGGTGGCTCGTGTCGCCGAAGTCGACCTGGTGGGCATAGCGCGCGCCGCCGCGCAGGATCAGGCCGCTGCGCGGGCCGAGCACGACGCTGTGCACGGCGGCGCCGCCCACGCCGATGCGGGTGTCGGAGCGCTGGTCCGCCGGCAACGGCCCGCGCGTGAAGTTGTCGTCGCGCTCGAGCTCGAGATCGACGCCCAGGCGAATCGGTTGCGCGGCCGCCGGCAGGGCCGCGAGCACGAGCGCCGCGGTAAGGAGGGCTTGTCTGTACACTGCCGCCTGATAATACGTGAACATGCCGATCCGGTTCGATAACAGGGAGGAGCCGCGGCGCCGCCTCCTGCTGAAGGCGCTGGCCGCCGGCCTGCTCGGCTGGGCCGGTCCCGCTTGGCCGCAGCTCTTCGGCCGCAGGCCCCGCCTGCTGGGGCCGGCACAGCCGATCTACGAGCTCAGCGGCCGGGTCTCGGTGAACGGCCGCCCGGCGACGCCGCAGATGCGCATCGGCCCGGGCGACACGGTGGAGACGGCTGCGGGCTCGCGGGTGATCTTCGTCGTCGGCACCGACGCCTACCTGCTGCGCGAGAGGAGCACGGTGCAGATCGCCGCCGCGACGGCCGGCGTCATGCGGCTCGTCACCGGTGCGCTGCTCTCGGTGTTCGGCCGCGGCGACGAGAAGCGGCTGCGCATCCCGACCGCGACGATCGGCATCCGCGGCACGGGCCTGTATCTCGAGGCGGACCCGGAGCGGGGCTACGCCTGCAACTGCTACGGCGACATGGTGATCACGGCCGCCGACGATCCTGCGGCCTCCGAGCGCGTCGTGACCCGGCACCACGATGCGCCGCGCTACGCGCTCGCCTCGGGCCGGCGCATCCGCCCCGCGCCCTTCATCAACCACAGCGACGTCGAGCTGATGCTGATCGAGACGCTGGTCGGGCGCGTCACGCCCTTCCCGCTCTTCGACGAGGAGTACGGCGCCGCGCGGCGGCGCTACTAGGGCGCTGTCAGACCCATACCTGCAGCACGTAGTCGTACGCCGCCTGGGCGTTGGTCATGTCCACGCGCTGCAGCCTGATGCGGTACCCCGTCCTGGTCCTTACCAGATGATGAAGATAAGAGCCGGCGAAGTGGCGCACGTCGTCGCGCCGCAGCTCCATCATATGGAACCGGGATTTCACCTGCAGTTCGCTTTTGGAGTTCTTAATGACTTGAACGTTGGAAACGACGTGATTGGTGCCCCACAGCGGGCGCTGCGACCAGGCGTCGGGGTGCAGCACGCGCTTCATGCGCACCGTCATCAGGTTCTTGTCCTCGGCGAAGATCGCCGGCATGCCCTCCCAGGTCTTGTGCGAGGGATCGGGCGGCATCCAGTACACGCCGTCCTTGTCGAAGAGGTCGATCCAGCCCTGCCAGTCCTTGCTGTCGAGGAGCTCCGCCTGGCGGTAGAGGAACTGCTCGACCTCGTGCTGCGCCTTCATTTGCCGTTGCCCATGTACTGCGCCCAGGCCTTCATCTGGTTGCGCATCGGCGCTTCCGAGGTGCCGCAGTTCGGCGCGGTCGCCACGACGCCGTCCTTCTCGATGTCGCGCCCGAGGTGGCGGCCGAAGCTCACCCAGTCGCCGGCGTCGGCGGTGAGGCCCTGGTGGACTTTCCAGAAGTTCTCCAGGTCGTCGGCGTTGACGAGCGTGGCGGGCGAGTTGACGAGGTTGTAGTAGGCGAGCGAGCGCCGGTAGATCGCTTCCGGCGCGCCCTTCAGGCGGAAGTGCCAGATCTCGGTGAGCGTGCGGTCGACGCCGAGCGGGCGCACCGCGCGCAGCTGCTGCAGCGGCGACTGCACCGAGAGGCCGGGGTAGATGAGCACGTGGTGGATGTTGACCCCCACGATCTCCTCGAAGCGCTTCTGCCCGTACGCCCTGATCATGATCTTGTCGTAGGCCAGCGTGTCGGGGTCCCGCGGCCGCAGGCCCATGTAGCCGGTGAGGACGCAGTGCCCGTGCGGATAGTTGAGCGTCTGAAAGTTGTCCCACTTGTCGATGGTCACGGTCGCAAACGCGGAGAGCATGTGGTACTTGAGCGCGGTCTCGCCCTTCTTCGCCTTCCTTTCGAGCTCTTTCTCCACCTCGTGCGCGGCGCGCCCGGTCGACTGGTGCGTCACCGCGGGGTGCAGCGCGTCGAGCTGGTTCTCGAGGAAGATCTTCCAGTTCGAGTGCTGGATGACGCGGAAGCAGTTGGGCACGATCTCGACCTCGCCCTCGGGGGCGCGGTCGCACATGTCGTCGAACGCAACGATGGCTTTACCAAGGAATTCTTTTAGTGAAGGTCCTTGAGAAGACAGGCTTGCGAAGACGAAGCCGCGGTAGCTCTCGACGCGCGCGGCGCGCTTCATGCTGCAGTCGGGGTTGTCGCGCCCGTAGCGCGTGCCGGCGTAGCCCGACTCCATCATCGGGATCGCCTTCAGGCGCCCGTCGTGGTGGAAGGTCCAGGCGTGGTAGGAGCAGCGGAAGAACTCGCCGGTGTTGCCGTGCCGGTCGCCGCACATCATGTTGCCGCGGTGCGGGCAGCGGTTGTAGAGGACGTGCACCTTGCCGTCGGCGCCGCGCACCATCAGCATCGGCTGGCGGCCGATCTGCACGGCGTAGTAGTCGCCGGCCTTCGGGATCTGGCTCTCGTGGCCGCAGTAGATCCAGACGCGCTCGTGGATGCGCTGCATCTCGAGCTCGAAGATCTCGGGGTCGGTGTACACCTCGCGGCGCACCCGGTCGGGCTCGACGTAGTCGGACAAACTGCGGGTCAGGTTAGAAATGCGTTCCTGGAGCATCTCAGGCCTCCTTGGTACCAATGATACTGGGCATGACCTCGCGCGCGAATAGCTCGAGCGAGCGCATCGCCGCCGCGGGCGGCAGGCTGCCGAAGGAGAAGACGCAGAGCAGGTAGTTCATTCCGCTTTCTTTCACAACGGATTGCAGTTCCCTGAGAACCCCCTGCGGCGTGCCCGCGATCAGGCGCTGCACCGAGTGCTCGGCGAAAGGGTCGAGCGGCAGCACGTCGGGCCGGCCGTGCTTGCGCGTCAGGTGGTGCATGTGGCCCTTCCAGGTCTCGTAGGCCGCCACCCCGGCCTCCATTGCCTCTTTCTCGTTTTCCGAGATGACGAGATGCTGGACGCGCGCGAGAAAAGGCTTGGCGACGTGCGCGTTGTGCCGCCCCGCATCGCCCTTGTGCCGTTCCCAGACTTCCCGGTATTGGGCGAAGCGGGCGCGCGCCTCGGCGTGGCTCGCGATCACCGCGGTGTGGTAGCCGTGGCGCGCGGTGAAGTCGATGCCGTCCTTGTTGGAGCTGGGGAACCAGAGCGGCGGGTAGGGCTTCTGCAGCGGCTTGTTGTAGAGCTCTACGTCCTGGCCTCGGAATTTCACGACATTGCTCCTGCAGGCCGCGAAAAAGAACTCCAGCACTTCCCGGTACCTTGCGCGCGAGGCCTCGATGTCCTGCAGGCCGAAGACCAGCGACTCGATCGGCGACACGCCGCGCCCGACGCCGAGCTCGAGGCGCCCGCCCGAGAGCTGGTCGAGCATGCAGACCTCGTTGTAGAAGCGGTAGGGGTCGTACCACGGCAGGCAGAAGGTGAGGGCGCCCAGGCGCAGCCGCCGGGTGCGCTGGATCATCGCCGAGAGCAGCACGCTCGGAGAGGCATTGAGCGAGAGCGGCGTGCCCTGGTGCTCGGCGAGCAGGTAGGCGTGGAAGCCCGCCTCGTCGGCGGCCTGCGCGAGCTCGAGCTTGTGCTCGTAGACCTTGGCCGGGGCGAGCCTGTCGGAGTGCTCCACCCAGTCGAAGAGGCCGATCTGCATCGGCCTCATATTCCTACTTCTTCTCGAACATCCAGTCCGGCGAGCGCTTCCGCTGGGACGCAGGCGCCGGCGGCTTTCTGGCGCGCTGGCTGAGCTTCTGCGCCCGGCTGGCGGGCTGCGAGGCCGCGGCCGGGTCGCTCGCCGGGAAGGACTCCTCGACGTTCTCGTCGACCAGCTCGTCGCTCGTCGGGTGGGGGGGCAGCTTCTTCATGCCGTAGCAGAAGCATCTTTCGTTCCCCCCTAGACGCCGAGGTAGCGCTGCCACAGGCCGCGGTCGGCGTTCAGCTCGGCGGAGCTGCCCCGCCACGCCACGCGCCCGCGCTCGATGATGGTGTGGCGGTCGGCGAGCCGCACCAGGTGCTCGATGTACTTGTCGATCACGAGGATGGTCTGGCCGGCGGCGCGCAGCCGCTCCAGGCACTTCCAGATCTCCTCGCGCACCAGCGGCGCCAGGCCCTCGGTCGCCTCGTCGAGGATGAGGAGGTGCGGGTTGGTCACCAGCGCCCGGCCGATGGCGAGCATCTGCTGCTCGCCGCCGGACAGCTGGTTTCCCATGTTGTTCTCTCTCTTCCGGAGATTTCCGAATAAATCCAAAACCTTCTCGGGCGTCCAGGGGTCCTTGCGGCCGCTGCGGTTCTCGGCGAACGCGACGAGGTGCTCGCGCACGCTCAGGTTGGGGAAGATCTGGCGTCCCTCCGGGACAAGCGCGATGCCGGCGCGGGCGATGCGGTCGGGCGCCTCGCGCTCTATGCGCCTGCCGCGGAAGCTGATGGCGCCGCCGCGGGCGCGCGTCAGGCCGAGGATGGAGCGAACCGTGGTCGTCTTGCCCATGCCGTTCCTGCCGAGCAGGGTGGCCATCTCGCCTGCCGCGATCTCAAAGGAAATACCGAAGATGACCTGCGAAGGGCCATACGCCGTCTCGAGGCCTTCAACCCGCAGCAACTTCGTCTCCCAGGTAGGCGCGCCGCACCTCGCCGTTGGCTTTGATCTCCGGCGGTGCGCCGCTCGCGATGACGCGTCCGCTCACCAGCACCGAGATGCGGTCGGCGAGGCGGAAGACGGCGTCCATGTCGTGCTCGACCAGCAGCACAGTCACCTGCGCGCGCAGGCGCCGGATCAGCTCGATCATGCGCTGCGACTCCTCCGGGCCCATGCCGGCCATCGGCTCGTCGAGCAGCATCAGCTTCGGCCGCGTCGCGAGCGCGAGGCCGACTTCCAGCGCGCGCTGCTCGCCGTGCGCGAGCGTCATGGCGAGGTGATCTTTCCTGTCCTGAAGATTGATTTGAGAGGCAATCTGCTCGGCTTCGTCAAAAAGCGCCTTCTCCTCGCTCACCGGCCGCCAGAAGGAGAGGCTCGAGCCGCTCCGCGCCTGCACCGCGAGCGCGAGGTTGTCGAGCACGCTGAAGCGCCGGAAGATGCTGGTGATCTGGTAGCTGCGCGCCAGGCCCGCCTTGACCCGCATGTGCTGCGGCTGGCGGGTCACGTCTTTTCCGAGAAAGAAGATCTTTCCCGCATCCGCGGCGAGGCTGCCCGACACCTGGGCGATGAGCGTGGTCTTGCCGGCGCCGTTGGGGCCGATGAGCGCGTGCACCTCTCCGGCATCGACGGAAAGACTGACACGATCGACGGCGACGACACCGCCGAAATGCTTGGTGAGGCCGCGGATCTCAAGCATGGCGGCGCCCGGCGAGGAGTCCGGCAATGCCCTGCGGCGCGAAGAGCACGATGGCGAGCAGGATGACGCCGACCGGCAGCTGCCAGTGCAGCGCGTAGGGGCCGAGCCACTCGCTGCCGGAGAGCGTCTCCTCGAGCGTCAGCAGCGCCGCGGCGCCGATCGGGCCGCCCCAGAAGCGGCCGACGCCGCCGAGGATCACCATGATCATCAGCGTGCCCGACTGCACCCAGTGCAGCAGGCCCGGCCCGACGTAAACCGACTGGTTGGCGATGAGCGCGCCGGCGAGGCCGGCGATGGCGCCGGAGACGACGAAGCAGGCGAGCTTGTAGCCGTACACCGGGTAGCCGATCGCCGCGGCGCGCGTCTCGTTCTCGCGGATCGCCTCGATGACGCGGCCGAAGCGCGAGCCCACGATGCGGTGCAGCCCGTAGAGCACCGCGGCGAGCAGCGCCAGCACCACGTAGTACCAGGTGAACTCGTTCCTCAGGTCGAGGCCGAGGCCGAGGCTCGAGCGTCCCGGCATCGACAGCCCGTCGTCGCCGCCGTAGGCCTTCAGCGAGACGAACACGTAGTACATCATCTGCGCGAAGGCGAGCGTGATCATGATGAAGTACACGCCGCGCGTGCGCAGCGACATGGCGCCGATGACGAGCGCGGCGAGCGCCGCCACCGCCGCCGCCGCCGGCCAGGCGATCCAGGCGCTGCGCAAGCCCTCGACGGCGAGGATGCCGGTGACGTAGGCGCCGGTGCCGAAGAAGGCGGCGTGGCCGAAGCTGACCATGCCGCCGTAGCCGAGCACCAGGTTCAGGCTCGCCGCCGCCATGGCGTAGACGAGCACCCGCGCGCCGAAGCCGATATAGAAGGTCTGATCGAGAGCCGCCATGGCGAGTGGGAACGCGATGGCAAGACCGAGGATGGCGATGGCCGTTTTCATCCTCTTGCCGGGAACAGGCCCTGCGGCCGGAAGAAGAGCACCGCGGCCATCAGCACGTAGATCATGATCGAGCTCACCGAGGGGCCGAGGTTGGAGGCGACCATCGGCGGGAAAAGCTTGAAGAAGGCGAGCGGCAGCAGCGCGCGGCCCATGGTGTCGACCAGCCCTACCAGCAGCGCGCCGACGAAGGCGCCGCGGATCGAGCCGATGCCGCCGATGACGATCACCACGAAGGCGAGGATGAGGATGCTCTCGCCCATGCCGACCTGCACGGCGAGGATCGGCCCGAGCATCGCGCCGGCGAGCCCGCACAGCGCCGCGCCGATGGCGAACACCACGGTGAAGAGGCGGCGGATGTCGACGCCCATCGCCACCGCCATCTCGCGGTTGGAGGCGCCGGCGCGCACCAGCATGCCGATCCTGGTCTTCGTCACCAGGAGATAGAGCATGAGCGCCACCGCCGCCCCGATGGCGATGATGACCAGCCGGTAGGAGGCGTACTGGATGCCGCCGGGCAGCTCGACCGGGCCGGCGAGCCCGGCGGGGCCGTTCAGCATGATCGGCTGCGAGCCCCAGATGATGCGCACCACCTCGTTGGCGATGAGGATGAGGGCGAAGGTGGCGAGCACCTGCGTCATATGGTCGCGCTCGTATAGCCTTCTCAAGACGGCAACTTCCAAGACCGCTCCGACCAGGGCGGTGGCGGCGAGCGCGAGCGGCAGCGCCAGCCAGAACGAGCCGGTCGCCTGCGCGATGCTCGCCATCAGGTAGGCGCCGATCATGTAGAGCGAGCCGTGCGCGAGGTTGATCATGTCCATGATGCCGAACACCAGCGTCAGCCCGGCGGCGAGCAGGAACAGCATCAGCCCGAACTGCACGCCGTTCAGGGTCTGCTCGAGGAAGAGGGTTGGCGTCATGGAAACAAAAAAGGGTGAAGCGCCAGCTTCACCCTTTCGCAGTTCCCAACTTCAAAACCTATTTCATCTTGCAGTCTTTGACCCAGAAATCGACGTGGTTGTTGAGCACCGTGCCGATCTTCTTGTTGACGATGCGCCCCTTGTCGTCCTTGACGATCTGGCGCACGTAGTAGTCCTGGATCGGCGTGCCGTTGGGCGCCGCCTTCCAGTCGCCGCGCGGCGACTTGATGCGCCCGGGGGCGCTCATCAGCGCGGCGCGGAAGGCCTTGGCGTCCTCGATCCTGCCCTTGGCCGCGCGCACCGCGGCGTCGATGATGAGCGCCGTGGTGTAGCCCTGCTCGGCGAACAGCGACGGGATGCGCTTGTACTCCTTCTCGAATGTGGCGACGAACTTGCGGTTGGCGTCGTTGTCGAGGTCGTAGGCCCAGTGCGAGCTGTCGAAGATGCCGAGCATCGGCTCGCCGACCGCGGGAATGATGTCCTGGTCGGAGACGAAGCCCGGCACGACGAGCTGGATCTCGCGCGAGAGCCCCGAGGCGCCGAACTGCTTGAGGAAGTTGATGCCCATGCCGCCGGGGAGGAACGCGTACAGCGTGTCGGGCTTGGCGGCGCGGATCTGCGCCAGCTCCGCCGAGTAGTCGAGCTGGTTGAGCTTGGTGTAGACCTCGGCGACGACGTTGCCCTTGTAGCCGCGCTTGAAGCCGGTGAGCGCGTCCTTGCCCGCCGGGTAGTTCGGCGCGATAAGGTAGGCGTTCTTGTAACCCTTGGACCTGGCGAAGTGGCCGGCGGCCTCGTGGTGGCCTTCGTTCGGCCAGGACGCCGAGAAGAAGTAGGGGCTGCAGCCTTCGCCGGAGATGCGCGTCGGCGTGGAGTTGGGCGCGACATAGAAGGTCTTCGACTGCTCGATGGTCGGCCACACCGCCAGCATCACGTTCGAGAAGATCACGCCGGTCATCAGGTTGACGCGGTCGCGCTTGAGCAGGCGGTCGGTAAGCTGCTTGCCGACCTCGGGGTTGAGCTGGTCGTCGGCGAACACCACCTCGGTGGGCAGGCCGCCGAGGCGGCCGCCGAGCTCCTTGAGCGCGAGATTGAAGCCGTCGCGCACCTCGATGCCGATGCCGCCCGCCGGGCCCGAGAGCGTCGACAGGTAGCCGATCTTCAGCTCGTTCGCGGCGTGCGCGGACGTGACGAGCGCGCCCGCAGCCAGCGCGCCGATGAGGGTCTTCACCATGGGTACCTCCTCCTCGATTGATTCTACAATAGGATAATGCCTTTCCAGCCGCGCGACCCGGGCGCGCAGCCGCTCTCCGGCACGCCGGACGCCGCGGCGGTCAAGCGGCGCGCGCTCGAGCTGGGCGCCGACCTCGCCGGCGTCGCCTCCGCCGCCACGCTCAACGCCTTCCCGCCCGATCCCCGCTGGCCGCAGACCCCGGAGCGCATCTCGCCGTACGTGAAGAGCGTGGTGGCGCTGGTGCAGCGCATCCCCGCCGGCGCCTTCCGCGCCAAGACCAACGTGCCGGTGCAGTACATGGACATGCTGGTGCTGCGCAAGATGGACAAGGTGGCCTACCGCCTCGCCGGCGAGCTCGAGCGCCTCGGGGCACCGAGCTTCGTCACCGCCGCGCAGGAGACCGACTGGAGCTACAAGCGCGCCTCCTACGGGCGGCTCTCGACGCGCCATCTCGGCGTCGAGGCGGGCCTGGGCACGCTCGGCCTGGAGGTCAACATCCTGACGCCCGAGTTCGGCCCGCGCGTCTATCTCACCGGCGTGCTCACCGAGCTCGAGCTCGAGCCCGACGCGCGCATGACCGAGCAGGTGTGCATCGGCGAGTCCTGCAGCCGCTGCCTGCACTCCTGCCCGCCGAACGCCGTGCTGCACTGGGGCATCGACAAGCGCGGCTGCGCCACCGAGGCGCAGGAGTTCGGCTTCATGACCATGCTGCAGTTCATGGAGCGCGTCATCGACGCGCCGCCCGAGGCGCGCGCGCAGATGCTGAAGACGCGCGATCTCTTCGGCTTCTGGCAGGGGCTGCTGCGCGTGGTGGGCTCCTTCGGCGACTGCCCGCGCTGCCTCGCCGTCTGCCCGGTCGGCAACGACTACCACATGCACCTCGCCGAGCAGCAGAAGGAGATCCCCGAGAAGACGCCAGAGAAGGTCTCCATAGCAAAACGTTTCCAGCAAGCCCGCAAGAGCGGCGAGCAGATCCCCGGCCTTTCCGAGTGGAACGTGCGCTGGGTAGGCGAGGAGGGCTACAAGGGCATCGTCGCCAGGCAGCTCCAGGAATTCAAGAAGCGCCAGAATGAAGTTTCATAAGAAGCCTCTCACCGCTGCGGACGTAAAGGCCAGGGCGCTCGCTCTCGGCGCCGACCTGGTCGGCATCGCCGACGGCGCGAAGATCGATGCCTCGCACATCACCGACCTCGACGCCGGGCGCGTCATCGTGCTCGCCAAGCGCCTCAACGAAGGCGTGGCGCGCATCCGCCGCTGGGACGACCGGCACAAGTACTACAACGACGAGCTCGCCCTCACGCACCTCGAGGAGACCTCGCTCGAGCTCGTCTACTGGCTCGAGGACTGCGGCTACCCAGCGGTCATCGTGCCGCCGACCCATGTGGATCCTTCAAAGTACGAGAACAATCCGCAAGCCCATCTCGCGCCGCTGCTCTCTCTCCCGCACGCCGCGGTCGAGGCTGGCCTGGGCACGCTCGGGCTCAACCTGCAGCTCCTCACGCCGCAGTTCGGCCCGCGCGTCATCCTCGCCGCAGTGCTCTGCTCGCTCGATGTCGAGTCCGATCGGCCGATGCAGCAGGCGCTCTGCCTCGGGCCCTCGTGCGGCCGCTGCCTGAAGACCTGCCCGGGCGACGCGGTCCTGCACTGGGGGCGCGACTGGCAGGCCTGCGACCGGCACCGCTCGCCGCACGGCTTCGCGCAGCTCACCGGCCACCTGGAAAGAATCATCCAAGAGGAAAGTCCTGCCAGGAGAAAGGAGCTGCTGCGCTCCGAAGACAGCTTCAACCTCTGGCAAAGCATCCTGCGCGGCGCCGGCGTCGTCACCGGCTGCCGGCGCTGCGCCGACGTCTGCCCGGTCGGCGCCGACTACGCGGCGATGCTCGCCGATGCGCTCGAGGAGATACCCGAGAACACGCCGGAAAAGGAAGCGCGTCTCGCGGAAATGATGAAGAAGGAATCACCATCGTACGAGGCGCAGAAGCGCTTCATCGGCTTCCTGAAGCAGATCTAACCCAAAAACAGGGACAGACCACGTTTTCCCTATCTCTTCCCGGAAGCCGCGAAGGCATCCGCCGCATCCAGTCGCAGCGCAAGCGCGTCGCGGTGGAGCAGGCGCTGCGCTCGCCGTTCTGGCAGAAGAGACTTCCCAAAAACATCTCTTTGGAGAGGCTGGAAGATCCCGAGGTGTGGCGGCGCATTCCGATCCTCGACAAGGACATGCTGCGCGCCATGAGCGACGCGCAGTTCTACGGCGAGTTCTGCCTGCAGGAGCACGACGGCATCGCCGAGTACTGGCGCTCGGGCGGCGTCACCGGCCAGCCGCTCTTCTACCCGCGCAGCTTCCGCGACATGGAAGCGGGCCTGGAAGCGTTCGCGCGCACCTTCGACTGCGCCGGGTGCGGCCGCGGCGAGCGCGCGCACGTTTCCTTCCCGATGGGCATCCATCCCGTCGGGCAGGTTTTCTCGCGCTGCGCCGCCTCGCGCGGCATCACCGTCAACTGGGCGGGCTCGGGCACCTCGACATCCTCGGCGCTGCAGCTCGAGCTGATCCAGCGGCTCAAGCCCACCCTCTGGCTCGGCATGTCGAGCTACGCGCTGCACCTCGCGAATCTTGCCGAAGCCAAGGGAATGCAACTGTCGGTGAAAGCCATCATGACTTCCGCCGAGCCGGTGTCGAAAGCGAAGCGCGACAAGATCGAGCGCAGCTGGAGCGCCAGGCTGACCGACACCTTCGGCATGACCGAGGCCGGGATGATGGGCGCGGAGGACGTGCCCGGCGAGGGCTTCCGCATCTGGAGCGACATGTACTTCATCGAGGTGCTCGATCCGAAGTCGCTCGAGCCGGCGCGCGAAGGCGAGGCCGGCACGCTGGTCGTCACCTCGCTCTGGTCGAACAACGTCACGCCGTTCCTGCGCTGGAGCTCCGGCGACCTCGTCACCTACAGCGAGGCCGACGACGAGGATAGGGAAAAGGCAGGCGCATTCTCCGTCTTCCCGCGCATCCGGCACGCGCACCGCACCGCCGGCTTCTTCAAGATCCGCGGCGTCAACCTAGGCCACCAGGACCTCGAGGACTTTATGTTCCGCCACCTCGAGATCGGCGACTTCCGCGCCGAGGCGCTCAACGAGGGCGGCAACGACATCCTGCGCCTCAGCATCGAAGTCAGGCGGGGCAGCGATCCGCAGGCGATCTCGAGACAGATCGCCGTTGAAGTCAAAGAGAAGTTCGAGCTGGCGCCGCAGCTAGCCGTGCTCGAAACGGGCACGCTCGCCCGCGAGTTCGAGGCCAACGTCAAGGCCGCGCGGTTCGTCGACCGCCGCGGCTAGCCGAAACCAGGAAACCAGGGACAGACCACGGTTTTCCGAAATGGGTACGATCGTACCCATTTTTCGCCCCGCTGCGCCTGCTTCCAGGCCTCAACCTGTGGCAGTCTTCTCGGACGCGACGATAAAGGCCTCGCTGTCAACGAAGGGCGCCAGCCGACGTTGATGAATAGAGCTCCATGTCTGAACTCGACCACCTCAGGGAAGAGGTCGCGTATCTCAAGTTTTGGCTCGGCATCGTCGTGGTAACCGACATTAGCCTGGCCGGTTGGCTCATCTCATCGTCCGACACAGCAGCGTCATATACCGTATCTTTCGCTGTCGTCGGGCTCATCTTGCTCAGTGCTGGTATAGTGTTTCTACATCGCAGGATCGAACGGCGCATTGCGAAGGTAAAGGAGCTATAGCTAATGGAACTCATCGCTGCCATTGCTATGTTCGGCGTCGTGCTTGTCA
>JBQTJF010000094.1:0-2189 GCA_052387375.1 Betaproteobacteria bacterium
GGCATGCGCACGTCGAGCAGGATCACCGCGAAGTCGTTCTTCAGGACCAGGCGCAGCGCCTCCTCGCCCGACTGCGCGATCATCAGGTTCTGGTCGAGCGTGGCGAGCAGCTCGCGCAGCGCGAACAGGCTCTTCGGCTCGTCGTCGACGAGCAGGATCTTGGCCTTGGCCTCGGATTCGACGGCCGGCTCGGCCTTCAATTCCGAGAGTTCGGCGACGTTCACCCGACCAGCTGATGGCGGACCGCGTAATGGACCAGCGCCGCGTTGCTGGTCAGGCCGAGCTTGCGCAGGATGCGCGTGCGGTAGGTGCTCACCGTTGAGGGCGACAGGCCCATCTCCTTGGCGATCTCGCTGATCTGCTTGCCGGTGGCGAGCAGCCACATGACGCGGTACTCGCGGTCGGAGAGCTTCTCGTGCAGCGCCTTCTGCGGGTCGCTGGAACATTCGCTCGCCAGAATTTCCGCCAGAGAGGCGGAAACATACTTGCCGCCATTGGCCACCTTGCGCACCGCGGTGGTGAGCTCCTGCGGCGCGCTCTCCTTGGTGATGTAGCCGGCGCCGCCGGCGCGCAGCACGCGCGAGCCGTGCACGTCCTCGGAGTGCATGGAGAGGATCAGCACCGGCTTGCCGGGGAACTCCTTCTTGATGTCGCCGAGCAGGTCGAGGCCGCTGCGCCCGGGCATGGAGAAGTCGAAGATCGCCATGTCCCATTCCAGCTTGCGCGCCATATCCAGCGCCTCGTCGCCGTTGGTCGCTTCGCCGACCACGACCGAGCTCGGGTCCGAGGCGAGCACCTGCTTGAGGCCGTGGCGCACGATGGGGTGATCGTCGGCAATGAGTATTCGCATCGTCGTCCCCTCTGCGATTCCCTGAGGGGGAAAAGTATAGGCACCCGCGCCGCGCTTGGCCATCGCCTTGAGCGGAAAATCTTCTTCGCGTAGCGCTTTGTCGACATCGCCGTAGGAGATCGCCCGACAGGACCATGGCGCGCGATAGACCGCGCGCGGATCGCAACGCCATCCTCATCGCGAAAGTCGCTCGCGGGCGACACGGCGATGCCGTGGCGAAACAGTGACTTGAGGGTTTCCTGCGACGCAGCGTCGTTCGTTCACTACAGAAACGTGGTGGTTTCCGCTACAAGCGGCACTTAACCCCTTGATTTGCCTCGCTGGCATGCCTCGTGCTCAACGCCGCCCGCCAAGTCGAAACGGGACAAGGGAGTTCCCATGCTTGCCGTACGCAACGCGCTGCTCGCGCCGCTGCTGGCGCTGGCGTGCGCCGCGAGCGCCGCAGCGCAGGAAATGCCGAGCGCGGAGCTGATGCGCGAAGTCGATTTCCGCCGCAACGGCGCGCTGCTGCCCGCGCCTCTCGCGGTGGAGGAGAGCCGCCGCGCCGTCGCCGTGCTGCGCGCCTACGCCGCCACCGGCGACGAGACCTATTTCCGCGACGCGCTGCGCCGCGCGCGGCACCTCGCCGCCCTCGACCCGCGCCAGTCGAGCCTCGCCGACTCGCTCAGCATCGCCTGGGCGCTCGCCCTCGCCGCGCAGTGGCTCGCGCCGCGCCTCGACGCCGCGGCCGAGCGCTCGCTGCTCGAGCCGCTGCGCGCGCGCGCCGCCACGCTATTCGCCAACGCCTGGCCCGAGAGCCTGCCCGCGCTTGCCGTGATCGCGCGCACGCTCGCCGGCCGGGGCCCGCAAGAACGATTTCTGAAGCTGCAACCAGGAAGGGAGACGTCATGAAACTGAAGCTCACCCCCATCGCCTTCGCCGTCTGCTCGACGCTGCCGTTCGCGGCGCACGCCGCGCCCAAGGTGTCGTTCGTCGCGCCCACCAGCGGCCAGACCATCTCGGGCAGCATCTCCCAGTCGAGCGCCTGCGAGGTGAAGGGCACCTCGGACATCCGCCGGGTGATCTTCTACCTCGACGGCGCGCAGCTCAACACCGAGGGCCGCTCGCCCTGGAACTGCAACATCGACACGCGCCAGTTCTCCGACGGCGCGCACCGGCTGCGCGCGGTGGCGTACGACTCGCGCGGCGCTTCCGCGGCGACCGAGATCAGCGTGACCATCGCCAACGGCACCAGCGCCGCGAGCGGCCCGACGGTGCAGTTCACCGCCCCGGCCGAGGGCGGCGCCCTCTCGGGCAACGTGCAGGGCCCGCCCAACTGCGTGGTCACCGGCTCGAACAT
>JBQTJF010000095.1:0-2007 GCA_052387375.1 Betaproteobacteria bacterium
CTCGCCGCCGCGGCGCCGATCTTCGACGCCGGCCGGCGCGAGGCGCGCGTCGAGCAGGCCGAGGCGCGCCGCGCCCAGGCGCTCGCCGGCTACCAGCGCTCGATCGAGGCCGCCTTCCGCGAGGTCGCCGACGCGCTGGCGAGCGTCGAGCAGTCCGCCGGCGCCGAGGCCGACCTGGCCGCGCGCCTGCAAGCCGCGCGCAGCGCCCTCGAGCTCTCCAACGAGCGCTACCGCGCCGGCTACTCGCCCTTCCTCGAGGTGCTCGACGCGCAGCGCACCGCCAACGAGGCCGAGCTCGCCTTCGTGCGCAACCGCCAGGCGCGTCTTGCCTTCAGCGTCGACCTCATGCGTGCGCTCGGCGGCGGCTGGCAGGACAAATAGCTAAAATCGCCGGCATCCCACTCTCGAGGGAGGCCGCGATCCCCTCCCGCAAGGTCGATCTCCGCCTCAAGTCCTTCCTCATCGGCGCCGCGCTTGCCGTCGCCGGGGTGGTAGTCGTCGAGCTGCTGGTGAGCGTGGGGCTGAGGCCGCTCGGGCCGCTCGGCTGGCCGGCGCTCGGCGTCATCGTCGGCACGGCGCTCTGGGGCGCCTCGGGCGCGCTGGGCGGCGCGCTGGTGCTGTTCGCCTACTACCTGTGGAACCTCTCCGAGCCGCAGCGCTTCCCGCACTTCTTCTCCAGCGACGAGTCGATCATCTTCTGGGCGGTCGGCATGGCGATGCTCACCGCGCTGGCGGCGTTCTTCCGCCAGCGGCTGGTCGACGCCGAGGCCGCGGCCGTGGAGGCGGCGCGCGCGCAGGCCGAGCTCGAGGCGCTGAAGGGCTACGAGGAGCGGCTGCGCACCATCACCGACACCGTGCCGGTGCTGATCGGCTACATCGACGCCGGGCAGCGCTTCCGCTTCAACAATCTCGCCTACGAGAGCTGGTACGCGCGGCCGCGCAGCGAGATCACCGGGCGGCCGGTGCGCGAGGTGCTCGGGGAGCCGGCCTGGCAGAAGGTCAAGCCGCATCTCGAGCGGGCGCTCGCCGGCGGTCGGGCGAGCTTCCAGGTCGAGTACCGCATCAACGGCGAGCCGCGCCACGCGCAGACCACCTACCTGCCGGACTTCGACCGCGCCGGGCGCGTGCGCGGCGTGTTCGTCGCCGCGAAGGACGTCGGCCCCCTGGTCGCGGCGCACCAGGAGCTCGAGGCGGCCAACCGGCGCCTCGAGCAGGCGATGCAGGGCTCGAGCGTCGCGCTCTGGGACGCCGACCTGCGCGCCGGCAAGGTCTACCTGAGCGAGCAGTGGGCGGCGCTGCTCGGGCGTCCCGCCGCCGAGTCGACGGCGAGCGCGCAGGAGCTGCTCGCGCTCGTGCACCCCGACGACGCCGCGCGCGTGCGCCGCGTCTCCGTCGAGGCGATGAAGGGCGAGCGGCCGGGCTACGCGGTCGAGCACCGCGTGCGCGCCGCCGACGGGAGCTGGAAATGGGTCCTCTCGCGCGGCCGCGTCACCGAGCGCGACCCGCTGACGCGCCGCGCGCTGCGCATGATCGGCACCAACGTCGACGTGAGCGACCGCAAGCGCCTGGAGCAGCCCTTGCCGCAGGAGGCGGCCGACGGCGCCTACGCCGGGGTGGTGGACCGCGGGCTGCTCTACGACCGGCTGCGCCACGGCCTGGCGCGCGCGCGCCGCTCGGGCGCGGCGCTGGCGCTGCTCTCGATCAACATCGATCCGGCGCCGGACGCGGCGCCCGACGCCGGCGCCGCGCAGCGCCTGCGCGCCTGCCTGCGCGCCACCGACACGCTGGCGCGCGTCGGCGCCGGCGCCTTCATGGCGCTGCTCGAGGGTCTCAAGGACCGCGGCGACGCCTTCCAGGTCGCCGAGAAGATGCTGCGCGTGATCCGCGAGGGCGGGCTCGCGGCCGGCATCGGCATCGCCTTCCCCGGCGTCGAGGACGCGCAGGCGGAGGCGTTGGTCCAGCGCGCCGACGCGGCGCTCGGCCAGGCGAAGACCGCCGGCCGCGACG
>JBQTJF010000096.1:0-12277 GCA_052387375.1 Betaproteobacteria bacterium
CGCAGGTAGGCCGGCGGGAAATGCTCCCGGATCGCCGCCGCGGCCTGCGGCGTGTTGGGCAGCGGCAGCATGCGCACGCCGCCGACCGAGGCGTCGGCCTCGCGCACCTTCGCCGAGCCGATGGCGACGAAGAACATCTCGGCCTTGCCCGAGGCGAACACGTCGGCGCCGATGACGACGTTGGGCACCTGCACCGGGCGCATGTCGCCGCGCTTCATGCCCACCGCGGCGTACATGGCGTCGAGCAGCGGCAGGATGATCTTCTGGCTGCTGAAGCCGTCGAGCGCCGGGCGGCCCTTCAGGTCGGCGAGCGACTTGATGGGCGAGTCCTTGCGCACGAAGATCGCCGAGCGCAGCGGGTACATGATCGCCACCGCGCGCAGCTCCTTGTGCGGCCGGCCCTCGAAGTGCTCCTTGCCCTGCAGCGCCCAGGTGATCTCGGCGATGTTGGCGAGGCCGAGCTGCATCTCGCCGGCGTTGAGCGCCGGGATGTAGACGTTGGGGCTGGCGAAAGGCTGGATGGTGGCGCGCACGCCGGCCTTCTCGTTCAGCAGCTTCGCGATCACCGAGCCCGACGAGTGGTAGATCGAGCCGGGGTTGGAAGTGCCGATCGATACCTGCTGCGCCGAGGCGCCGGACGCGCCCGCGAGCAGCGCCGCGGCGATGGATGCGACGACGAACCTTGCGCTCATGGGACCCTCCTCCTTCATTTATTGTAGACCGAGATCTCGACCAGATTGAGGTCCGGGTCGCGCACGTACACCGAGCGGATCGGGCCCCTGGCGCCGGTCTTCATCACGGGTCCTTCCAGAATAGAAATACCGTGATCCCTCAACCGCGCCATGACCTCCTCGAGCGACACCGAGGCGATGAGGCACAGGTCGAGCGTCCCGGGCGCCGCCACGTGCGCGCGCGGCGAGAACTCCCTGCCCCACTCGTGCAGATTGATCTTCTGGCCGCCGAAGCTGAGAGCGAGACGGTTTTCACCAAAAGACTCCAGCTTCATGCCGAGCACCTCGGTGTAGAAGCGCACGCAGCCTTCCTTGTCGCGCGTGGTGAGGACGATGTGGTCGATGTGGTCGATCATGGCTCTTTGATGGATGCAGACGCGGAAATCAGGGACAGACCACGTTTTCCTGATGCTTCCGATCGGAAGCATTTCCCGGCTCGGCGAGCGGCCTGCCAAGGCCTGAAAAACGTGGTCTGTCCCTGTTTTCGGATTTCAGATGACCGCCTTTTGACGTAAGGACGCGATTTCGTCCTTGGAATAACCTGCGTCCAGGAGCACTGCCTCAGTATGTTCGCCGAGCTTCGGCGCCGGCGTGCGGATGGCGCCGGGCGTCTCCGAGAGCAGCGGGATCACGCCGGGCACCTTGAGCGGCGCGCCGTCGCCGGCGACGATGTCGCGGATCATGCCGCGCGCGGCGAAGTGCGGGTCGGCGGCGATGTCGGCGGCGCTGTAGATGCGCCCCGCGGGCACCTCGGCCTTTTCCATGGCTTGAAGAACTTCCTCTTGGGAAAACCTGGAAGTCCACTCCGCGATCGCGTCATCGATGCGCGCCATCTGCGCGGCGCGGCCGTCGTTGCGGGCGAGCGCCGGGTCGTCGCGCAGGTCTTCGCGGCCGATCGCGCTCATCAGCCGCCGGAACAGGCTGTCGGCGTTGCCGGCGATGAGCACGTAGGCGCCGCCCTTGCACGGGTAGAGGTTGGAAGGCGCGATGCCCGGCAAGGCCGAGCCGCTCCGCTCGCGCACGTAGCCGTCGGCGGCGTACTCCGGCAGCAGGCTCTCCATGCAGTTGAACACCGACTCATAGAGGGCCACATCGACCACCTGGCCTTTTCCGGAGCGTAAGGCCAGCAGGGCGCCGATGACGCCATGCAGCGAGGCGAGCGTGTCGCCGAGCGACAGGTTCGGCCGCGCCGGCGGACGGTCGGGAAAGCCGTTGACATAGCGGAAGCCGCCCACCGCCTCGGCGATGGCGGCGAAGCCGGGGCGCTCGCGGTAGGGCCCGGTCTGGCCGTAGCCCGAGATGCGCACCAGCACGAGCTGCGGGTTCTCGCGCGAGAGCGCCTCCCAGCCGAGGTGCCACTTCTCCAGCGCCCCGGGGCGGAAGTTCTCGACGGCGATGTGCGCGCCGCGCGCGAGGCGGCGCACGATCTCCTGCCCTTCGGGGCGCCGCAAGTCGCAGGTCACCGACTTCTTGTTGCGCGCCTGCACGTGCCACCAGAGCGACACGCCATTCCTCATGCGCCGCCACTTGCGCAGCGGGTCGCCCTCGCCCGGCGGCTCGATCTTGATCACCTCGGCGCCGAAGTCGGCGAGCGTCTTGGCGCAGAAAGGACCCGCGATCAGGCTGCCGAGCTCGAGGACACGGATGCCCTTCAGAGGCCCCGAAGAAAGATCGGGGTCAGACCCCGATTTCTCAGCCTGGCTCTGACCCCGATTTTCGGAAGTCATTTGCGCTTCAGCAGCCGAAGGGGGTTGTACTCAAGCACCACCTCGCCGCGCTGGTTGAGCACCTTGTTGGCGCAGCGCACCAGGCCGCGGTCGCCCTTGGAGGTGAGGCGGTGCTCGATCACCTCGCACTCGACGTGGATGGTGTCGCCGACGCGCGTGGGCGCCTTCACGTCGAGGGTGGCGCCGAGGAAGGCGAGCCCGGTGTCCTGCATGGTCGGCAGGAGCAGCCCCTCGGCGAAGGCATAGACGAGCGCGCCGGGTACGAGGCGCGGCTTGCCCGGCCCCTCCACCGTGAAGAGCTCTTCGGTCAGCCAGGTGAGGTTGGCGAAGGCGGCGAGGTCGGACTCGACGATGGTGCGCCGGTGCGTGCGGAAGCGGAAGCCGAGGCGCAGGTCCTCGAAGCAGAATCCCCGGCCGACGACGGGCAGCGCCTCGCTCATCGGAGGCGATTCTACTTCCCGAGCTTTTCCTCCAGCCA
This sequence comes from Betaproteobacteria bacterium, assembly GCA_052387375.1. GTDB lineage: Bacteria > Pseudomonadota > Gammaproteobacteria > Burkholderiales > SG8-39 > SCGC-AG-212-J23. Next base: position 2,937 of record JBQTJF010000096.1, read on the forward strand.
GGCGGCGAGATCGACCCCCATGAAGCGGGTGTCGCGCGCGAGGCGCGTGCCGGGCGTCACCTCGATGCGCCCGCGCGGATGCTCGATGCGGATCGCCTCGACGCAGGTCCAGGAGCCGTCGGGGTTGCGGCGGAAGGCGCGGCGCAGGTCCTCGGCGCTCATGGCTTGCGCCGCGTCTCCTCGTAGCACTCGCAGGCGGCGGCCTCGAGGCGCGCGCGCTCGAGGATGCGGATCCTGCCGCGCTCGTAGGCGATGACGCCCTCGGCCCTGAGCCTGGCCGCGGCCTGGGTGACGCGCGGGCGCGTCGCGCCGAGCACCGCCGAGAGCGCCTCGTGGGTGAGGGGGAACTCGTCGGTGCCGGCCCGGTCGTGCGTGAAGAGCAGCCAGCGCGCGAGGCGCTGGCGCACCGAGTGGAAGGAGTTGCAGGCCACCGAGCGGCTGGCGAGGCGCAGCTCGAAGGCGGTGTAGCCGAAGAGCGCGCGGCGGAAGCCCTCGTGCTCCCTGCACAGTTCGAGGAGCTGCTTCGCAGGGAGGCGGTAGCCCCCGCCCGGTACCTGGACGATGCCGCTCGAGTGGCTCACCGGCGCACCGAGCACGAGCGGCACGCCGACGAAGCCGTCGCTGCCGACGGTGGCGGTCTCGGCCTTGTCGCCCGAGGCGAGCTCGACCACCATCGAGCACACCGCGGTGGTGGGAAAGAAGGCGTGGATGATGCGCTCGCCCTGGTTCACCAGCTCCGTGCCCGCCGGCAGGTCGACCAGGGCGGCCTTGTGGAACGCGCGGCGCGCCGCCGACGGCAGCGCGTCGAGAATGCTGTTCCCGGTGTCCCCCCTCATGGCAACCATCTTGTCGTTGAAAGCAGTATGCATGGGGGTGGGCGGAAAAGTTTGTTCCTCAGGGGACAATGAGCAGGCGGGATGCCGGAGTCGAGCCCATACTGGGGAGCGCACATGAACGTGGTTGAAGCGGCGACATGGCTCCGGCGGCCTAAATGACGGACGCGCTCGGGTCCCGCGCGAAGTTCGGCGTGCTGGCGCCGTCGACAAACACCACGGTGCATCCGGAGATCGACGCCAAGCGCCCGCGCGGCGTCACCAACCACCACTCGCGCCTCGTCATCCCCGACACGCGCGTCAGCGACGACGCCAGCTTCCTGCGCATGATCGGCAACATCCGCGCCGCGCTGCTGCCGGCGCTCGACGCGGTGATGACCTGCCATCCGGACTACGTCGTGCTCGGCATGTCCTCGGAGACCTTCTGGGACGGATTGGCTGGATCGGAAAAGCTCAAACGCAGACTCGAGAAAAGGGCAAAGGTGGGCATCGCCATGGGTTCCGACGCCTGCCGCGCCGCGCTCGCCGCCCACGGCCGCTCGCTGCGGCGGCTGGGCATCGTCACGCCGTACATGCCGGCGGGCGACCGGCAGGTGCTGCGCTTCTTCTCCGACTGCGGCTACGAGGTGGTGAAGCTGCTGGGGCTGAAGTGCGCGAGCCCGGTGCTGATCGCCCACGTCACGCCGGCGCGGCTGCGCGCGGCGATCGCGCGCGTGAACCGCGGCGGCGTCGACGCGATCGTGCAGGTCGGCACCAACCTCGCCTGCGCCGCGCTCGCCGCGCGCGCCGAGCGCGAGCTCGGCAAGCCGGTGATCGCCATCAACGCCGCGACCTACTGGTACGCGCTGCGCCAGTACGGCATCAAGGACAAGGTCGAGGGCTGGGGTTCACTGCTTGAGCACCACTGATTCCTCGATCTGGCGCTCGGGGATGCGCCAGTAGCGGTTCAGCAGGCGGGTCTTTTCCTCCTCCCCGGTCGGCTTGAATCCTCTGTTCTGGTAGAAGCGTATCGCCCAGGTCGCGGCCTTCCAGGTGCCGACGAGCAGCGGCGCCTTCGCCTCGCGCTTCAGGTGCTCGAGCAGCGCGCCGCCCACGCCGCGCCCGCGCGTCGCGGTGCGCGTGTACGCGTGTCGAATTAGCGCGACGTCCTGCACGTGCTGAAGGCCCATGACGCCCTCGATTCTGGAAGATCCATAACCATAAAACCGCACCCCCGCGGCCATTTCCGCTCGCAGCTCCTCCTCCGGCATGTACGGCTCGTGCCAGCGGTCGGCCGGGATGACGCCGCGGTAAGCCTGCGCCGCGTCGTTGAGGATCTCGAGGATCTCGTGAAAGGAATCGCCCGACAGGACCTGGATCATCTATCGCTCGTGTCTCATGCCGGTGACGCTCCAAACGGCCAATGCGCACAGCATACAAGCCGGAATGGCGCTTGCTGCCGTGCACGGCATGAAGATCGCCGTGTTCCGCCCCGGGGGCCTGGGCGAGCTGCTGTGGACGGTCCCGGCGCTGCGCGCGCTGGACGCCGCCTACCCGCTGCAGGGCAGCGGCGAGATCGCCAACCCGCTGATGGTCCTGATGGGCGCGGCGCGTACGGCCGGCTACTACCGGTTCGGCCGCTTCTGCCCCGACCCGCGCCGCTACCTGCTGTGGCGCGACGGCGAGTCCGAGCCCGCGCGCTCGCTGCGGCTGCTGGAGCACCTCGGCGTGCCGCCCAAGGGCGCGCACCTGGAGCTGCCGCTGCACGACGGCGACTTCCGCGACGCCGCGCGCTTCGGCGCCGAGGGCTACGCGCTGCTCCACCCCGCTCCGGTCAACGGCGCCGCCCCCGACCCGGTCGGGGGCGCCGCCTGGACCGCCGAGCGCTTCGCCGAGCTCGGCGACGCGCTCGCCGCCGAGGGGCTGCCGATCGCGCTGACCGGCACGGTGCGCGGCCGCGGCTTCACCGCCGCGGTAAAGCGCGCGATGCGCGCCCCGGCGCTCGACCTCGCCGGCGCAGCGCCGCCTGCCGGCGATGATGTGGGACAACGGCGCGGCGCCGACGCGGATGATCGAGCACGGGCTGCCCGACCCCGGCGCGCGCTGCAGCGGCGCGCTGGCCCGCGGGGTGGTGGCGCGCGAAGGCGTGGAGCGCGGCGGACGGCGGCTCGGGGCCGACGTGCTCGAGGAAGTCGGCCGCAGCGTCGCGCTCGAGCGCCGCCGCGTGCACCGACGCCGACCCGGCGCGGCTGGCAGCGAAAATGCGCGAGCTCCTGGAGGACCGGGGCGCTGCGCGCGCGCTCGGCGATGCGGCGCGGCGGCGGCACGACTATCCGCTAGCGTCCTCCGGCGCCCGGCGGGCCAGCAGGCGAGTGATGCGCAGCCCGTCGAGCCCTTCCACCTCGAAGCGCCAGCCGCGCCACTCGGCGGCGTCGCCGCGCCTGGGCACGCTGCCGAGCAGCGCCAGCGCGAGCCCGGCCGCGGTGGCGTAATCGCCTTCGGGCAGCTCGTCGAGGCGCAGGCGCTCCTGCAGCTCGGCGAGCGGCGCGCCGCCGTCGATCTCGTACAGGCCTTCGTCGAGCTTGCGGATGTCGGGCTGTTCGCCGACATCGGGCAAGTCGCCGGCGATCGCCTCGAGGAGATCGGTGCGCGTCACCAGGCCCTGGAAGCCGCCGTACTCGTCGACCACGACGGCGAGCTCCGCCGGCGCGCGCTTGAAATGCTCGAGCGCCGACAGGACGCTGGCGGCTGCCGGGATGGCGAGCGGCTCGCGCACCGTGCCCTTCAGGTCGATCGGCTTGCCCTCCAGGCAAAGCGCGAGGATGTCTTCCTTGCGCGCCACGCCCTCGATCTCGTCCACCGAGCCGCGCCCGACCGGGAACTCGCGGAAGGGGCTGGCGCGCAGCTTCTTCAGGATCTCGTCCCGGCCGGCGGCGGCGTCGAGCCATGCCACATCGCGGCGCGGGGTCATGATCGCCGTGACCGGGCGGCGCGCGAGGTCGAGCACGCCGCGCACCATGCGCCGCTCCGCAGGTTGGAAAATCGGCCTTCCCTGCACTCCCTGGACGGCAAAATCCTCTATCGGTACGCCGCCCAGGAGCCGCAGCACGGCGTGCGCGATGCGCTGGCGCTGCGGCAGCGCCGCGGCCCACTTGCGCCGGTTGCGCGCGGCGAGCTGGTTGAGGACCTCGATCAGCACCGAGAAGCCGATGGCGGCGTAGAGGTAGCCCTTGGGCACGTGGATGCCGAAGCCGTCGACGACCAGCGTCAGGCCGACCATGAGCAGGAAGCCGAGGCAGAGGATGACCAGCGAGGGATGCTCGCCGACGAACCGGGTCAGCGGCTTGCTCGCCACCAGCATGAGGATCACCGCGACGATGACCGCGGCCATCATCACGGCGAGCTCGTCGACCATGCCGACCGCCGTGACCACCGAGTCGAGCGAGAACACCGCGTCGAGCACGACGATCTGCGCCACCACCGGCCAGAACGCCGCCGCCGGCCCGGCGCGCGCATGCTCCGGCCCCTGCGCCTCGACCCGGTCGTGGATCTCGGTGGTCGCCTTCACCAGCAGGAACAGGCCCCCGGCGATGAGGATCAGGTCGCGCCAGGAGATGTCGGCGCCGAAGAACGAGAGCACCGGCGCGGTGAGCGACATCACCCAGCTGATGCTGGCGAGCAGCCCGAGGCGCATGATGAGCGCGAGCGACAGGCCGATCACGCGCGCGCGGTCGCGCGTCTCGGGCGGCAGCCGGTCGGCGAGGATGGCGATGAAGATGAGGTTGTCGATGCCGAGCACGATCTCGAGCACGACCAGCGTCGCAAAGCCGACCCAGACGGTCGGGTCCGTCAGCCATTCCATGGTCTTCTCCTCAGCGCGAGGTACTGATCCAGCCCCACAGGCCGTGGGAGCTGCAGTTCCCGGCGTCGTCGCAATAGGTGCGCGTGCTCGAGCCGCCGCCCTGGCGCGGCGCGCAGGCGGCGAGGTTGAAGATCGGCGGCCCGCCCTCGACGCCGCCCAGGCCCTGCGCGTTCACCCAGTAGCGCCCCCGTTGCACGGGCGTGCGGCAGGCCTGCGCGAGGCCGCCGACCTCGGGCAGGGTGAGCTGCCGGCCGTTGATGAAGACGCCGCTCGTGCCGCGCGAGGCGTCGGCGCGCAGCCGGCCGCCGAGCTTCAGGCCCGGCATCATCTGCCCGGCGATCGGCCCGCCTTCCGGCCCCCAGGCGCCTGAGCGCGCGTCGTACCAGTAGCGCCCCGGCGCGATCGGCACCCGGTAGGCGCGCTCGAGCGCGCGCACGGTCTGCGGCGCGAGCGCCTCGCCGTTGACGACAACGCTGTTCTCGCCGGCGAGCGGACCGGCGAACCCAAGCAGGGCGAGCACGAGGAACCACCTCACGGCGACACTTCCTCGGGCGCCTGGCCGGTGCGGATCCACACCTTCATCGCGCGCAGCGCCGCCAGCTCGGCGCCGACGAAGCCGTGCGCGGTGAACGCCTCGCAGTCGCCGCCGCGCGCCGGGCCGCCACCGCGCACGGTGACGAGCGGCTTCCCGGTGCGCCGCGAGAATTCCTGCGCGTCGCGGTACGAGGTAAAGCGGCACGGGTCCTCGGCGTGGTGCACCCAGAGCAGGTCGCCTTTCAGCTCCGCGAATTTGACGCGCGACAGCCCCGGCCCGTTCTTGCCCTGGGAAAAGAGCGACGAGGTGAGGATGACGCGGCGCGCGAGGTCGGGGTTCATGCGCGCGGCGTGGTAGGCGCTGATCGAGCCCTCGCTCGTGCCGATGAAGGTCCAATCGGCGACGCCGTACCTGCGCGAGGCCTCTCGCACGAGCGCGGCGATATCGGCGCCGTAGCGCGCCGTGGCGCGGAAGTCCTGGTGGAACAGCGTCCACTCGTCGGAAGGCGCGTCGACCAGCATCACGAGCGTCTCGCCGTCCAGCCAGTGCCGCCGCGTGCGCACGAGGAAGTTGCCGCGCTGCTCGAACTTGAGCTCGCCGGATTCGCGGCGCAGCCTGAGGGTCCCCGGATGCCCGGGAAAGAGCGCGAGGCCGTACTTGAAGTCCTTCTCTCCCGCCCGATGGGCGACGAGGCCGGCGATGGTGTAGCCGCTGCGCTCCACCGTGACGAGCTCGTGCGGATGCGCGAGGTTAGGGTCCTCGCGCTGCGCCAGCGCCGCGCCCGCCGCGAGGAGCAACAGCAAAATGGGGACAGACCCTGTTCTTCTCATCTGGGTAGCCGCGTTGTGGCCAGCATACTTTAGTACGACTTCGGCAGGCCGAGCACGCGCTCGGCGATGAAGCAGAGGATGAGCGGCGGCGTCACCGGGGCGATGCGACCCACCAGGGACTCGCGCAGGTAGCGCTCGACGTGATACTCCTTCGCGTAGCCGAAGCCGCCGTGCGTCATCACCGCCTGCTGGCAGGCGTCGAAGCAGGCTTCGCCGGCGAGGTACTTGGCGGCGTTCGCCTCGGCGCCGCAGGCCTTGCCCTGGTCGTAGAGCGTGGCGGCCTTGAAGGCCATCAGGTTCGCCGCCTCCAGCGCCATCCAGTTCGCCGCAAGCGGGTGCTGGATGGCCTGGTTCTGGCCGATCGGCCGGTCGAACACGACGCGCTCCTTCGCGTAGGCCGCGGCGCGCCGCACCGCGCAGCGCCCGAGGCCGACCAGCTCGGCGGCGATGAGGATGCGCTCCGGGTTCATGCCGTGCAGGATGAGCTCGAAGCCCTTGCCTTCCGCGCCGATGCGATCGGCCTGCGGCACCGGCAGCGCGTCGAAGAACACCTGGTTCGAGTCGACCGCATGGCGGCCCATCTTGTCGATCTCGCGCACCTCGATGTGCCTGCGGTCGAAGTCGGTGTAGAAGAGGGTCAGCCCCGCCTGCGCCCGCGCCAGCAGCAGCACCTTCTCGGCCACCTGCGCGGTGGAGATCCACACTTTCTGGCCCGAGACCACATAGCTGCTGCCGCGCTTCTCGGCTTTGACTTTTATTTTCCTGGTATTCAACCCCGTGTCCGGCTCGGTGACCGCGAAGCAGGCGCGGTGCTCGCCCCGGACGAGGGGCGGCAGCATGCGCTGCTTCTGCTCCTCGGTGCCGAACACCACGACGGGATTGAGGCCGAAGATGTTCATGTGCACGGCCGAGGCGCCGGAGAAGCCGGCGCCCGACTCGGCGATCGCCTGCATCATCACCGCCGCCTCGGTGATGCCGAGGCCCGAGCCGCCGTAGGCCTCCGGCATGGCGATGCCGAGCCAGCCGTCCTTGGCGCAGGCCTGGTGGAAGTCGGCAGGGAAGCCGCCTTCCTTGTCGCGCTTCAGCCAGTACTCGTCAGGGAAGCGCGCGCAGAGCTTCGCGATCGCCTCGCGGATGCGCTCTTGTTCGGGACTAAGGGAAAAGTCCATGGCGGAAATACGTGGTCTGTCCCTGTTTTGCTACTGTTTTGCTATTTCCTGCGTGCCAGTTGCGCGATGCCGAGGGCGATCAGGATGAGCGGCCACCAGGTCGAGAGGATCTCACGCAACTGCCGCCACTGGATGAAGTCGAGGTTGTGCGCGAGGAAGAGCAGCCCGAGCACGATGAGGATGATCGGCCAGACGGTGTCGCGCTCGTTCGCCATGCGCCTCCTTTAAATAGGGACGGACCCCATTTTTCTCATCTGCGCGATCTCGCCGTCGTCGAAGCCGAGCTCGACCAGGATCTCGCGCGAATGCTCGCCGAGCCCCGGCACGCCCGAGCGGATGCGCCCGCCGCGCCGGCCGTTCGCCCACACCGGGAAGGGCACGAAGTCGCCGGCAACGGCCTGTCGCGCCTTCAGGTGCGGGATCTCCTTCGCTTCCCCGGGCGACACGCACAGGTCGACCGGCACGTCGTGCTCCTCGAGCAGGCGCAGCCATTCCGCAGCCGGCCTGCTTTTCATGATCTTCTCCAACCGGAGGGAAAGCTCATCGCCGTGCTGCCTTCGTGAAGCATCGGTCGCGAAGCGCTCCTCGGCCAGCTCGGGCGCCGCCTCGAGGAAGTTCTGCCAGAAGTGCTCCTCCAGGATGCCGAGGGTGAGGCGCTTGCCGTCGGCGGTCTCGAAGACGTCGTTGACCGGGAAGATGTGCGCGCGCGGGTCGACCTGCGGGTCGAGGCTGTGGCGCATCGCCGCCCAGAAGAAGGCGGACTCGAACAGGGAGAGGTCCAGGCAGGCGCCTTTGCCGGTCGAATTCCTTTCCTGGAGAGCGGCAAGGATGGCAATTGCCGCAAACGCCCCGCCGCTCATGTCGGCGATCGGCAGCGAGGAGCGCACCGGCGCCTGGCGCCATTGCCCGGAGAAGGCGAGCGCGCCGGCGGCGGCGACGTAGTTCACGTCGTGGCCGGGCCGCTCGCGCCACGGCCCGGTCTGCCCGTAGCCGGAAATGGCGCAGCAGATGAGCCTGGGGTTGTGCCTGTTCAGGGTTTCAAAATCGATGCCGAGGCGCTTCGCCACGCCGGGCCGGAACCCTTCGATGGCGATGTCCGCCTTTGCCGCCAGGCGTTCGACGACCGTCCTCGATGACGGATTCTTCAGGTCGAGGGCGAGGCTGCGCTTGTTGCGGTTCTCCATGCGGAACTGCACCGGGATGTAGCCGCGGCCCGGGTCGCCGCGCGGCGCCTCGACCTTGATCACCTCGGCGCCGAGGTCGGCGAAGATCGCCGAGGCGAACGGCCCGGGGACGAACATCGAGAAGTCGACGACGCGGATACCCGCCAGAGGCTGCCAGGCCTCGCTCATGCCTCGGCGTCGATCCAGTTGTAGAGCGCGATGCCGCCGTCGACGACCAGCGTCGCGCCGGTGACGTAGGCGCCGAAGCGCTCCGAGAGCACCGCCACCGCCATCGCGGCGACGTCGGCGGGCGTGCCGAAGCGCCGCAGCGGGACCTTCTCCGTCATGCCGGGCGGGGCGTTGAAGCCGCCGCCGGGGATCGCGCCGGGGGCGAGCGCGTTGACGCGGATGCCGTGCGGGCCGAGCGCGCGCGCGAACTCCTTCACCAGCATCGTCTCGCCCGCCTTGGCGGCGCTGTAGTGCGGGATGTGGCGCGGCGACCCGGCGTGCAGCGAGGTGACGAGCAGCATGCGCCCCTTGATGCTCTTCTCCACCATGTGCTTTCCAAGAACCTGCATCAGGATGAATGCGGCATCGAGGTTGACCGAGAGCATCTCGCGCCACTGCGCCTCGCTAGCCTTCAGCACGGTCTGATCTTCCTGCCGCCGCGGGCTGGCGCTGTGCACGAAGATCGACACGCTGCCGAGGCGGCGGATCGCTTCCTCGGCCAGCTTGCGGGCGCCGGCCGCCGTCGAAAGATCCGCAGCGACGTCGCCCGCGGCAAGATCCGCCCGCAGCACCTGCGCGCCCTCGTCCTCGAGCGCCGCGGCGATGCCCTTGCCGATGCCGCGCGCGGCGCCGGTGACGAGCGCACGCTCGCCCGCGAGCAGCTTCACTTCAAGCCGGCCTTGGCGCGCTTGGCGGCCAGGCGCTCGCGCGTCTTGGCGGTCTCCACCACGAAGCGCACGTG
>JBQTJF010000097.1:0-4040 GCA_052387375.1 Betaproteobacteria bacterium
ACGCACGAGCCCTGGACAGTTTCCTTGGCGCGGGCGCCGTGCTCGAGCTCGAGGCGGAAGGCGTACTTCTGGAAGAACTCGTTGAACATCTCGCCGCCCAGCGTGCCCACGGCGTGAATTTCATCTGTTGAAGGATTCCAATCCAGCAGGATTGCTGCGAGGGGCTGAGGGGCAGGACCCGCGACCACGCGCGCGCCCTCGGCGGGGTCGTACTGGCTGTGCTCCGAGCAGCAGTGGATGACGTTGGCGTGCTTGTTGCCCTCGCCTTTCTCGGCGCGGAAGCTGATGAAGCTGATGTCTCGGGTCGGATAGCTGAGCTTGTGAGCGCAAATAGCGGAGTAGGCGACCACGGAGCGGTTGGCGCCGACGCCGCCCTTCCACTCGTAGGTCTGTTTGTCCGCCGTCTTCAGCGTCGCCGCGGCCTTGGCCGGGCGGCCGAGGTTGAGGAGGAAGCAGGGCGTCGACGCGAACGGGTAGAGGAACACCAGGGTGCGGTTTACCGGCACCTGCGCTGCCCGCAGCGGCTTGCCGCCCGCGTCGAGCAGCTTGGCGCGGGGGTAGAGCTGCGGGCGGGCGTCGGCGGCGAGGCCGGGCGAGCCCACGCTCGCCGCCGCCGCGCCGCAAAACTGCAGGAACCGCCGCCGCTTCATCTGCCTTAGAGGTTATATCCCTTCTCGTTGTGCAGCACCGTGTCGAGGCCCTCGGTCTCCTCGTCCCCAGCAATGCGCATTCCTACCACGGCGTCGGTGACTTTGAGGAGGATCCAGGTGATCACCCCGCACCAGGCGGCGGTGGCGAGCACCCCGGCGAGCTGCACCAGCACCTGGCCGCCCATCGACTGGCCATCGGGCAGGCCGGCGCCGCCTAGCGCCGAGGCGACGAACACGCCGGTGAGCACGGTGCCAAGCATGCCGCCGACGCCGTGCACCGGGAAGACGTCGAGCGAGTCGTCGACGTTGAGCGCGCGCTTCATGTAGTTGGTGGCGGTGAAGCAGATGGCGCCGGCGGCGGCGCCGATGACGAGCGCCCCCATCGGCCCGACGAAGCCCGAGGCCGGGGTGATGGTGCCCAGGCCCGCCACCATGCCGGTGACGATGCCGAGCACCGAGGGCTTGCCGTACTTCAGCGTCTCGCAGATCACCCAGACGAGCGAAGCGGTGGCCGCGGCGATGTGGGTCACCAGCATCGCCATGCCCGCCACACCGTCGGCGGCGAGCGCGCTGCCGGCGTTGAAGCCGAACCAGCCGACCCACAGCATGCAGGCGCCGGTGACGCACATGGTCATGTTGTGCGGCGGCATCGCGGTCTCGGGGAACCCCCGGCGCCGCCCGAGCACCAGGGCGCAGACGAGCGCCGCCATGCCGGCGTTCAGGTGCACCACCAGGCCGCCGGCGAAGTCCATGATGCCCATCTTCTGCAGCCAGCCGCCGCCCCACACCCAGTGCGCGATCGGCAGGTAGACGAAGAGCAGCCACAGCAGGCTGAACACCAGCATGCCGGCGTAGCGCACGCGCTCGGCATAGGCGCCGACCACCAGCGCCGGGGTGATGATGGCGAAGGTGAGCTGGAACATCGAGAAGACCGTCTCGGGGATGGTGCCGCTGATCGCCTTCGCGTTAACGCCCGCCATGAAGGCCTTGGAGAGGCCGCCCCAGAAGGCGTTGCCCTCGCCGAAGGCGATGCTGTAGCCGACCACCACCCAGGCGATCGTCACCGCGCAGGCGATGGAGAAGCACTGCATCAGCACCGAGAGCACGTTCTTCGCGCGCACCAGCCCGGCGTAGAAGAGCGACAGGCCCGGCAGCGTCATGAACAGCACCAGCACGGTGGAGGTGAGGATCCAGGCGGTGTTGGCGCCGTCGAGCTTCGGCGGCTCGGCGGCGAAGGCGGGCGCGGCGCAGGCGGCGAGCAGGACCAGCAGAGCTCTTTTCATGGACTCCTCCCCTTTTCTTGAATGTTAGCGCGTGATGTCCTCGGCGTGGAATCCGAATGCGCCCTTCCGCCGGTCGGCGAACCAGTGGCGCAGCGTGCTCGCCACGGTGCGGAAGGCGACCTGCGGCCACGGCACCGCGGCCTCCTCGAAGAGCGCCACCTCGAGCGTCTCCTCGCCGGGCCGGAGCTCGAGGTCGGCGAGGCGCGCGCGGTAGAAGAGGTGCACCTGGTTGACGTGCGGCACCGAGATCAGGGTGAAGGGCGCGCCGAGCTCGACGCGCGCGCCGGCCTCCTCGAGCGTCTCGCGCGCCGCCGCCTCGCCGGTCGTCTCGTCGTTCTCCATGAACCCCGCCGGCAGCGTCCAGTAGCCGTAGCGCGGCTCGATGGCGCGCCGGCACAGCAGCAGCCGCCCCTCGAACTCGGGGATCGTTCCCACCACGAGCTTCGGGTTCTGGTAGTGGATCTCGCCGCACTGGTCGCACACCCAGCGCTGCAGGCTGTCTCCGGGCGGCACGCGCCGCGCCACCGGGGCGGCGCAGTTAGAGCAGAACTTCAGGCAGGTCTCCCAGGGTCTTCAGGATCCCGTCGGGCGTGAAGCCCAGCCTGTCCACCGGCGCGCCGGCGCGGTTGATCCAGTACACGGGGAAGCCGAAGGACTTGGCGCCCATCGCGTCCCAGCAGTTGGAGGAGACGAAGCCGATGTGGCTGGCGGGCAGGCTGAGCTGGGTGCTCGCCAGCTCGTAGACCTGCGGCGCCGGCTTGAAGATCTTCACCGCGTCGACGCTCAGCACCGCGTCGAAGGCGAGGCCGGAGTGCTGCACCAGCGGCTCGATCATGTCCGGCGAGCCGTTGGTGAGGATCGCCGTCTTGAAGGCGGAGAGCTTCTTCAGGGCCGGCGCGATGTCCGCATACGCGTCGAGCATCAGGTACTCGCCCATCAGCGCCTCCATCTGCGCCACGCCGAGCTCGAGGCCGAGCGCCTCGCAGGCGTAGGCGAGCGCCTCGCGCGTCACCTCCGAGAACGGCCGGTATCGCTGCATGAGGCTGCGCTGCAAGGTGTACTCGAGCTGCTTGGCGCGCCACAGGTTCGACAACGCCGCGCCCTTGCCCGGCCAGCACGACTCGCAGCGGCGCACCACCGAGTGCACGTCGTAGAGCGTGCCGTACGCATCGAAGACCAGGGCGTCGAGCGTCATCGACGCAGTCAGCCGCCCTCGCGCTCGGCGCGCCCCCGAACCCCGGCGAGCCCTTCGGCGAGAGCCTGCATTTCTTCCTGAGCGAGCACGATCTCCTCGAGCGAAAGCTGCGACCACCGGCGCAGCTGCTCCTGTTCTGCGCCTTCCCAGGTGGTCAGGGTCCAGTCCATCGCGTTGCCTTCATCTCGAGCCATCGGCGAGTTTTCGCAAGTATTCGATGTCGATTCTATCCTGCGGCCGTCCGGCGGCCTCCTTCATCCGGATCAGCGAGGGGATGGAGACGAAGCGCACCGCAACCGCGCGCAGCGCCGGGTCGGCGAACTGGGCCGCCGGGATGGGCACCAGCGGCCGGTAGCCGAGCCGCGCGAGCGCAGTGAACGCGGCGAGGTAGCGTACCGCCTCGGCATCCAGGGCGTGAACGAGCCGATCGAGGCTTGCCAGCTTCATCGCGCCGCCAGGCAGCTCGACCATCTCATCGGCGCGGGCGCGCACGCATCGATCGCGCTGCGCGGAACGCGATCCTCATCGCGGATCAACAGCTCGATCAGCGCCTCGGGCGTGAGCGCGGCAAGCTCGCCGTCGGCGTAGCTGGGCACCAGAGGCTCCTCCATCGACTAAGTGTACGATTCATCCATGCGGGATCGCTACGACGAGCTCTACCGCGCCTTCCGCTGGCAGGTGCCGCAGCGCTACAACATCGCGCACGCCTGCTGCGGGCAGTGGGCGAGCGACCGCGCCCGCTTCGCGCTGTACTGGGAGGACGAGTCCGGGGCCACCGCCGCGTACACGTTCTGGGACATCCAGCAGGCGGCCGACCGGCTCTCGAACGCCCTCGCCGCGCTCGGCATCGGCAGGGGCGACCGGGTCGCCATCTGCCTGCCGCAGCGCCCCGAGACGGCGATCGCCTACATC
>JBQTJF010000098.1:0-10479 GCA_052387375.1 Betaproteobacteria bacterium
GTGGCGTCGTAGTCGGGGAGGTAGCGGCCGGTCTTGGGATCGAAGTAGGCGAGGGTGAAGGCGTTGCCTTCGTCGTTCAGCTCTTCAGCGACGAATTTGCCGTTGCTCTCTTCGAAAAACGACATCCCCGGCGTGACCGCGCGCGCCTGCAGGCGCGCCATGCGCTCGGGCAGCTGGCGCTGGAGCTCGGGATTGCCGAGGCCGGCGAGCAGCGCCCACGCGAGGTACATACCGGTATGCGTCGCCGCCGCCTCTTCGGGCAGGTCCTCGGGAAAATCGCCGCCGCCGTAATGCCAGGACGCGTCTTCGTATTTCATGGGGCCGTCCTGCGCACGACCAGCTCGCAAGCCGGCGCGCCCTGCAGCATGCAGGCGGGCTGCGTGATCGCGATGGTCTCGTCGTAATGCAGCGCGAGGCCGCGGATGATGCCGATCGCCAGGCTGCACAGGCGCCGCGGCGAGTCGTAGGTGACGACGACCTCGTCGGGCCCGGTGCGCCGGCAGCGCAGCCGCGGCGGATTGGTGTTGGAGCCTTCGCTGCGCAGCGTCTCGTGGATGGTCTGCTCGGTATTGGCGATGACCTCGAGCGTGCGCCATTCCGGCTGCAGCCAGTAGCGCGACATGCGCAGCAGGTCGGGCACCACGAACTCGCCGAAGTCCTCGAGCACCGTGCCCACCGGCTGCTGCAGCTTCATCGACAGTCCCGCGAGCAGCGCGAACGCTTCCTCGTCCGGATAGTCGGCGACGCGGTAATAAAGGCGCTGCGGCACGCCCGCCTGGCGCACCACGTCCTGCCAGGCCGGCTCGCCGATGCGCGCCTGGGCGAACTTGCCGATCTCGATGTAGATGATGCCGTTCGTAAAACCCCCGCTCGCCGAGGCTCGCCGCCCCCTTGTCAGGGGGCCAGCTTCAGAAGGCGCGCTGCATTGTCCTTCAGGATCAGCGGCCGCACCTCCGGCTTGATCGGCAGCTTGTCGAACTCCTCGATCCAGCGCTCGGGCGCGATCACCGGGTAGTCGGAACCGAAGAGGACCTTGTCTTTGAGCAGGGTGTTGGCGTACTGGACCAGGAGCGGCGGGAAGTACTTGGGCGACCAGCCGGAGAGGTCGATGTAGACCTGCGGCTTGTGCGTGGCGACCGAGAGCGCCTCCTCCTGCCAGGGGAAGGACGGGTGCGCGAGGATGATCGGCATGTCGGGGAAGTCGGCCGCCACGTCGTCGAGCAGCATCGGATTGGAGTACTTCAGCCTGATGCCGCCGCCGCCCGGCGTGCCGGCGCCCACGCCGGTCTGCCCGGTATGGAAGAGGGCCGGCAGCTTCGCCTCGGCGATCGCCTCGTAGAGCGGATAGGCCATGCGGTCGTTGGGGAAGAAGTCCTGCGCCGAGGGATGGAACTTGAAGCCTTTCACCTTGTATTCCGAGATGAGTTTTTTCGCCTGTTTTACGCCGTCCTTGCCCCGGTGCGGGCTGATGCTGGCGAAGGGAATCGCCACGTCGGCGTGCTTGTGGGCGAGTTCCGCAATCTCCTCGTTGGAGATTTTCCTGGGTTCCTTGGGAGAATCGACCGTGAAGACGACGAACGCCATCTTGAGCCTGCGGTACATCTCGGCCATCTCGGGCACGGTCTGGTGCTGCGGCTGGTAGCGGAAGTAGCGGCCCATCGCCTCCTGCGACTCGGTGGGCGCGTCGGCGACGGCCAGCGCGGACTTCCAGGCGTGCGTATGGACGTCGATGGCGACCAGCTCGTTCAGGTTCATGCGAGAAGCACCCTTTCCGATCCACGATACAGCTCTTCGACGAGGTCCCTGCGGCTGGCGAGCACCGCGCGCTGGTTGATGCTGCCCTTGTCGGTCATCTCGCCGCGGTCGAGCGACGGCGGCTCCTCGAGGATCATGGCGCGCGCGACGCGGTTGGAGCTTCCGGTGCTCTGCAAGGTTTTGAGACGGGAAAGTATTTCTTCGCGGGAAAAGTTCCCGGCGGGAAAAATCAGCGCGCCGACCTCGCCGCGGTTCTCGCCGGCGAAGACGACGTCGCGCGCGAGCGGCGCGAAGTGCTCGATGAAGCGCGCGCGCAGCGGCCCGACGTTGACGAAGGTGCCGGTGTCGAGCTTGAAGTCTTCGGCGATGCGGCCCCTGAACAACAATCCGGCTTGCGGGTCGTTCTCGTCGGCAAGAACGAAAGCGTCCCCCAGGTGGTAGTAGCCCTCGTGGTCGAAGGCGCGCGCCGTCAGCTCGGGCTGGCGCCAGTAGCCCGGCGTGATGTGCGGCCCCTTGAGGCGCACCTCGTACTTGCCGTCCGGGAGCGGCGCGAGCTTCATCTCCTCCCCCGGCGGCGGCAGGCCCATGTTGGTGGCGTCGTCCGTCTCCCACATGCGCCCCATCGCGTAGGGCGCGGTCTCGGTCGACCCCAGGCCGGTGAGGAACGGCACCGGCTCGCCGCGGGTAGCGCGCGCCAGCTCGCGCATCTCGTCGTAGACGTGCTGCGCGATGGCGGCGCCGGCGAACCACAGCACGCGCAGGCGGGAGAAGAAGTTTTTTCTGAGGACTTCGTCCTCTCTCAAGTAAGGCAGCAATGCCTCGAACCCCTTCGGCACGTTGAAGTACCAGGTGGGCGCGATCTCGCGCAGGTTGCGCACCGTGGCCTCGATCGCCCCGGGCATGGGCTTGCCTTCATCGAGGTAATACGAGCCGCCGTTGTAGATCACCATGCCGAAGTCGTGGCTGCCGGCGGCGGTGTGGTGCCAGGGCGCCCAGTCGACGATGACCGGCGGCTCCTCGCGGAAGTACACGAACATCGAGGCGATCATCGCCTGGTTGGAGCACCACATGCGGTGGGTGTTGATCACCGCCTTCGGCGCGCCGGTCGAGCCCGAGGTGAACAGGAACTTGGTGATGGTGTCCGGGCCAATGCGCGCGTGCGCGTCGTCGGCGTCCTTTGTCGCCTTTTCCTTCAGGGAGTCTTCGAAGCGCTCCAGCAGCTCGATGCCCTCGAAGATGCCCAGGGCCTTGCGGAACTGCGGCCCGTTGGCGAACACGAGGCCGGGAGTGAGCAGGTCGCGGATGTAACGCAGCTTGGCGAAGTCGGTGGAAAGCAGCGAATACGCCGGCGAGACCGGCGCGTAGGGCACGCCGACGTAGAGCGCGCCCAGGTGCAGCAGCGCGTGCTCGATGTCGTTGCCCGA
This sequence comes from Betaproteobacteria bacterium, assembly GCA_052387375.1. Classification (GTDB taxonomy): domain Bacteria; phylum Pseudomonadota; class Gammaproteobacteria; order Burkholderiales; family SG8-39; genus SCGC-AG-212-J23. Next base: position 3,180 of record JBQTJF010000098.1, read on the forward strand.
GAGCACGACGAGCGGCCGCTCCGCCGAAAGGTGCATCGAAAGCAGGAACTGGCCTATGGTGCGTGCCCGCTGCAGGGCTTCCGCATACTTCAGTGTTCTCCAACCCCCGGAAGCGTCGCGCTGGGCGAAGAGCACCCGGTCGGGCGCGGCGGCCGCCCAGTGCCGCAGGCGCTCGAGGAGGTGCGGCGGATACGGCCCGAGCTGCTCGCGCACGCGCAGGAGGATCGCGCCGTCGCTGCGCCGCTCGGCGACCGCGTTCTGCGGGCCGAAAAGCTTCATGCCGCCAGTTTAGCGAGCAGGCGCCGCAGCTCGCGCCTTTCCCGGGCCGAGAGCACGGCGGCGCGCTTGCGGTCGGAGGCGACGACGCGGCGCTTCAGGCGCTCGACCAGCGCCTCGCCGCGGCGCGTCAGGACCAGGCCCCAGGCGCGGCCGTCGTCGGCGCGGTGGCGCCGCTCGACCAGCCCCTGCGTCTCGAAGCGGTCGGCGAGCAGCATGGCGCCGGAGCGGGCGATGCCGAGCACGTTGCCGAGCACCGTCTGCGACAGCCCCGGATTGGCGCCGATCACCACCAGCGCGGTGAAGCGCGGCGGGGTGATGGCCACGCCGCGCGTCGCCTCGCGGAAGGACATGAACATCGCCACCTGGGCGCGGCGCAGCAGGTAGCCGAGCAGCTCGTCGAGCACGTCGTAGTCGAGGCCCGCGACGCGCCGGATCGGGGCGAGGGAGCGCGGGCCTGGGCCGCTAGGCGAATTCCGGCGAGGCGCGGCGCGGCGGTTCATTGACCGCGGAATTGTAATCGTCTATAACAAAGCCCGTCACCGCGGACGAAAGCCCGCAACCTCAGGAGGAGGACACATGAAGCGCCGCCAGTTCACGCAGGCCGCGGCCGGGCTCGCCGCCGCGACGACTCTCGCCCCCATCGGCATCGCGCGCGCCCAGGCGCAGAAGCTGCGCGTCGGCGTCATCCTGCCGCGCTCCGGCGTGCAGGGCTTCATCGGCCAGTCCTGCCAGAAGGGCGCCGACTTGGCGCCTGGCGTAATAAAAGAAATGCTCGGTGTCGATATAGAGATCATGAACGCCGACAACGAGTCGAATGTCGACACCTCGCGCACCCGCGCCGAGCGGCTGGTCCAGGAGGGCGCGCACGTGCTGGTGGGCGCCTTCGACTCGGGCCAGACCGCGGCCATCGCCCAGGTCGCCGAGCAGCGCGGCGTGCCGCTCGTGGTCAACATCGCCGCGGCGCCGCAGATCACCGAGCAGGGCTACAAGTTCGTGTTCCGCAACTTCCAGACCGCGCCCGACATCGTGCGCAACGGCCTGGCGCTGATCGGCGAGCTCTTCCAGGCCACCAATACCGTGCCGCGCACGGCGGTGTTCATGCACGTGAACGACACCTTCGGCCAGGCGATGGCCAAGGGCATCGGCGCGTTCATGCCGCGGCTGACGCAGCTGCCCTTCAAGATCGTCGACACCATCTCCTACGACCCGGCGGCCAAGGACCTCACCGTCGAGGTGTCGAAGGCGAAGGCGTCGAACGCCGACTTCCTGATGCTGGTGTGCCGCCTGAACGACGCCATCATCCTGCGCCGCGAGATGGTGAAGCAGCGCTGGAACCCGATGGGCATCGTCAGCCCGGGCTCCCCCGGCATGTACGAGGAGCAGTACTACAAGACCCTCGGCAAGCTCTCCGAGCACTCGATCTCCAACGTGCCCTGGTACAACCCGAAGGCGGCGCTCACCAAGGTGGTGGAGAAGGCCTTCCTCAAGCAGAACCCGAAGGACAAGCTGGTGTTCCACGGGCTGAACGCCGGCTTCACCTTCGAGGCGATCCTCATCGCCGCCGACGCCTTCAAGCGCGCGCGCAGCACCGACCCGAAGACGCTCGCCGACGCGATCCGCCAGACCAACATCACGGACAAGATGATGCTGGGCGCGCCGATCCGCTTCAACGCCAAGGGCCAGGTGGAAGGCATCGGCTCGGCCTGCGTGCAGAACCTCAACCTGACGCCCACCGTGGTGCTGCCGAAAGAAGCGGCGACGGCGAAGCCGGTGTTCCCGGCCCCGGGATACAAGAAGGCCTGAAGGCGGCCGCGAGCGGCTAGGATAGGGCCGGAGCTTCCGGCCCTTTGTCTTTCATGTCCTGGGACCTCGTCGCCAACGTCGCCGTCGCCGGCGTCCTCACCGGGCTGGTGTACGGCCTGATGGCGCTCGGGCTGTCGGTGATCTTCGGCGTGGTGCGGGTGGTCAACTTCGCGCACGGCGAGATGATGACCATCGCCATGTATGCGGCGGCGGCGCTCTTCGCCGCGTGGGGCGTCGATCCCTTCCTCGCCATGCTGCCGGTCGCGGCCGCGTTCTTCGTCCTCGGCTACGCGCTGCAGGCGGGCTTCATCAACCCGTTCATCACGCGCCCGGAGCACTCGCAGTTCATGCTGCTGGTCGCGGTGGCGATCATCATGGTGAACGCGCTGCTCATGACCTTCGGGCCCGACGCGCGCAACGTGCAGGTCGACTACCAGCTCGAGTCCTTCCAGGCCGGGCCGCTGCTTTTCGACAAGGCGCGCCTCTACGCCGCCGGCGCGGCGGTGCTGGCCGCGGCGGCGCTCTTCGCCTTTTTCAAGTTCAGTCTGGTCGGGAAGGCAATTCGAGCGTGCGCCGACAACTACTTCGGCGCCAAGGTGGTCGGCCTGAACGTGAAGCACCTCTACGCCCTCACCTTCGGGCTGGGCTCGGCGTGCGTGGCCATCGCCGGCTGCGCCATGGTGCTGCTCGTCGACGTGACCCCGCCGCTCGGCCCCTACTACACGCTGCTCGCCTTCGTCATCGTCATCGTCGGCGGGCTGGGCTCGATGGGAGGAGCACTTCTGGGCGGAATTGTCATAGGGCTCACGGAGTCTCTTGCTGGCCTGTTCTGCGCTCCGTCGGCAAAGAGCATGGTGAGCTTTGGACTGCTTATCCTGGTGTTGGTGCTCAAGCCCCAAGGTTTCCTTGGAGGTGGCCAAAGCGTTAGCCGGGGAATTCTTGTTGCCCTTGGACTAGTACTGGCCGTACTGCCTTCCGCTGCATTCGTCTGCCATCCGAAGATCGAATGGACGAGCAAGGCCCAGGGCCTAGTTGCCGCGCTCCTAGCAGCAGTGATTGTTTACGCGATCCTTCGAGTCCTTAGGCAGCGGGGACGACCACTCGAACGCAGTAAGTCTTCATGAACAAGCGAGCTGCGATTCTGCTCTGTGGAGTTACGGCGCTGTTGCTCTTGTTGCCGCTTTTTGTAGGAAGCTACGCACTTTCAGTAGCGACGCTGATCCTTTATTTCGCCTACACCGGCCAGGCCTGGAACGTGATGATGGGTTTCGCCGGGCAGCTCTCGCTCGGGCACTCGCTCTACGTCGGCGTCGGCGCCTACGCCGCCGGGGCGATCTTCTTCCACTACGGCATCGGGCCGTGGGCGGGCCTGTGGCTGGCGGTGGCGCTGTGCGTGCTGCTCGGCCTGGCGATCGGCTTCCTCGCCTTCCGCTTCGGCATCTCCGGGGTCTATTTCGCGCTCCTCACCATCGCCTTCGCCGAGTTCACGCGCATCGGCTTCGACCACCTCGACTGGGTCGGCGGCCCGGGCGGCATGTTCCTGCGCGTCGCGCAGCGCGACACCTGGGACCTGCTCAACTTCCGCGGCCCGCCGCTCATGTACTACTACGCGATGCTTTTCCTGACGGCCGGCGCTTTTCTCGCCTGCTACCTTCTTCTCAGGTCGAAGGCGGGGTACTACTGGCAGGCGATCCGCGAGAACGAGGAGGCGGCGCAGGCGCTCGGCATCAACACCTTCCGCTGGAAGATGCTGGCGGTGGCGATCAGCGCGGCGATGACCGCGGTCTCGGGCGTGTTCTTCGCCTTCTACTACAACAACCTCTTTCCCGAGCAGATCTTCCACATCAGCCGCTCGATCGAGATCATCCTCGGCCCGATCATCGGCGGCATCGGCACGCTGTTCGGCCCTATCCTCGGCGCCGCGGTGCTGACGCTGCTTTCCGACGGCATCACCGAGGCGCTGGCGGCGCTGGGCTGGGAGATCCCGGGCATCAAGCAGGTGTTCTACGGGCTGGTGCTGCTGGCGGTCGTCATGTTCCTGCCGCACGGCATCTGGCCCGCCATCGCCAAGAGGCTGAAGATCGGTGCTTGAGGTCAGGAACCTGTCGAAATCCTTCCGCGGCCTGCGCGCGGTGCGCGAGGCGTCCTTCGAGGTCCCGGAGGGCGCCATCAACGCCCTCATCGGCCCGAACGGCGCCGGCAAGACCACCATCTTCAACATGGTCGCCGGCGTCTACGCGCCCGATTCCGGTTCCATTCATTTCCAGAACAAACCCATCCATGGTCTCCGGCCGGATGAAATTTGCGCCGCCGGCATCGGCCGCACCTTCCAGATCGTCAAGCCCTTCGCCGGGCTCTCGGTGCTCGACAACGTCATGGTGGGTGGTTTTCTGAGGGAGAGAACTTCTTCGGGGGCCAAAAAGCTTTCCCTGGAAATCGTCGAAAGGCTCGGCCTGGGGCCCAAGCGCGACCTGCCCGCCGCCTCGCTGACGCTGCCCGACCGCAAGCGCCTCGAGGTGGCGCGCGCGCTCGCCACGCGGCCGCGGCTGCTGCTCCTCGACGAGGTGATGGCCGGCCTGCGCCCGACCGAGTGCGACCAGCTGGTGGCGGTGTTCCGCGAGCTGAACCGCAGCCAGGGCCTCACCATCCTGCTCATCGAGCACGTCATGCGCGCGGTGATGGCGCTGGCGCAGCACATCGGCGTGCTGCACCACGGCGAGGTGATCGCGCGCGGCACGCCCGAGCAGGTGGTGCGCGACCCGGCCGTGCTCGAGTGTTACCTGGGCGAGGAAACCGAGGTATGACTCTGAAATCAGGGACAGACCACGTTTTCCACCGGGGTTGGAGGACAGGAAGCGAGGGGCCGAAATGCTTCCGATCGGAAGCATCGCCGAAAAACGTGGTCCGTCCCTGTTTTTCGTGTTTTTCGCGGCTTTGACATGGCCCTCCTCTCCGTCCGAGACCTCGATCTCTACTACGGCGACGCGCAGGCGCTCGATCGGGTGTCGCTCGAGGTGGCCGAGGGCGAGATCGTGGCCATCGTCGGCGCCAACGGCGCGGGCAAGTCCTCCTTGATCCGGAGCATTGCCGGCATTGAGAAGCCGCGAAGCGGAAAGATCCTCTTTAAGGGAAAAGACATTACTGGCCGGGAAAGCCATGCCATCTGCGACCTCGGCATCGGCCAGGTGGCGGAGGGGCGGCAGGTGTTCCCGAGCCTGACGGTGCTCGAGAACCTGCAGATGGGAGCGCTGCTGCCGCGCGCCCGCCCTCGCGCCGCGGCGGGGCTCGCGGAGGTGTTCCGCATGTTCCCGCGCCTCGAGGAGCGCCGGCATCAGCTCGCCGGCACGATGTCCGGCGGCGAGCAGCAGATGCTCGCCATCGGCCGCTGCTTGATGGCGCAGCCCGAGCTCGTCATGTTCGACGAGCCCTCGCTCGGCCTGGCGCCGCTGGTGGTGCAGGAAGTGCTGCACACCATCCATCTCCTCAACGGCCGCGGCATGACCATCCTGCTCGTCGAACAGAACGTGGCGGTGTCGCTCAAGATCTCCAACCGCGCTTACGTGCTGGAGAACGGGCGCGTGGCGATGAGCGGCGCCGGCAGCGAACTGCTTCACGACGACCGCGTGCGCCAGGCCTACCTGGGGCTGTAGAGAAGCACTATTTCCGGGCCGGGCCGGCCCGCCTTGCGTATGCTGGCAGCCATCGAAGGGAGGGCAGCCATGGCTACCAGGGCTCCTAAGGCAGTCGTCATCCCCACCCCGAAGCTCGTGGAGGACGCGCTCGCGCTCGCGGCGCGCTTCCGCGACGCCGAGGGACTCTCGCGCCACGCCGTGCAGCGCAAGCCGCTGCTGCAGGGCGCCAGCGCCGCGCTCGGCCTGCTCGGCCTGGGCTGCGGCGCCGGCGTATTCCTGTTCTTCGCCGGGCTGAGCAACTGGACCGCCCTGCCGGGCGTGCTGCTCGCGCCGCTCGCCGCCGCGTGCAGCCTGGCGGTGATCTTCTACGTGTTCTTCTCCTGGATCGAGGCGCGCGCCCTGGCGCAGGCGCTCGGGCATCGCACCTCGCAGGCTTCGTTCGTCGAGACCTGGCTGCGCAAGCGCCTGCGCGCCGACCTCATGGCGAGGCCGCAGGTCCCCTGGCTCGCGGCGGCGCTCTTCGTCGGCCTGCCGTTCGCGCTGCTGGCGCTCGCCGCCCCGATCGCCGCGGTGGTGCTGCTGCTCGTCGGCATCGCCACCCCCGTCGTCTACGCGCGCCTGGATGCCGCTTGATGTTTGGTAGACTTACCAAATGGAGGTGCGGAAGCGCATCCTGGAGGCGGCGCTCGGCCTGCTCGCCGGGCGCGGCGCGCATGGGCTGACGCAGCCGCGCGTCGCCCGCGCCGCGGGCGTGCGGCAGAGCCACCTCACCTATTACTTCCCCACCCGCGCCGACCTGCTGCAGGCGGTGGCGAGCCATTCCATCGACAAGCTGGCCGGTCAGCTCGCCCGCCCCGGCGCCTCGCTGCCTAAGGGCCTCGCCGCCGGCAGCGCCGACAAGCGCCGCTCGCGCGTCATGCTCGGCCTGGTTTCCGCCGCCGACCAGCACCCCGCGATCAAGCGGCGCCTGCGCAAGTTCATCGCCGAGCTGCGCCGGCGCATGGCGCCGGTCTTCGCCGCCGGCGGCCTGCGCACCGACGCGGAGAGCATCGCCTTCTTCCATTCGATCATCGTCGGCTGCGCGGTGCTGCAGCTCGCGCGCGACAACGCCGAGGCGCGCGCCGAAGCCAGGGCGGTGCTCGAAAAGGCGGCCGCGTGCATCAAGCAATGAAAAAGCTCCTGCTCATCGCCGTTCTTCTTGCCGGGTGCGAAAAACCGGCGAATGACGCCTGGCAGGGCTACATCGAGGGCGAGTTCGTGCTGCTCGCCTCGCCCTACGCCGGACAGCTCGAGAAGCTGCACGTGCGCCGCGGCGACAGCGTCGAAGCGGGGCGGCCGCTGTTCGCGCTCGAGGCGGTGGCGGAGCGCGCGGCGCACCGGGAGGCCGCGGAGCGCCTGAAGAGCGCCGAAGCGCGCCTGGAGAATCTGCAGGCGGGCCGGCGCCCGTCGGAGATCGAGGCGCTGCGCGCCGAGATCGACCAGGCGAAGGCGGCGCGGGAACTCTCGCTTTCCAGCTTCAAGAGAGAGGAAAAGCTCATGGCGGAGCAAGCCACCTCCCGCTCGCGCCATGACGAGGCGCGCAGCGC
>JBQTJF010000099.1:0-7460 GCA_052387375.1 Betaproteobacteria bacterium
TGAGCGTAGCCGCGCCGCCAGTGCTCGCCGCATCGTTGATCCCGGCGGCAATGGTCCGCTTCACGGCCTCCCACCCGGGCGTGACGCTCCGGCTCCTCGACGTCCTGACCGGACAGATCCTCGAAGCTGTGCATAGCGGAGAGGCGGACCTGGGCGTCGGTACATTCCGCAAGTCCGAGCCCGAGGTGCAGTTCGAGACTCTCTTCGAGGACCGACTGGTTGCCGTCGTTCCTGTCGGCAACCCACTCGCCGGCCGCAGCCGTCTCACGTGGAAGCACCTGCGCGGTGTCTCGCTCGTGATGATGACCGGCGCGAGCGCTTTTCACTATATCGTCGACAGGGCGGCCAGCCAGGCCGGTTACACGGCGACGCCGGCGTACGAGGTCGGCTACATGGGAACCGCCATCGGCCTGGTCGAGGCAGGGCTCGGCATCGCTGTCCTGCCGGCCTACGCGCGCTCGATGATCGATCCGAGAAAGGCGGTGGTGCGGCGAATCGATGCGCCTGCGGTGACGCGCGAGGTATCCATCGTTACGCGTGCCGGGCGCTCGCTCTCGCCGGCAGCCGAGCAGTTTGCCGCGGTGCTGCGCGAAACCTCGCGCAGCATCATTCAGAGCGAGGCCCCTTCGCCGCTGCCGAGATAGCGCCATAGAGCTCGGGACGGCGATCTTCGTAGAAGGTCCACTTGCGCCTCGCCTCCCGGACCACCGACGGCTCGAGCTCGGCGTAGATGATCTGCTCCTCGGTCTCGCTCGCCTGCGCCATCACGTACCCTGTCGGGTCGACGAACATGCTGCAGCCGTAGTACGGCTCGTTCGCGCCGCCCATATCGAGGCCTACCTTGTTGCAGGCGGCCACGTAGTAGAGGTTATGGATGGCGTGCGCTCGCAGGAGGACCTCCCACCAGGGACGTGTGACAGCGACGGTGGCGACGGGGACGAATAGGACGTCGGCGCCGTTCAACCCGATGCAGCGCGCCGGCTCGACCTGGTTGCGCTCGTAGCAGATGATGATGCCGATGCGCAGACCGAACGGCGTTTCGAAGACCGGATACCCGAGGTCCCCCGGCTTGAAGTAGAACTGCTCGGAGCCGCCGGGAATGAGCTCCGTCGTGGGGATGCTCGACTTGCGATACTTGCCGACGACTTGCCCGTCCGGGCCGAGAACCACGGCCGCGTTGTAGTAATGGCCGCCGTCTCGCTCGAAAAGGGGAAACACCACGACCATTCCCGTTTCCCGCGCCACGCGGGCCATGCGGCTCACGGACGGCCCGGGAACCTCCTCAGCACTGGCGAAGTGGCGGGCGTCGTTTTCGAAGGGCATGTAGACCGTCGTGCACAGCTCGGGAAAACAGATGATGTTCGCCCGGTTGCGCGCCGCCTCGTAGGCCAGCCTCACCGCTTTCTCGAGGTTCTTTTCCTTGTCGATATTGCCGCTGAACTGGGCAAGAGCGATTCTGGCCATGAATCGGCGCGCTACTTCACCACGATGCCGGCGGTCTCGATGACCTTTTTCCAGCGCGCCGATTCGCTCTTCAGCATGGCGGCAAACTCCGCCCGGCTGTTCCCGACTGCGACCATGCCTAGATCGGCGTAGCGCTTGCTCACTGCCGGATCGGCAAGGGCCGCGCGCACCTCCGACTGCAGCCGATCGAGGATCGGGGTCGGGGTCCCGGTGGGCGCCACGAATCCCCACCAGTTGCCCGTCTGCAGCTCCGCGAATCCGCCCTCCTTCGTGGTCGGCACGTCGGGCAAGGCGGAAAGCCGCTCGGGCGCGGCGACGGCAAGCGGCTTGAGTTTCCCGCTGCGTAGCTGGCCGGCGATGGGCGAAAGCGGCGTGAAGTACACCTGTATCTCGTTTTGCAGCAGCGCGATCACCGCGGGGGGCGATCCCTTGAATGGCACGTGGACCATCTTGACGCCGGCGAGGTGCGAAAAGAACTCTCCGGCAAGGTGCGCCGGCGTGCCGGTTCCCGGAGAGCCGTAGTTCAGCTTGCCCGGGTTCGCCCTCGCGTGTTCCGCGAGCTCGCGGAGCGAGTTTGCCGGCACGGCGGCATTGACCACAACGACGGTCGGCGCATTGGACACCACCGTGATCGGCACGAAGGCCTGCAGAGGGTCGAAGCCCATGTCCCGGTAGAGGAACGGGTTCGTGACGAAGTTGTTGGTCGCCCCCAGGAGGAGCGTATAGCCGTCGGGCGCGGCGCGGGCCACGTCGGCGGCGCCGATGTTGCCACTCGCGCCCGCCTTGTTGTCGATGACGAAACGCTGCCCGAGACGCCCCTCGATCGCCGGCATTAGGGGCCGGAAGGTGATGTCGCCGCCGCCGCCGGCGGCGTATGGAATGACAAGACGGATCGGCTTCTCCGGCCACTCGGCTGCAGCAGTGGCGCTCGCCACCAGCAGCGCGACGGCCAACACTGGCTTCGCGAGTTCCCTGACGTTCATTTGTGACCTCTCGCCTGCTTTATCCGGGGGCACATCGTAAAGCAGGCGGCTATCTGCCCGTAAGCGAGTTTTTCTGCTCGGCTCATGAGGCCGGTTCATGAATGCGGGTTGGATCGGGAGCCAACGCCGGTCAGGTGAACTTCATGCTCTGGCTGCGCAGATACTCGATGTAGTGGGTATTGGGGCAGAAGAGCGCGAGCGCGCGCGCGTCGCGGGCCGTGATCGCCTCGTCGCACAGATGGGTGTAGGGACATTGCGAGCAGCGCTTTGCCGCGGCTGCCGCATCGCGGGGATCGCTTTCCACCGCGCCGCGCAGGCGCATCACCTTTTCGAGCCGCATGAGCTCAGCCGTGCATCGTCAGGCCGCCGGAGACGGAGAGCACCTGGCCGGTGATGAAGTCCGCGTCGTCGCTGGCGAAGAAGAGCACCGCGCCGGGGATGTCCTCGGGCTTGCCCAGGCGCCCGACCGGGATGGCGCGCCGGTAGGCCTCGCGCAGCTTCTCGGGGTTGCCCGCGCCCTGCATGAACGCTTCCAGCATGCCGGTCTCGGTGAGGCCGGGGCACACCACGTTGAGGCGCACGTTCTTCGTCGCGAGCTCACGCGCCAGCGTCTTGGTCATGGCGATGATGCCGCCCTTGCAAGCGGAATAGGGAGCCTCGCCCGAGGAGCCGACGCGCCCCGCGTCGGAAGCGATGCTCACCACCTTGCCGCCGCCGCGCTCGACCATGCCCGGCAGCACGCAGTGCAGCAGGTTCATCGCGCCGAGCAGGTTGATCGAGATGATCTTCTGCCAGAACGCGGGATCGGTCTTGAGGAAGGGCTTGAACGTGTCCCAGCCGGCGTTGTTGACGAGGATGTCGACCGGGCCGGCGGCATCGACCGCCTTCTTCACCGCGGCGTAGTCCGTGATGTCGACCTTGTTTTCTGCATTGATATCAAAATTGACTACCTTGGTGCCTTCCTCTCTGAACCTCTGCACGATTGCCGCGCCGATTCCCGCCGCCCCGCCGGTAACGATGGCGGTCTTGCCCTTCAAGCCCCGCATCTCATTTCTCCCGTTGCGCGCGCTGATGACTGGCGACCAGCAGCGCAAGGACCAGCGACGCCACGCGGCTCTCGATCGGGTCGTTGCGGTTCGCGAGGACGATCGGCACGCGCGCGCCGAGCACGACGCCGCCCGAGACGGCGTCGGCGAAGTGCTCGAGCTGCTTGGCGAGCATGTTGCCGGCCTCCAGGTCGGGCGCGATGAGCACGTCGGCCTGGCCCGCGACCGCCGACCTTACGTGCGCGCCGCGCGCGGCGGCGATCGAGACGGCATTGTCGAAGCCGAGCGGGCCGTCGAGGATGGCGCCGGTGATCTGGCCGCGGTCGGCCATCTTGCACAGCGCCGCCGCGTCGAGGGTGGCGCGCATCTTGGGAGTGACGGTGTCGATGCCGGCGAGGATGGCGACCTTGGGCTCGGGCGTGCCCATGATGTGGGCGAAGTCGATCGCGTTGCGCACGATGTCGGCCTTGTCTTCCAGCGTCGGCTCGATGTTCACCATCATGTCGCTGATGACGATGGGGCGCGGGTAGCTCGGCACGTCGATGTAGAGGACGTGCGAGAGGCGCCGCACGGTGCGCAGGCCGCTCGGGCCGACGACCGGCAGCAGGAATTCGTGCGTCGGCATGCCGCCCTGCACCAGGATCTCGGCTTCTCCGGCGCGCGCCATCTCCAGCGCGCGCGCCAGGGCGGCGCGCGAGTGCGGGGCGTCGACGAGGTGGCAGAGCTTCAGGTCGACGCCGCTACTCTCGGCCACCGCGCGCATTTCCTTCTCCGGCCCCACCAGCACCGGGCGCAGCATGCCCGACTCGCGCGCCGCCGCCGCGCTTTGCAGCGACTCGGCGTGCACCGGGTGCGCGAACACGGCGCTCGCGGCGGGCAGGCCCTTCGCGCGCGCGATCAGCTTGTGGTAGCGCCCCCAGCGGTCCGAGATGGTGACCTCCGGCAGCTCGACGCGCTCGCGCTTGATCTTCTCGGTGGGTGCGAGGACCTCGGCCTCGCCGGCGATCACCTTCAGCCCGTCCTGGTTGGTGCAGAGGCAGTCGAACAGCATGTGCTTGTTGTGGTCGAACTTCCTGGTACACGTGATCCTGATCGTGATGGTGTCGCCGAGCTTCACCGGCCGGGAGAAGCGCAGCGTCTGGCCGATGTAGATGGTGCCGGGCCCGGGGAACTCGGTGCCGAGCACGGTGGAGATCAGGGCGCCGCCCCACATGCCGTGCGCGATCACCTCCTGGAACATGGAGGAGTGCGCGTACTCGGGGTCCACGTGTGCGGGATTGACGTCCCCGGACATGATGGCGAAGAGCTGGATGTCCTCGGGGCGCAGCGTGCGCGTCAGGCTCGCGCTGTCGCCGACCTGGATCTCGTCGTAGGTGCGGTTCTCGATGTAGGCAGCGGCCATGGCCGTCGCATGATGCTACAGCGGATTGCGCGGTAAGCTGGGCGGGTCCGATGTCCCTGTACTTGATCTGCACGGCTGGCTCACCGCCAAGGTGCTCGGGCTCGTGGCCTATATCGTCCTCGGCATGCTCGCGCTTCGGCGCGGAAAGACGCCGGCGGTGCGAATCGCGTCCTTTGCGGGCGCGCTGCTGGTTGCCGCCTATGTCGTTGCGGTGGCCCTGACCAAGTACCCCCTGCCGCTCTGACTCTTGACGCTGCTAGCCTGCCGCGGCTGCGAGCGCGACGCGTTCGCCCGCGAGGTGGCGCGGGCGCTCGACCGGCGCGGCCTGGGCGAGGCCTACGTCGCCGGCGCCGAGGCGGCGCGGGCGCGCGCGCTTTCCGATCTACGCCATCGAGGGCTGCGAGAAGGCCTGCACCAAGGCCTGGCTCGCCGGCATCGGCGTGACGCCGCAGCGCAGCTTCGTCCTCGACCCGGAGAGCGCCGCCGAGATGGAGGCGGAGCGCATCGCCCGGCTCGCATCGTAGAATGGGGCGATGAGAATACTCATCGCGGTGGACGGTTCCAAGAACTCGCTGAGCGCCGTCGACTGCCTGATCGACCACGCCGGCTGGTACAAGGAAAAGCCCGAGGTCGAGCTGGTGACGGTGCACCTGCCGGTGCCGAAGCTGCCGCGCATGGGCCTGGCGGTGGGCAAGGGGCAGATCGAGAAGTACTACCAGGAGGAAGGCGAGGCGAACCTGGCCGGCGCGAAGAAGCGCCTCGAGCGCGCCGGCATTGCCTACCAGCCGCGCGTCCTGGTCGGGCAGGTCGCCGAATCCATCGTCAAGCACGCCAGGGAGCGGCGCTGCGACCTCATCACCATCGGCACGCGCGGCATGAGCGAGATCGGCAAGGCGCTGGTCGGCTCGACCGCCACGAAAGTGCTGCATATCTCCGACGTGCCGGTGCTGCTGGTGAAGTGAAGATGTCCCAGCGGGCGCGCATCCTCTGGGTCATCGTGCTCGCCATCCTGCCGCTGGTGGCGCTGAGCGCCTTCGGCCTGTGGCAGCAGGTCCGCGAGGCGGAGCGGCGCATCGCCGCAGAGCGCCTGCGCCTCGCGCAGGCCGCCGCCTTTGCCACCGGCGCCTTCCTCGAGGGGCAGGTGGCCGCGGCGCGGGCGCTGGCGCAGCACCCGGCGATCGCCGGCGCGAGCGCGCCGAGCCGCGAGCTCGCCGCGCTGGTCGCCCGGCTCGCCGGCGAGCGCCCGGAATGGGAGGGCATCGGCGTCATCGGCGCCGACGGCACCAGCATCGCCGGCTCGCTGGGCGGGCCGCCGATCTACCTCGGCGACCGGCCCTATTTTCGCAAGGCGGTCGAGAGCGGACGGCCGGTGGTGAGCGCGACGCTGCCGACCGACCGCTTCGGCTCGAGCCTGATGGCGAAGATCGACGCGCGCTCGGTCGCCCTCACCGCGATCGACGCCGAGGGCCAGGCCTTCATCCGCCCGGATCCGGACGACCTGACCAGCCTGCGGCGCCTCAGCGGGCCGGAAATCGACGCGGTGCTGGCCGGCCAGGCCGGCACCGCGATCAAGAAGGCCGCCGCCGAGACCCTGGTGGCCTACGCGCCGGTGAGCGGCTTCGGCTGGGGCGTGCTGCTCGCCGAGCCGACCGCGAGCGCGTTCGCGCCGCTGCGCGCCGAGGCTTTCGAGCGCGCCGCCGTGCTGGCGGTGATCCTGGCCGTGGTATTCGCGCTCGGCTGGATCCTCGCCGGCCGCGTGGCGCTGTACTTCGAGCGCATCTTCGCGCGCTTCGAGCGCGGCGCCAACGTCGCCGGGCGCTTCTCCGGCACCGGCATCGGGCTCGCCGTGGCGCGCCAGATCGTCGAGCAGCACGGCGGCAGCATCGCCGCGCAGAGCGAGCTCGGGCAGGGAAGCACCTTCACGCTGCACTTTCCCTTCCTGCGCGTCGCCGCGCAGGAAAATCCGGCAGAATCCTCCTCATGCAAACCGTCGAGCTGAAAGTGGCAGGGCTGCACTGCGATGGCTGCGTGAAGAGCGTCACGCGCATGCTCTCGGCAGTGCCCGGGGTCGCCAACGTGGAAGTTTCCCTCGAAAAACAAGAAGCGGTCGTCTCGTACGACCCGGCGCGATCCGGCGTCGCCGACTTCAAGCGCGCCGTCGAGCGCGCCGGGTTCAAGGCGCCGTGAAGCCGTCCTTGCAGAAGGGATTGTCGAGCAGCAAGAAGGTCCTGGTGGACGAAGCGCGCTGCATCGGCTTCATGGGCAAGGAGGGCATGGTGTACGCGACGCCGCGCATGGTGAGCGACGTGGAGTACGCGTGCCGCGAGTTCCTGCTCGGGCACCTCGACGCGGGCGAGGACTCGGTGGGCACGCACGTCTCGATCGACCACCTCGCCGCCACGCCGCTCGGCCTGCAGGTCGAAGTCCGGATCGAAGTGAAGGAAGTCGACCGGCGCAAGGTCGTGTTCGGCTTCTCGGTGAAGGACCCCGTCGAAGAGGTCGGACGGGGCACCCACGTGCGCTTCGTGGTGGAGACCGCCAAGACGCGCGAGCGCCTGGCCGCCA
>JBQTJF010000100.1:0-22381 GCA_052387375.1 Betaproteobacteria bacterium
CCGAGCTACACATCACGCTGGCGCCTCTGAGTTCTCCGCATCGAACGCGCGCCGCACAAGCGCTGTGCGACATGCTTGATCAGACTGCGACCATCTTCCCAGGCACGCAGCTGCGCCTGCGCTTCGCTGTGCGCCCGCCACCACGCATCGGCCTTGCCTTCCCCGGCTCCTCGCCCGAGCGCAACGCCTCAGCGGCCCGCGCCTCCGCGACCTGATCGGCGCCGAAACCGGACAGTTCCGCGCTACCCTATGTCAGGAGTTCTGAATTTAGCGCGTAAGCAAGCCCCCAACGTGTTTGAGCGCGGTTTCTTCTGCCCCGGCGCATAGACCGATGCGATACTGGTATCGACTAACCATACGCCGAGTTCGCGTAGTCGCTGAAGGATCTCGATCTTTGCCTCAAGTCGCCGCTCTGGCAATGCTCCCGCCTGGATACTTGAGAAATCAGAGGTCGATCGGACCCGGTTCACACAACTGAATAGGATCTTCCAGAACTGCGGCGTGCCCGTGTTTGGGGGGGCAACTATCCTCCTATCCAGCAGCCAGTTCTCTCCATAGCCAAGGCAGTAAACCAACCGCACGAAACCGCACGGGATTCCAAAGGGCACCGATGGCGGAAAGTTGATGGTCCTGGAGAGTTCCTCTCCTGTCGTGTAAACATGAGATTCGGCGAGAAGAACGACTCTGACGCGGGTTGGACGCTAATAGGATCTATGTTCCTCGGTGCGCCGCAGAACTTCTACCGGCTCGATATTCGGTCCGAGAAGTTCGGTCCAGCGACCGTGACAGCTCGCGATGCTATCCATAGGACTCACTGCGGGTGCTGCTACTAAAGCGCAGCGGCGCGGCCGGCGAGCTTGCGATAGTTTTCCAGGTCTTCCTTGGAGATCTGGCTCGGCTCGACGAGCATGTAGTGTCGCTCGTTGAGGATCTTCGCTTCGCCGCCGCGCGCTTCCTCGAATGAGAAGAGCGCGATCTTCTCGCGGCCGATGAACTGCGCGGCGATCGGCCGGCAAATGCAGGTCGGGAACTTCGCCTTGCACATCGCGATGTCCTGCTCGATCTGCACGATGCTGTGGCGGTCGTCGCCGCCCTTCGCTTGCACCGGGAAGACGTAGTGCGCGCCCTGGCGGTCGATGCCGACGTAGACCTCATCGGTCTCGACTTGGCCGACGTCTTCGACCTGCGTGCGCAGGTGGCTCTGCAGTGCGTAGCTTGCGACACCCAGAAAGATGTCGATCAGGCGGTTGTAGCGCACGCGCGCCAGCAGCGCCTGCTCGTCGTCGAGCGCGTACATGGCGATCGCGCCCGGCGTCGCGTCGGGAATCCTCGTCTCTGCCAAACCGCTTCTCGGTTTGATGTAGGCGTAGTCGATGGGCACTGAGTCGAAGCGGTACTTGGCGGCACCGGTACCGCGGATGATCCACACCTCGCCCTTCCGCGCGCGCTCGGCGATCTCGGCCGGCAGGTCGCGCCGGTAGCGGTAGGAGTAGACGACGTCGCCGACGTTCTTCGGATCGAGCCCAAGCTTCTTAGCCGCATCCTCGACATCCGCGCGGGTGAAGTTCACCGAAGAGGCGCCCTTGTTATAGCGGGCGTCGAAGACGTGCTTGATGACCGACTCGTACATCTTCTTCGTCGAGTTCTTCGTCTTGCGGCGACGTTTGGCCATCAGCGCGCGCTGGCCTTGCGTTGCCGGGCCGGAATGACGTCGGCGCGGACGCCGAAGGCAGCAGCCGCCTCCTTCATAGTAAGGCGGGCGAGTTCCTCTCGGCCGAGGCGCACGGTGCGTTTCGGTTTAACCTGCTTAAGGCCAAGAGCTTCTACGACGGCTTCTCCGATGGCGCGGCCGAGAAGCGGTGGCACGGAATTACCAATCTGGCGAAAGCCGTGCCAGATGGTCTTGTGAAAGCGGAACCAGTCGGGATACGAATGCAGCCGCGCCGCCTCGCGCACCGAAATGCAACGGTTCAGCGTCGGATGGATGGGCCGGGGCGAGGTAAACGCCCCGCGGTCGGTTGCCGTGCCAGCGCGTAGCGTATTGCACAGGCCGGCAGGATCGAGCCGCAGAAAGCGGCTGATCGGTTCGACCGTTCCGGGGGCGGTGTCCGCGAAGCGCCGCCGCGATTCGTCGGTATGTTCGGCGCGCAGGCATCCGGACAAACCTTCCCAATCGGCTACACGCGGATAGCTGAAGTCGGTCGGGTCGCCTGACTGGCCGCGCAGCCGGAGCCCGTACGTTGAGCCGCGGCCATACTTGACCGGATTCATGATGTCATCGTTCAACAACCCTTCGAACTGCTCGATATCGGGAAGGTCGCCAATCGCTTCGCGTACGGTTGGCGTGGGGTCTAGCCCTTTGACGAGTTCGCCCGAGCGCTGGCCTTTCCCGTTGGGCGGAGCGGTGCGCGGCGCTGGGTACTTAGGCACGCGGAGCCCGTGGCGCGCACCGAGAAGGATCAAGCGGCGGCGATCTTGCGGCACGCCGAAGTGGCCCGCGTTCAGGACCCGATACGGTAGGTGCACTTTATAGCCCGATCCCTCGAAGCGCTGGATGAGCTCCTCGAGGAGCTTCTGATGCGGGCCGGTGGCCATGCCGGCGACGTTCTCGAAGACGAAGGCCTTGGGCCGCAGCTCGGTCATGATGCGCCAGAAGTGGAACACGAGCTCGTTTCGCGGATCGTCGAGCACGCGGTAGCCGATTAGAGAGAACCCCTGGCATGGCGGCCCGCCGACGACGACTTCGACGGAGCGTGCGCCGAGGCCCGCGCGGCGGCGGATCTCATCGCCCGTAATCTTACGTACGTCCTGGCAGATAACCTCGCTCTCGGGAAAGTTGAGCTTGTGGATCGCAGCGTGGATCGGGTCGTATTCGACGGCAGCGGCCACATCGAAGCCCGCTTGTTCGAAGCCAAGTGCCAGTCCGCCAGCGCCGGCGAAGAGGTCGATGCAGATCGGACGGTTGCCGTTCTTGGAGTTCACTTCTTCTTCCGTTCCTTAGGATACGGGCACCATTCTCGCAAAACGCAGGCGCCGCACATAGGTTTACGCGGCAGGCAGACGGCGCGGCCGTGCGCTACCGCGTTGACGTGGAAGCCGTACCGAAGCGGCGCAGGGACCTGGGCTTCGATAAGGTCTTGAGATGTATCGGGTCGCCGTTTCGTTGCGAGGCCGAGCCTAGCGGCAACGCGGTGTGTGTGCACGTCTACCGGAAGCACTTGGCGGTCGAGCGAGTACATGAGGACGCACTTCGCGACCTTCTTTCCTACGCCCGGCAGACTCGTCAGGAAATGCTCGGCCTCCTCGTCAGGCATGGCGCTTAGCGGTGCGAGCGTGGCGCGCCCAAATTCACGGCGCAGCGCCGAGAAGATACCGAGCAGCTGGTAGGCCTTGAGAGAGGAGAGGCCGCCTGGGGCGAGGATCCGGTGGAAGACGCCGACGCGCCGGCCCTGGACCTCAGTCCAGGAGGGAAACGCCTTCTTGAGGTCGCGGTAGATGCCGCGAAAAACCGCTTCGCCAGTCCGCGTGGAGAGGACGATGTAGACCAGCTCGTCGAGCGGGTCGCGCTTGTTGCCGTGCCGGGGATTTCCGTATCGGCGTGCCAAGAGCCGGCAGCACGATTCAATCCTTGCTCTTAGTTGCCCACTCACTTCAGCGCATCTTAGCCAGATCGAGCTACGAATCCCCAATACCGGCCATCGTTAGAGGCCTTCTTTGAGCCATTTTGTACCCCGATCGGGGTACAAGGCTAGATCGAACCCCAAGCGATGTAGCTGCCCGCGGCGGCGGCGATCAGCAGCGCGACGAACAGACGCCGCACCGGCCGATCGGCCACGATGCGGCGCACGATGCCGACGTGCCGCGGCGGACGGCGGTCGCGCCGCGAGGGCGCGGCGAAGCGCTCGAGGGCCGCCGCGGAGTCGAACTGCCGCGCCAGCGGCAGGCGCGTGTCGGTGGCGATGGCGCGCGCCGCCGGGGCGTCGCTGAGCGGCTCGGCCGAGCGCTCGATCTTCACCGTCTTCGTGCCGGTCGGCTCGCTCGGCGCCGTGGCGCCGCGCGCGCGCAGCTCGGCGAGGCAGGTCGAAAGGTCCGCGGCGAGCTCGGCGGCGTCCTGGTAGCGCGCCGCCGGGTCCTTCTTCAGCGCCCGCGCCACGACGAAGTCGAGCAGCGCCGGCAGCTCGGGCTTGAGGCGCGTCGGCGGCTCGTGCTCCTGGTAGGTGACGTTGTGCATGATCTGCGTCATGTCCTCGGCGCCGAAGAGGCGCCCGCCGGTGAGCATCTCGTAGAGCACGATGCCGAGCGAGAAGATGTCGGAGCGCTGGTCGACCGGGGAGCCGGCGACCTGCTCGGGCGACATGTACTTGGGCGTGCCGAGCACCATGCCGGTGACCGTCTTGTGGTCGGCGGCGCGCATGCGCGCCAGCCCGAAGTCCATGATCTTCGCGCGGCCGCGCCCGGCGAGCATGATGTTGCCCGGCTTGATGTCGCGATGCACGATGCCGCGCTCGTGCGCGAAGCCCAGGCCCTCGGCCACCTGGCGCGCGACTTCGACCGCCTCGGCCGCCGGCAGCGCGCCTTCCTTGAGGCGCGTGCGCAGGTCGGTGCCCTCGAGGAGCTCCATCGCGAGGTAGGCGACGCCGTCGTGCTCGCCGAAGTCGTAGGTGGTGACGATGCTCGGGTGCGTGAGCTTGCCTGCCGCCTTGGCCTCGAGGAAGAAGCGCTTCTGGTATTCCTCGCGTCCTTCCGCGTCCTCGTCCAGGATGATCGTCTTCAGCGCCACCACCCGGTCGAGCGCCGGGTCCTGCGCGCGGTAGACGATGCCCATGGCGCCGCGGCCGAGCTCGCCGAGGACCTTGTAGCGGCCGATCTTCTTCTTCGCCGCCATCAGTCGCTGACCATCAGTAACGCACCTTGTGCACCAGCGCGCGCCAGTAGGGCTGCACCTTCTGCGTCACCGAGGCGACGAAGGGCTCGCGCCCCTCCTTGGCCACGCGCGCGCCGATGCCGCCGCCCACCAGCGCCAGCACCAGCACCACCGCGGCCGCGGCATAGCGCCTGCCGCGCCGGCGCGGCGCGCCCGCGTCCGGGCCGAACAGTTCGTGGCTGCGCAGCCCCGGATCGGTGAAGGTCCCGGCCGGCGCGAGCCGCGCCTCCAGGCCCGGCGCGAGGTCGGCGAGCGCGTCGCGGAACGCGCGCGAGGCGAGCAGGCGCGAGGGCGCGGCGAACTCGGCGATCGCCGCCGCGACGGCAATGCCGTCGCCGGTCATGCCGCCGTTGCCCTTGATGACCTGCACGGCGCCGTGGTTGATGCCGGCCGAAAGTGGCAACCCGGCGGCCGAGGCGGCCAGCGCACGCTCGGCGAGGCCGAGCGCGCCGCGCGCGTCGCCCAGGACGACCACGGCCACGCCGTCGCCCGCCTCCAGCACGACGCGGCTCGCCGGCGCGATCTCGGCCACGGTAACTGCCACCACCGCCTCGAGCTGCGCGCGCAGCCGCGCCTGCTCGCTCGCGGCGCGGCGCGCGAAGTCCTGGATCTTCAGGAACACCACGCTCGCCAGGGGGGAGGCCGACATGAGCCGAAGGATGCAGCGTTTGCCGATGTTTGAAAAGGAACTTGCAGCGGTTAGAATTCACAGCGCTGAGGAGCGTTGCGTCCCCGGGCAGGCAAGGCAGATGCAGGGGTCAGGCTCATCTAAATCCAACGTCGCTCGCACCGGAGACGTTGCGGGCGCTTTGTCTTTCTGGAGGCCATCGGTCATGAATGCAGCCGTCGTCGAATCGAGAAGCAATGATTTCCGCGTCGCGGACCTGAAGCTCGCCGACTGGGGCGCAAGGAGATCCTTATCGCCGAGTCCGAGATGCCGGCGCTGATGGCGATCCGCGCCGAGTACGCGGCGCAGAAGCCGCTCAAGGGCGCGCGCATCGCCGGGTCGCTGCACATGACCATCCAGACCGCGGTGCTGATCGAGACCCTGCAGGCGCTGGGCGCCGAGGTGCGCTGGGCTTCGTGCAACATCTTCTCGACGCAGGACCATGCCGCCGCCGCGATCGCCGCGCGCGGCACGCCGGTGTTCGCCTACAAAGGCGAGTCATTGGATGAGTACTGGGAGTACACGCACCGCATCTTCGAGTTCAAGGACCGCGGCCCGAACATGATCCTCGACGACGGCGGCGACGCGACGCTGCTCGCGCACCTGGGCATCAAGGCGGAGAAGGACCGCTCGGTGATCGCCCGGCCGGCGAGCGAGGAGGAAGTCTCGCTCTTCAAGTCGATCGAGAAAAAGCTCAAAGCCGACCCCGGCTGGTACTCGCGCATCGCCAGGGACATCAAGGGCGTCACCGAGGAGACCACCACCGGCGTGCACCGCCTCTACCAGATGGCGACGGAGAAGCGCCTGCACTTCCCGGCGATCACCGTCAACGACTCGGTCACCAAGTCCAAGTTCGACAACCTCTACGGCTGCCGCGAGTCGCTGGTCGCCGGCATCAAGCGCGCCACCGACGTGATGGTGGCGGGCAAGGTGGCGGTGGTCGCCGGCTACGGCGAGGTGGGCAAGGGCTCGGCGCAGGCGCTGCGCGGGCTGCAGGCGCAGGTGTGGGTGACCGAGATCGACCCGATCTGCGCGCTGCAGGCGGCGATGGAAGGCTACAAGATGGTGACCATGGACTACGCCGCCGACAAGGCCGACATCTTCGTCACCGCCACCGGCAACTTCCAGGTCATCACGCACGCGCACATGCAGCGCATGAAGAACAACGCCATCGTCTGCAACATCGGCCACTTCGACAACGAGATCGACATCGCCAGCCAGAAGAGCTGCCAGTGGGAGAACATCAAGCCGCAGGTCGACCATGTCATCTTCCCCGACGGCAAGAGGATCATCCTGCTCGCCGAGGGCCGCCTGGTGAACCTCGGCTGCGCCACCGGGCATCCGTCCTACGTCATGAGCTCGTCCTTCGCCAACCAGGTGCTGGCACAGATCGAGCTCTACACCAACCACGCCAAGTACCCGGTGGGCGTCTACATCCTGCCCAAGCAGCTCGACGAGAAGGTGGCGCGGCTGCAGCTCTCCAAGCTCGGCGCCATGCTCACCGAGCTCACGCCCGAGCAGGCGAAGTACATCGGCGTGCCGAAGGATGGACCCTACAAGTCGGATCACTATCGTTACTAGGAACGACAAAACCAGGGACAGACCACGTTTTCCCACCGGACGATGACCATCTCGCTTCGACTCTCCTTCGCGCCATGAAAACGTGGTCTGTCCCTGATTTCGAGGTGCTCCGGTGAAAATCCTGGTGATGGGCGCGGGGGGCGTGGGCGGCTACTTCGGCGCGCGCCTGCAGCAGGCCGGCAATGACGTGGCCTTCGTCGCGCGCGGGCGCCATTTGGCGGCCATCAGAAAAGACAAGCTCAGGATCAAGAGCCCGCTCGGCGACGCCGCCCTCGAGGTAAGGGCGTTCGAGGACCCGGCCGCGGCTGGAATCGTGGACGTGGTGCTCTTCACCGTCAAGCTGTGGGACACCGAGAGCGCCGGCGCGCGGCTGCGGCCGGCGCTCGGGCCGAGCACCGTCGTGATTCCCTTCCAGAACGGCGTCGAATCGATCGAGCTCCTGAAGCGCGTGCTGCCCGAGCAGGCGGTCATGGGCGGCGCCGCCTACATCGCGGCGCGCATCGCCGAGCCGGGGCTGATCGTGCAGACGGGCGAGTTCGCCCGGCTGCGCTTCGGCCCCGTGCATCCCGCCCAGCGGCCGATGGCGCAGGCATTTCTCGCCGCCTGCCAGGCCGCGCGCCTCGCCGCGGAGCTGAGCGACGACATCGTGCGCGTGCTGTGGGAGAAGTTCGTGCTGCTGGTCGGCGTCTCGAGCGCCACGGCGGCGGCGCGCGCGCCGCTCGGGGTGGTGCGCACCGACCCCGACCTGCGCTGGCTGCTCGAATCGGCGCTGCGCGAGACCTGGAGCGTGGCGCGCCAGCGCGGCATCGGCCTGCCGGAGGATTTCGTCGCCAAGCTGCTGGCGCAGATCGACAAGCTGCCGGCCGACATGAAAGCGTCGATGGCGCAGGACCTGGAGGCGGGCGGCAGGCTCGAGGCGCCGTGGCTGTGCGGCGCCGTGGCGCGCATGAGCCAGGCAGCCGGCCTCGACGCTCCCGTCAACCGCGCCGTGTACGCGGCGCTCAAGCCTTTCGTCGGTGGACCTGCGCGCCAAGCTGCTTGACGCGGCGCAGTCGGTCCTGCTCTACGGCACGACGCCGCCGCGGCTGGGCACCGCGCCCGCCGACGTCGACGCCGCCGCCGACAAGCTCGCGGCGCGCCTCGAGCGGCTGCCGCTCGACGGCCTGGTCGTCTACGACATCCAGGACGAGGCCGGCCGCAGCGCCGCGCCCCGCCCCTTCCCGTTCACCGGCACCGTCGACCCGCGCCACTACGCGGCGCTGCTCGAGAAGCGGCTCGGCCGCCCCGCCATCGCCTACAAGGCGCTCGGCGAGACCAGCGAGCAGCAGTGGAACGACTGGCTCTTCGAGGCAGCGCATCTGCACCGCCTGCGCTTCGTCTCCATCGTCGGCCGGCCCACTTCGAGTGTGCGCTATCCGCTCAAGCTGTCGCAGGCGATCCGCGCCGCCGCGGCCCACGCTGGCGGCTTCACGGTGGGCGGCGTGGCGATCGCCGAGCGCCATACCGAGAGCCGCAGCGAGGCGGCGCGCCTGCTCGCCAAGGGCCTGGAAGGCTGCGCCTACTTCGTGTCGCAGACCGTGTACCACGCGCCGCCCACCGAGAAGCTGCTCGCCGACTACCTGCGCGACTGCCGCGGCGCCGGCATCGAGCCCCGCCGCATCGTGCTGACCTTCGCGCCCTGCGGCCGCGAGAAGACCATGGCGTTCCTGCGCTGGCTGGGGGTGAACGTGCCGGCGGAGACCGAGCGCGCCATCCTCGGCGCCGCGCGGCCGCTCGAGCAGTCGATCGCCATCTGCCGCGACAACCTGCGCCGCATCCTCGACCACCCGTACGCGCGCGAGATACCGCTCGGCGTCAACGTCGAGAGCGTCTCGATCAATCGCGAAGAGATCGACGCGAGCGTCGATCTCTTCCACGCCCTGCGCGAAGTCCTCGCCGGCCGATGAACCGCAATCTTGCCGTGATTTCCTTCGCCGTCCTGGTGCTGGGCGCACTGGAGCTCGGCCTCCTGCACCTCCTCCAGTCGCACGAAAACCGGTTGCTCGACAGCTTCGTGAAACGCCAGGCCGCGAAGCTTGCGCCCGACCCGGACGTCGTGCTCATCACTGTCGACGAGAAGAGTCTCGCAACCATGCAGGAGGACGCCGGGCGTTTCCCATGGCCGCGAGTGGTTTACGCGGACCTCATCGAAGGGCTGCAGGCGCAGGAGCCGCGCGCCATCGTCTTCGACATCATGTTCTTCGAGAAGGACGAGGTGCGACCGGAAAGCGACCGCGAGTTCATCAAGGCGGCGTCGCGCTACCGCAACATCTACTACCCTTTGGTGCGTCTCGATACCAAGGATGACGCCAAAGGCGTGCCGGCGGCGGAACTCGCTCCGATGATAGGGCTCGTACGCACGCCCGAGGCCGATCCGCGCGCGCGCATCGCCGTGATTCCGCCGCTCGCGCTGCCGCCGAAGCTCTGGCGCACCGGTTCGATCAACTACCTCGAGGACGCCGATGGCGTGGGTCGGCGCTACTACCTCCGCCACAGCGTCGGCGGCTGGTACCTGCCTTCGCTCCCGGCGCGAGTGGCGATGGACCTCGGCTTTCCCGTTCCGGACGCCGACAACCTTCTCCTTGCCTGGCGCGGTGAAGCACGACGCCTGCCGAGCGTTTCGTTCAGCGACCTCTATGACGACTTCAACCGCGAACGGCGCCAGCGACCGCCTGACGAGTTCGCCGGCAAGATCCTCGTCGTCGGCGTCGCCGCCCCGGGCCTCGGCGACCTGCGCGTGACGCCGCTATCGCACACCCAGCCCGGCGCGGAAATCCTTGCGACGGCCATCGAGAACCTGAAGAACGGCCGCGCCATGCGCTACGCCTCGCCGGGGTGGCCGGCGGCGATCGGCATCGCCCTGCTCTTCCTCCTCTACCTCGCGTTCTATCGCCGCCTCGACGCCCGCATCAGCGGCGCGGCGCTCGTGCTGGCGAGCGCGGGGCTGCTGCTCGCGTCGTACGCCGCCGCCGGCAGCCTGCTCCTGCTGCCGGTGCTCACCCCGCTCGTCGCCGCGTGGAGCTTCTACGCCGCGGCGACGCTCGCCGACGTCCTGCGCGAGCGCGAGGCGCGGCGTGCCGCGCTCGCGCAGTTCTCGCGCTTCACCAACCCCCACGTGGCGCGCCAGCTCGTCGAGCGCGGCGGCATCGACACCGGGCGGCGCGACGTGACGCTGCTCTTCTCCGACATCCGCAACTTCACGACCTTGTCGGAGACGCGCAACCCCGAGGAGGTGATCGCGCTTCTCAACCGCTACTTCTCGTTGCAGGTCGACGTGGTGTTCCGCCACGGCGGCTCGCTCGACAAGTTCATCGGCGACTGCATCATGGCCATCTGGGGCGCGCCCCTGGACGATGCCGAGCATGCCCGGCACGCGGTGGCCTGCGCGCTCGACATGGCCGAAGCGCTGCAGGCATTCAAGCGGGAGGTGGGCGCCGAGCACACGGATTTCGACGTCGGCATCGGCCTGCACTCCGGCGCCGCCGTGGTGGGCCTGATGGGCTCGCAGAAGCGCCTCGAGTACACCGCCATCGGCGACACCGTCAACCTGGCGAGCCGCATCGAGGGCCTGACCAAGGAGGCGAGGCGCCGCATCCTCGTATCCCGCGATACCATGGAGCGCTGCGGCGACGCCTTCGATTTCGTATCATGCGGGACGTTCCCCGTTAAGGGACGGGCGCAGCCGGTAGAGCTGTTCGAACCGAGAAGAAAGACATGAGACTCCTGCTCCTGCTGCTTGCCGTACCTCTCCTCGCCGCCGCCGAGCCGGCGACCCTCATCCGCGCCACCGAGCTGAAGCAGGAACCCGCCACCGACGCGGCCACGGTGGCGAAGCTGCCGGAGAACGCCGCCGTGGAGACGCTCGAGCGCAAGGGCGGCTGGACGCGCGTCAAGTCTCCATCCGGCGAAGGCTGGGTGCGGATGCTGGCGCTGCGCTTCGGCGGCGCGGGCGAGGCGAAGCGGGGCGACAGCGGCTTGACGCAGATCTTCAACGTCGCGCGCACCGGCACCAGCGGCACGCAGGTCACCACCGGCGCCCGCGGCCTCGACGCCGACCAGCTCGCCAATGCCCAGCCCAACCCGGCGGAGCTCGCCAAGATGGCGAACTTCGCCGCCGACCCGCAGGCGGCCGCGGGCTTCGCGGCCAAGGGCAAGCTTTCGGCGACCTCCGTGGAGTACCCGAAATGAGAACGATCCTCTTCCTTCTTCTGGCGATTTCCACGCCCGTAGATGCGCAATTCCGCCTGCCGAGCTTCGACATCAACAAGCTGGTCGACACCGCCAAGAACGTCGGCAAGGCGGTGCAGGAGATCCCGGAGCCCGAGGAGATCCAGATCGGCCAGGACGTCGCCTCGCGCCTGCTCGGCGCGGCGCCGCTCGTGCCCGACGCCGCCCTGCAGCGCTACGTCAACCACGTCGGCCGCTGGCTCGCCGCGCAGACCGAGCGGCCCGAGCTGCCCTGGCGCTTCGGCGTGCTCGACGCGCCGCAGCTCAATGCCTTCGCCGTGCCCGGCGGCACCATCTTCATCACCCGCGGCCTGCTCGAGCGCATGCAGAGCGAGGCCGAGCTCGCCGGGGTGCTGGCGCACGAGATCGTGCACGTGCTGCGCAAGCACCACCTCAAGGCGATCCAGAAAGGCGCGCAGACCGCGCTCGCCGGCGACGCGCTCGGCGCCGCGCTCAAGGACCGCGCCGGCCCGGCGCGCGACAGGCTGATCGCCTTCGGCACCGAGATGTACTCGCGCGGCCTGGACAAGTCCGACGAGATCGAGGCCGACCGCCTCGGCGTGGTGATCGCCGCGCGCGGCGGCTACGACGCCTACGGGCTGCCCTCGGTGCTGCAGACCCTGCAGGCGATGAACGCCCAGGACTCGGCGGTGGCGCTGATGTTCAAGACCCACCCCTCGCCGGGCGAGCGCCTGGTCGCGCTCGACAAGATGCAGCCGACCCTCGACGCCTACGCCTCGCAGCCGCAGCTCGCAGAGCGCTTCGCGGCCAGCGTCAGGAAGTAGCGAGCCGCCAGGGCGCGCCCGGCGCGTCGCGGCAGGCGCCGTAGCGAAACGGCATCGTCTCGCGCCCCGGCGTGAGGAAGCGCAGGTCGACGAACCAGGCGCAGGTCGAGCCCTCGCTCATGCCGTCGAACGCGGGCTGGTCGGCGAACCAGCGGAAGAAGGCCAGCGCGTCCGATTGCCATGCTTCCTGCGCGAGGTCCCCTCCGTATCTCTCTCTCTTCTGCCATTGCGCCTGGCCGAGCGGCAGGTACGGCGCATCGAGGCGGGCGACGAAGCCGTCGCCCGGTTGGTACGAGCGCGGCGCCTTGCGCACGAGATTGACGTGCGCGAAGCGGTGCTCGTTCGGCGTGCTGACGAACACCGTCCAGTTGAACGGCGACAGCGGCTTCGGGTGCGCCTCGATGCGCGCGCCGACGATGCCCTTCTCGACTGCAAAGCTTCTCGCAAACTCGAGCGCGTCCTGCCGCTGCAGGTACTGGAATCCGACGTAGCCCGCGAGCACGGCGCCGGCGGCGACGGCCGGCAGGCGCGTGCGGTAGAGGAGCGCCGAGGCGGCGAGGCCGGCGACGATGATGGCGCTGAACCGGAGATCGATGATGAAGGTCGTGCCCAGGCCGGCGCGCCAGTCCGGGAGCGGCGCGAACACGATGGTGCCGAAGCTCGTGATCAGGTCGCCGACGATGTGCGCGCCGAGCGCCAGCGCGCAGACGCCGTAGAGCGCCCGCCATCCCCGCGGTTCTCGGAGGATCTTTGCGAGGATCCAGGCGAGCAGCAGCGCCCAGAGCGGCAGCAGCACCACGGAGTGCGTCGGGCCGCGGTGGTACAGCAGGTACTCGACCGGGCCGATGAAGCCGATGACGAAGTCGAGGTCCGGCGCCGCCGCGGCGAAGAAGCCGGCGGCGACGCGCCGCGGGATCGAGCGTGGCGGCGCGTCCTTGGGGGCCGTGGCGCGGGCGAGCAAGGCGCCCGACAGAGCGTGGGTCAGCGTATCCAAGCGAAATCAGGGACAGACCACGTCTTACCCGTCCGCTCTCGCAAAATGGGTACGATCGTACCCATTTCAGCGTTGCCGGTGCCCGATTCCAAGGCCGACATCGGGCCGGAGTAGCCTACACCTGCGGCAGTCAGAGGAAAATTGCTCTGACCGCCTTTTTTGTCTCAGGCGGCGCGCTTTTTCCGCTGCGCGTCCTTGACGTGCATCTGCGCGTAGGCGCCGTGCGCCGCGGCCTCCGCGTCGCCGACGTGCACCGGCAGGCCCATGTCGGAGAGCACCGAGCCGAGCGCCGACAGGCACAGCATCACGTTGTCGGGGCGGCAGGAGTAGCCCATCAGGCCGAAGCGCCAGATCTTGCCCTTGAGCGGCCCCAGGCCGGCGCCGATCTCCAGGCCGAACTCGCCGAGCAGCGTGCGGCGCACTTCTTCCTCGTTGACGCCCTCGGGGCAGAGCACGGCGTTCATCTGCGGCAGCTGGTACTGCTCCTTGACGAGGAACTTCAGCCCCATGGCTTCCAGGCCCGCCTTCAGGGCGACGTGGTGGCGCAGGTGGCGCGCCCAGGAATTCTCCAGCCCCTCCTCGCGGATGAGCAGCAGCGCCTCGTGCAGGGCGAACAGGCCGTTGGTGGGCGCGGTGTGGTGGTAGGTGCGCGTGCTGGCGTTCCAGTAGCCGAGCAGCAGGTTCATGTCCATGAACCAGCTGTGGATCTTGTCCTTGCGCTTCTTCACGTGCTCCACCACGCGCTCGGAGAACGACACCGGCGAGAGCCCCGGCGTGCAGGACAGGCATTTCTGGCTCGCCGAGTAGATGGCGTCGATCTCCCACTCGTCGACCTTGACCGGCGAGCCGCCGAGCGAGGTCACCGCGTCGTCGATCACCAGCGCACCGTGCTTGTGCGCGATCTGCGTGAGGAGCTTCGCGTCCGACTGGCAGCCGGTCGAGGTCTCGGCGTGCACGAAGGCGACGACGGCGGCGTCGCGGTTCTTCTTCAGCGCGTCCTCCAGCTTCTGCGGGTCGACCGGCTCGCCCCACTTGTCCTCCACCGCCACCGGCTTGCCGCCGCAGCGGATCGCGTTCTCCAGCATGCGCCCGCCGAAGACGCCGTTCTGGCAGACGATCACCTTGTCGCCCGGCGCGACCATGTTGACGAAGCAGTACTCCATGCCGACCGAGCCCGGCCCGGAGAGCGGGAAGGTGAGCGGGTTCTTCGTCTGGTAGACGTAGCGCAGCAGCGACTTCAGCTCCTCCATCATCTCGACGAACACCGGGTCGAGGTAGCCGATCGCCGGCTGGCTCATGGTGGTGAGCACGCGCGGATGGATCTCGGTCGGCCCGGGGCCCATCAGGGTGCGCTGCGGCGGGTGGAAGGACTGGATGCGCTTCGCGGGGGCGTACTGGCTGGTGGGCATGGGGTCGCTTTCGGAAAGGATGCCGAACGGTGCGTCTTCGGGCCGGGACTTCACCCGTACCGGGTTCTTCTGGCTCGCCTCGTTGATGACTTCGATGGCGCTGATGCGGCCTTGCGTGACGCGCTCGACCTCGCCCGCCCAGCGGGCAGGCACGTAGCCGGTCTTCACCCAGTTGTGGACGACGGCGCGGTCGAGCTGGAAAGCGCGCGCGACCTCGGCCTGGCTGCCGAAGACCTCGACGAGTCGCTCTGCGCAGTTCACGGGTCGAAAGCCTATTCCGTCAACTTCGGTTTGACAAGCGTTGAGTTACAGTCAACTAATATGTCAAGGTATTGCTCAAGGATAAAGTAAGGTATAAAGTCTACTAAGTGCCCGCCCTCATGGAAGCGGCGTCTCGACGCACTTAGAAAGTTAGGAGATTTCTCGATGAGTAACGCGATTAAGTCGCGGCTTAAAGTAATTGACGAGAAGGCTTCTCTAGGACTTTCGGAAGTCGCCGATCTCCTAAAGGTTCGACCGGAAACTGTATCTCGATGGAATCAAGGAAGGGCCTTTCCGCAGCCAGAGCCAGAACAACGGCTACTGGAGCTCGGTTATATCGTCGAGCAGTTATCCGAGCTATATGAGCCTGATGAAGCTCGATTGTGGCTCTTGTCACCCCAGAAGTTGTTGAAAGGAGAGAAGCCGGTCGATCTCATCAAGAATGGCAGGTACCAAGAGGTGCTGAACGTAGTACATCAGTTGCAAGAGGGCGTGTATCTCTAGAGGCGCACCGCCCTGGTGAATGACTGAGGATGAGCTACGCGATAGGCTTGCCAATTACGGATTCAGACCGCTCGTCAGAACGCTCTTCAGAGCAACGCTTCTAGACCGTGACCCCTTAGCATCTTCGACTCGTGGAGGGCGTTGGATCCCTCCTGGAACATTCTCTGTCCTCTACACGAGCACCTCGCGTGACGGTGCTCTCGCAGAGATTGCTTTCCGGCTGGGCTTAAACAAGCCCATATCACGGCGCCCAGTGAGAATTCATCTTCTAAGAGTGGCGTCGAATGCCGCGATGACCCTTACCAAGGACATCCTCGAAACCTTGGAAGTGGACTTTCTGAGGTTCGCTAACCTTGACTACACCTGGACACAAAAGATTGGTCTAGCTGCCTTTCAAGTAGGCGCGTCCTCGCTTCAAGTGCCTTCCGCGCGATGGCCCGCGGATACCCTTGTAATCCTGGATGAGGTGTCCGCAAACAACTCCGTCGAAGTGATTGATTCGGAAGCCGTGGATTGGCTAAAGTGGGCTAAGGAAGTCGCGCCGCATTTTGTCGCAGATCAATAGCTGAGGCGGAGACTTATGAACGAACGCGCTGAATTTTCGATAACGTTGGCGAAAAGCCCTTTCAAGCCGGAGACCGCCGCCGAGGCCTGGCTCGGCCTGCTCGCCGCGCGCGGCATCGAGTATCTCTTCGCCAACGGCGGCACCGACTTCGCGCCGCTCGTCGAGGCCTACGCCAGGGGCCGCAAGCTCGGCTGGCGGCTGCCCGAGGTGGTCATCGTGCCGCACGAGAACCTGGGCGTCGCCATGTCGCACGGCTACACCATGCTCACCGGGCGGCCGCAGGCGATGATGGTTCATGTCGGCGTCGGCAGCGCCAACGCGCTGAACGGCCTGATCAACGCCGCGCGCACCAATACGCCGATCCTCTTTACCGCCGGACGCACCCCGCTCACCGAGTCGGGCGCGCTGCCCGCGGCGCGCAACAACTATATCCACTGGGCGCAGGAGCACTTCGACCAGGGCGGCATGCTGCGCGAGTTCATGAAGTGGGACTACGAGCTGCGCCACGCCGAGCAGGTCGAGGCGGCGCTCGACCGCGCGCTCGCCATCGCGAAGAGCGAGCCGCAGGGACCGGTGTACGTCACGCTGCCCCGCGAAATACTCGCTTCTCCGTTCAATGCTTCTTTTTCGGCAACCACGACGATTGCGCCCGCCTCGCCTCCGGCCCCCGACCCCGACACGCTCGAGGAGGCGGCGAAGCTGCTCGGCCGGGCGGAGAAGCCGCTGCTCATCACCTCGAACGCCGGGCGCACCGCGGAGAACGTGCGCGCGCTGCGGCTGCTCGCCGAGACCTTCGCCGTGCCGCTGATCCAGTACCGGCCGCGCTACCTCTCGCTGCCGACCGAGCACCCGCTCGCCGCCGGCTGGGACCCGCACGCCGCGCTCAAGGAAGCCGACCTCGTGCTCGCCGTCGAATGCGACGTGCCGTGGATCCCGGCGCAGGGCGCGCCGCGTCCCGAGGCCAAGGTCGTGCACATCGGCGCCGATCCGCTCTTCTCGCGCTACCCGATGCGCGGCTTCCGCACCGACATCGCGCTCACCGGCGCGCCCGCGCCGACGCTGACGGCACTCTGCGAGCGCGCGCAGAAGCACGCCGCTTCGCCGGCGAAGATCGAAGACCGCAGGAAAGACGTGTCTTCGAGAAGTGCTGCCGTCAGGGAAAAGGCGCGCGGCGGCGCCGACGCCGTTCCGGCCGCGCTCACCGGCAAATGGACGAGCGCCTGCCTGAACCGCGCCATGGGCGAGGACGCGATCCTCGTCAACGAGTACCCGATCCTGCTCGAGGAGATGACCATCGCCGAGCCGCTGCGCTACTTCGGCACGCCGCCCTCGGGCGGGCTCGGCTGGGGCCTCGGCGCGGCGCTCGGCGCCAAGCTCGCCGCGCCCGACAAGACGGTGATCGCGGCGCTCGGCGACGGCGCCTACATGTTCGGCAACCCGACGCCCGGCCACTTCGTCGGCGAGGCGATGCGCCTGCCGGTGCTCTACGTCATCTTCAACAATGCGCGCTGGGCGGCCGTACACCGGGCGACGCTCGCCAGCTACCCCAACGGCATCGCCGCCAAGGAGAAAGAACCGCCCTTCGCGACGCTGGAGCCTTCGCCGCGCTTCGAGCACGTGGTGCAGGCCTCCGGCGGCTATGGCGAGCGCGTCACCGAGCCCAAGCAGCTCATGCCGGCGCTCGAGCGGGCGCTCAAGGCGGTGCGCGTCGAGAAGCGCCAGGCGCTGCTCAACGTCTGCCTCGAGGCGAGCTACGTCAAGACCAGCTAGGGATGGACCGGGTCGTGCAGCGCCGCGGACGCCTGCGGCGCCGCAGCGGCCGACTTGAACGCCGGGCCGAGGCGGCCGACGAAAGGCAGCTTGAGCCCAGAGCCGCTGACGCCGAAATTCAGGCCGAGCAGGTTCAGCTCCACGCCGTCGACGCCGCTCGCGGCGACGCCCAGCAGCCCGAGGAGCGACAGCTGCACGCCGCGGCCGCTCGGCGCCCGGGCGAAGATCGACGAGCCCAGGTAGTCCTTGCCGATCGCCGTCGCGGGCAGATCGGCTTCCAGCTCCGGTACCGCGCGCGTGATCCAGGCGGTGAAGGTATTCGAGTTCGGGCCCGGAAAGAGGGTGTATTCCTTGGCGTACGGGTAGTCCTGCACCACCTTGTCGATGCGCTTGATAAGCTCGTCGACCCCGGCGCCGCGCTTTTCCGCGTAGAGCTCCGGATGCGAGCCGAACCAGCGCGAGTCCGGCGCGCGGTTGCGCACCACGACCGCGGAATCGGACCAGCGCAGCCGCCAGCCGACGACCTCGTAGACCGTCCATTCCGGCGCGTCGGTCGGCTTGACCGCCACCCAGGTGTGGACGCCGAAGAAGCCCTTCACGCCGAGGGTGCGCGCGCCGTAGACCTGGATGACCGCTTCGCGCACCAGCGCCGGGTCGGGCGCGAGGCCGACCGGCTCGCGGCTGGCGGTGCGCCAATCCTGCGCGGTCACGCCGGCGCCGACGAGCAGCGCTGCGCAGAGGACATGGCCGAAATTCCTGAGATGTTTCAAATTGGCAATAGCTCTACCGGTCGTCGCCAGTCTAGCCCGGGAATGTAGCAAATCGTGCGACGCCCGGTGGCAGTCGTAACGATCCGTTCGGCGTGCGAGAGTTCCCTACCCGCCCGGCTTCAGGCCGGCGAAGTCGTAGAGCTTGCGGTCGAGCAGGTGCGAAGGCCGCACCTCGGTCAGCGCCCGCAGGATCGACTCGATGCGCCCGGGATGGCGCTTTTCCCACTCGTCGATCATGCGCCGCACCACCTGGCGCTCGAGGTCGTCCTGCGAGCCGCACAGCGTGCACGGGATGATCGGGAAGAGGCGCTGCTCGGCATAGGCGGCGAGGTCGGCCTCGGCGACATAGGCGAGCGGCCGGATCACCACATGGCAGCCGTCGTCGGAGCGCAGCTTGGCCGGCATCGCCTTCAGCTGGCCGCCGTGGAAGAGATTGAGGAAGAAGGTGGCGAGGATGTCGTCGCGGTGATGGCCCAGGGCGATCTTGGTCGCGCCGAGCTCGGCGGCGACACGGTAGAGCACCCCCCGGCGCAGGCGCGAGCACAACGAGCACATGGTCTTGCCTTCCGGGACGACGCGCTTCACCACCGAGTAGGTGTCCTGCTCGACGATGCGGAAGGGCACGCCGCGCCCCTCCAGGTATTCCGGCAGCACGTGCCCGGGGAAGCCGGGCTGCTTCTGGTCGAGGTTGACGGCAACGAGATCGAAGTCCACAGGAGATCGGCTTTGCAATGCGAGCAATACATCGAGCAGCGCATGACTATCCTTGCCTCCGCTCAGGCAGACCATGACCTTGTCGCCAGCCTCGATCATGTTGAAGTCGGCGATCGCTTCGCCCACCTGCCGGCGCAGGCGCTTGGCGAGCTTGCCGGCCTCGTAGTCGGCCTTGCGCGGGTCGCGCTTCAGGCGGATGGGCTGCGCGCTCATGAGGGCGTGACGATTTTCAGACCGGCGATGCCGAGGACGATGAGAAGGATGGAGCCGATGCGCAGCAGGTCCCTGGACTCGCCGAAAAGTACCATGCCGAGGACGGCGACGCCGACCGCGCCGATGCCCGTCCACACGGCATAGCCGGTGCCGCTCGGGATGGTGCGCCCGGCGAGCGCGAGCTGGTAGACGCTGCCGATCATCGCGGCCGCGGTGATCGCCGACGGCACGAGCCGCGTGAAACCGTCGGTGTACTTCAGGCCGACCGCCCAGACGATCTCGAGCAGGCCGGCGAGCGTGAGCCAGGTCCAGGCCATGTCGCAGTCCTAAAGGAAAATCGAGCGCCCGCCGTCGACGGCGATGATCTGCCCGGTGACATACGGCGCGGTGGCGAGGAAGTGTACCGCCTGCGCCACGTCCTCCGGGCTGCCGGTGCGCCCGAGCGGCGTGCTGGCGAGGATGCGGCCGCGCTCGGCGGGGTCGAACTGGCCGTCGTCGGGCCAGGCGATGGCCCCGGGGGAGACGCCGTTTACCCGCACCCGCGGCGCGAGCTCGAGCGCGAGCGCGCGCGTCTGCGCGGCAAGCCCCGCCTTGGCGATGCTGTACACCGGGTAGCCCTTCAGCGGCCGCTCGGCATGGATGTCGACCACATTGACGATCGCCCCCTCGTGCTTGGCGAGCTCCGGCGCCGCCTGTTGCGAGATGAACAGCGGCGCCTTGAGGTTGGAGCCGACCAGCTCCTCCCAGTGCGAGGCTTCGATCTCGCCAATGGCGACGGGGAAGAAGCTCGAGGCGTTGTTCACGAGCAGATCGAGCCGGCCGAAAGCGTCGAGCGCCGCCGACACCAGGGCGCGCGGCGCGATCGGCGCGAGCAGCTCCGCCTTCACCGTCGCGGCGCTACGCGGCCGCACGGCGTTGAGCTCGGCCTCGAGCTTCGCCGCCTCTGCCTGCGAATCGCGGTAGTGGATGAGCACCGCGGCGCCGGCGGCATGCAGGCGCCGCGCGATCGCGGCGCCGAGCCGCCGCGCGCCGCCGGTGACGAGCGCCGCCTTGCCTTCCATAGTGCGATGAATTCTAGGGTAAATTCCGCGCATGGCCGCCCGCCAGCGGATCGCCCGGGAGATCGCCGCGAGCGGCGGCTGGCTGTCCTTCGCGCGCTACATGGAGCTGGCCCTGCAGGCGTACTACGCGAGCGGCGCGCCGAAGTTCGGGCCCGGCGGCGACTTCGTCACCGCCCCCGAGCTCGGCACGCTCTTCGGCAGGACGCTCGCCAGGTTCTTCAAGGATCTCTCCTGTCCTCCGATCCTTGAAATGGGCGCGGGCTCGGGAAAGCTGGCGGAAACCCTGATCGGCGAGCTCGACTGCGAGTATTTCATCCTGGAAACGAGCCCGGCGCTGCGCGAGCGCCAGCGCGAGCGTCTCGGCAGCCGCGTTACTTTCCTCGAGCGCCTGCCCGAGCGCTTCCGCGGCGCGATCCTCGCCAACGAGGTGGCCGACGCGCTGCCGGTGCACCTCGTCTCCTGGACGGGCGAGGGCATCATGGAAAGAGGGGTCGTTTCCGGGTTCGGCTGGGAGGACCGCCCGGCGTCCGGCGAGCTGCTGCAAGCCGCGCGGCAGATCGAGGTGCCGGTGCCTTACATCAGCGAGATCGGCCTCGCCGCCCGGGCGTGGCTGCGAACGCTCCTCGACGCGCTCGAGGACCGCCTGGTCCTGGTGATCGACTACGGCTTTCCGCGCCGCGAGTACTACCACCCGCAGCGCGCCGCCGGCACGCTGATGTGCCACCACCGCCACCGCGCGCATGCCGACCCCTTCGCCCGCCCCGGCGAGGAGGACATCACGGCGCACGTCGACTTCAGCGCCCTCGCCGACGCGGCGCACGAGGCGGGCGCCGCGGTGCTCGGCTACGCCACGCTCGCGCAGTTCCTCGTCAACTGCGGCATTACCGAGGTGCTCGAGCAGGCGAACGCCGAGAACGCGCTGCACTACGCGCCGATCGCCGCGCAGGCGCAGAAGCTGCTTTCGCCGGCGGAGATGGGCGAGCTCTTCAAGGTGCTGGCGGTGGGGCGGGGCGGCCGGCCGCCGCTCGCGGGCTTCTCGCGCGGCGATCGTTCGCATACGCTCTAGCCATGCGGGTACCGATCTTCCTGGTTATGTTGTCTGTGGGAAATCTGAGTATTGCTGACGAGCTGGAAGCGGCCAGGGAGCGCTGGGCGCAAAGCCCGCACGGGCCGCTGCTCGAGCGCATCCTGCCGCCGACCTTCGAGGCAGCCGCGCTGCCCGAGCCCGGCTCGCGCGGCGCCCGGCTGGCCCTGCGCTACTGCGTGCAGTGCCACAACCTGCCCAACCCGGCGATGCACCATGCCGGGAAGTGGCCCGACATCGTCGAGCGGATGGTGGCGCGCATGGAGGCCCGCGGCAACCTCGGCGAGCTGATGGCCGACATGATGGCCGGGGTGAAGGCGCCCGCGGCGGGGGAGACGGCGATCCTGGTCGCCTACCTGCAGAAGCATGCGCAGGCGCCGCTCGACGCGCGGCGCTATCCCGAGGTGTTCCAGCCCTCGGGCGAGGCGTTCCGGCTCGCCTGCAACCAGTGCCACACCCTGCCCGACCCGCGGCGCCATACCGCGGCCGAGTGGCGCACGGTGGTGGCGCGCATGGAGCGCAACATGCAGTGGATGAACCGCGTCGTCGGCTCGCAGCCGGTCCCCGGCGAGCCGCAGCTGCGCGTCGAGGAGATCAACGCCTTCCTGGCGAAATACGCGCGCCGGTGACTAGCGCAAGAACACCGAGACGCCCTGGATCTGCAGCATCTCGACGATCACGTCGGTGAAGTAGAACACCAGCGCGGCGACGACGAGCAGCGCCACCAGCGCCCAGCGCTTGGCGGCGAGCCAGTGCTTGATGCTCTCGGGCTCCTTCACCTGCTCAGCCTTCAGCTCGCCGACGTAGCGGCGC
>JBQTJF010000101.1:0-6757 GCA_052387375.1 Betaproteobacteria bacterium
TACCGGCCTGCCCGCTACGGCTTTGACCGGGCCGGACTTGCACCGGCTGGATCCCAACAAAGGGTTTCACTGACTCATCTCAGATCCTCCCTTCCTGCGCTTTTCACAGCGCGATGACCCCGATTTCCTACCAGACCCCGATTTCCTACCAGCCGCTGCCGCCACCGCCGCCGCCGCCACCGCCTGAAGAGCCTCCCCCTCCCCCACCACCGCTGTCGCTCGAGGAGCCGGAGCTCGAGCCGGGCGCGGTGGAGGCCGCGGCGACGGTGCTCGACAGGCCCGACGCCGCCGAGGCGATGCCGCTGCCGAAGCCGTCGTAGTCGCCGCCGGCGTCGTGGATGTAGTAGTCGGCGACCGCGGCGCCGACGGCGGCGGCGCCGAGCGTGGCGACGAAGCGGTCGGCCCAGGTCTTCTCCACGTCGAGCGCCACCGCGTAGGGCAGGAGCCGCGCGAACTCCTGCGGCGTCTGCGGCGGCGCCTTCATGCGCGCGAGGTCGTCGGCCTCCGCGACCGAGAGGTACTGGCGCAGCCCCTCGATGTGGTCCTGCAGCCTGCGCCCCTGCACCGAGTACGCCGGCAGCCAGAGCTTGAACAGGAAAAGCATTACCGCCATCGCCACCGCGCCGACGACGAGCGCCGCCACCGGCGCGCCCTGCACCAGCGCGAGCGCGAGCACGCCGATGGCGAGGAAGATGCCGGCGGCGAGCGAGCCGTGGTTCTTGCTGAAGAGCTTGCGGCCGAAGTGCAGCGCGAGGCCGGTGGCGAACGCGTCGCGCGCCTGCGCCACGGCCGCGTCGTAGGTCCTGGTCAGCACCTGGATCGATTTCTCGCCCGGCACCAGGTTGGCGACCAGCGTCTGCTCGCCCGGCAGGTACTCGACCTTCGCGCCGGTGCGCTCGACGCCCCAGTCCTCGCCGCTCTGGCGGATCTTGAGGAAGCCGCGCGCGCCGAGGCCGAGCAGTCCCGCGGCGAAGCAGCGGTCGTCGTAGCCCATGCGGTCGATGTAGCGCACGCCCGCCGCGCCGGCGCCGGGCGGCGCCTCGTAGCGCGGGTAGCGCGGCCCCGCGGCGGGGTCGCGGCCGACGAGCGACCAGCGCCAGTAGAGGAAGAGGAAGAGCAGCGCCGCGCCGCCCACGGCGATGATCACGCCGGCGTTGTCGGCGATCCACCAGCGCGCGCGCTGCGTCGCGCCCGGCGGGGCGACCACGCCCTTGGGGAAGCCGACCACGATGGTGAGCCCCTGGTGCGGCCCGAGCCTGCGCGTGGTGCGGAAGCCGGCGCCGCCCTCGCGGGCCGCGGCTTCGTAGTCGCGCCCGCGCGCGCCCTGCGGCCCGGTGTACCCCTCGAGGCGGATCTGGCCGGCGGGCACCGGCGCGGGCAGGTGCACCTCGGCGCCGATGCGCTCGAAAGCGAAGGTCCAGCCGGTGCCGTTCACGTTCCAGTACAGCTCGTCGTGCTCCTGGAAGAAGCCGAGCTGGCGCGAGGTACGGTACATGATCTCGTACACGTGCACGCCGCGCGGCAGCATCACGTTCGCGCTGCCGATGCGGATGCGCTTGCCGTTGGCGAGCTCCTCGAGCGCCCAGTTCTCCGGCGCCCCATCGCGCGTCACCGCCAGTACGTCGAAGGGCACGCTCGTGCGGATGCCGCGGGCATCGCGGTACCCGGTCGGGAAGTCGCGCAGGATGCCGCGACGGATCTCGCGGCCCTCGACCATGACTTCTATTCGTTCGGTTACGGTCAGCTCCCCGGAGCGAGCGATGCGGATCGCCTGCTGGAAGTCGACAACGCGCTCTTCCGCAGAACCGACAACGGGGAAGAAAAATATTGCGATTAAGACAATGAGACGCGTACGGCCTCCCGGTCATCGGTCTCGAAGAAAGGCAGCGGCCGGAAGCCGAACGTCCGCGCCACGACGATGTCGGGGAAGCTCTCCAGCCGCGTCGCGTACTGCTTCACGGCGCCGTTGTAGAAGCGCCGCGCGTGCTGCAGGTGGTCCTCGACCTCGACCAGGCCCTGCGAGAGCTGGCGAAAGTTGGCGTCGGCCTTGAGCTCGGGATAGTTCTCCTGCAGCAGCACGAGCTGCTTCAGGCCCTGGCCGAGCTTGCGCTCGTGGCCGAAGCGCGCGGCGAGGGTCTCGTCGGCCATCGCCGCGCTGCGCAGCTCGGTAACGGTGGTGAGCAGCGCCTTCTCGTACGCGGCGTAGCCGCGCACCGCCTCGACCAGGCGCGGCACCAGGTCGGCGCGGCGCTTGAGCTGCACGTCGATGTCGGCATAGCCCTGGCGCGCCAGGTTGCGCGCGGCGATGAGGCGGTTGTAGACCCACACCGCCGGGAAGATGATCGCGACGCCGAGGACGGCGATCCAGATCTCCGGGCTCATCGGCTGAGGCGGTTCCTCCCCGTTTTTTTCGCGCGATACAGCGCCTCGTCGGCCGCCTTCACCACCGCGAGGGGCGTGCGCGCGGCCTCGGCGGGGCCGGCGAGGCCGATCGACACCGTGACCGAGAGCAGCTTCTCGGTGTTGCCCGAGCCGCGGCGCCTGGCGCCTTCCTCGGGGCTCTTCGGGCGGTCGCCGCGGCGCACCGCCATGCGGTAGCGCTCGATGGCGGCGCGGATCGCCTCGAGGTCGCCCGTCACCTCGCCGGGGTCGCGCCCGGGGAAGACGACGCTGAACTCCTCGCCGCCGTAGCGATAGGCGGTGCCGCCGCCGCCCACCTGCGCGAGCCGCCCGGCGACCAGGCGCAGCACCTGGTCGCCGATGTCGGGGCCGTGCGTGTCGTTGAACGCCTTGACGTGGTCGACGTCGACCATGGCGATGGCGTAGCGCTCGCCGAGGGAGCGCAGGCGCTCCTCCAGCGCGCGGCGCCCGGGCAGCCCGGTGAGCTGGTCGCGGAAGGCGAGCGCGTGCGACTCCTGCAGCAGCGACACGACGAGGATCACGCCGCCGGCGGCCATGAAGGAGGAGAACACGCGCGCCGTCATGCCCCATTCGGCGGCGATGAAGAACGCCGCCAGCGCGCCGGCGTTGCCCACCTGCAGCGGCGTGTGCTCGGGCCAGGCGCGCCACGCCGCCGCGGCGAAGGCGGTGGCGAAGGCGAGGCGCGCGACGAGCGGCGTCGGCGGCGAGCGCAGCGCCCAGCCGTCGAGCGCCGCCGGGCGCGGCAGGTCGGAGAGCCAGGTGAGGAAGAGCGCCTCGGCGGCGAGCACCGCGAGCCAGACCAGGCCGAGGCCGTAGCGCGCGCCCTTCTCGGGGCGCACCATGGCGTAGAGCGCGTTGAGCGGCACGAGCAGCGCGACCGCGGTGTAGACGAGCTGCTGCGGGTAGAGGTTGAGCGCCGCGAAGCCAACCAGCATCGAGGCGGCCAGCACGAAGCTGCGGCCGCGGTTGAACCACCAGGCGAGCACGGTGGCGGCGACGAGCGCGGCGTAGGGCCCGGCGGTGCGCAGGCCGACGAGCGAGGCGGGAAGCCCGGGGCCGAGCCAGAGGATGAGGGCGGCGACCGCCAGGATGGCCGCCGGCAGCGAGACCGGGCGCAGCGCGCGTAGCGGCTCGATCACCTGCGAAAACTGCAAAAACAGGGACAGACCACGTTTTTTCTCGACCCCGTCCAGCAGGGAAAACGTGGTCTGTCCCTGATTGGGTTCACGTTCCTAGACGATCCGGCCGGAAGCCGACGTCGCACACGCGGCCGCGCTGCGCGCGCTTGCCCGTGCGCTCGGCGAGCTGCTTCGCGTCGAGGGTCGCGCTCGCGCGGTTCTTGCGCCTGATGCCGGAGACCACCAGGGACTTCCCATCTGTCGTTGCAACTGAAGCCAAGGAAATATCGGGTGGTAAGGCGAGAAGCTGCACCCCCACTCCGCCGTTGGGCCGCTCGGGCACCTCCTCGAGCGGGAACACGAGCAGCCTCGCATCCGAGGAAAGACAGGCAATGAATGAAGAGGAAACAACCGCAGGACCCTGCACCACGGCTCCTTCCTCGACCTTGAAGAAGTCCTTGCCCTGGCGCGTCTTGGTGACGAGGTCGCCGAGCTTGCAGACAAAGCCCAGGCCCGCCGAGCTGTTCATGAGGAGCCGCGTCGCCAGGTCGCCCGAGCCGATCCAGACGATGTCGTCGGAGCCGGAGTTGACGAGCGTGTGCACCGGCGCGCCGTCGCCGCGCCCGGCGGGAATGGCGGCGGCGTCCAGCGTGAAGGTCTTGCCCGAGGCGGTGAGCACGATCACCGGGTCGGTGGTCTTGCACTCGAGGGCCTGCAGCAGCGCATCGCCGTCCTTGAAGGTGAGAGAGGAGACGTCCAGGCCGAAGCCCGATCTGGCGCGTATCCATCCCTTGCGCGACAGGACCACGGTGATCGGCTCCTCGACCACGCGCCGCTCGATCTGCGCCCGCTCGCCCGCCTTGATGAGCGTGCGGCGCTCGTCGCCGTACTTCCTCGCATCGTCGTTCAGCTCGGCGATGACCAGCTTCTTCAGCTCTTTTTCATCCTGCAAAAGCAGCTTCAGATCTCTTCGCTCGGCTTCCAGCGCCTTTCTTTCCTCGTTCAGCTTCACCCCGTCGAGCCTGGT
This sequence comes from Betaproteobacteria bacterium, assembly GCA_052387375.1. Lineage (GTDB taxonomy): Bacteria > Pseudomonadota > Gammaproteobacteria > Burkholderiales > SG8-39 > SCGC-AG-212-J23. The sequence continues at coordinate 4,567 of JBQTJF010000101.1, forward strand.
GAGCTGGCCGAGGCGCAGGTTGACGATGTCTTCAGCTTGTTTTTCGGTAAAGCGAAACTTGGCCTGCAGATTCTTTCTCGCTTCGGCCTGGTCCTCGCTGGCGCGGATGAGCTTGATGATCTCGTCGATCTTGACGTAGGCCATCAGCCGGCCGAGCACGATGTGCAGGCGCTCCTCGCACCTCGCCAGCCGGAACTGCGTGCGCCGCCTCACCGTTTGCAGGCGCCAGTCGCCCCACTCGCGCAGCGCCTCGACGATGCCCTTGGTCTCGGGCAGGCCGTCGCGGCCGAGCCAGGTGAGGTTGACCGCGTAGCGCGACTCGAGCGAGGTGTGCACGAGCAGCGCCGCCATCAGCTCGTCGGGATTCTGGCGGGAGCTCCTGGGCTCGATGACCAGGCGCAGCTTCGACTTGCGGTCGCTCTCGTCGCGCACCCCCTCCTTCTCGATCTGGTCGAGGATGAACTGGCGCAGCCGCTTCTGCTCCTGCGTGACCTCCTTCTTGCCGAACCCCGGCTTGGGATCGGCCAGGGCGTCGAGCTCCTGCAGCACCTGCTTCGCCGAGACGCCGTGCGGCAGCTCCGTGATGACGATGCGCCACTGCCCGCGGGCGAGCTGCTCGACGTCCCACTTGCATTTGAGGACGATCGAGCCGCGACCGGTCTCATAGGCCTGCCCGATCTCCTCCGGCGGGGAGATGACCTGCGCGCCGCCCGGGAAGTCTGGCCCCGGCATGATCTTCAGGACCTCGTCGAGCTTCGCGCGCGGGTGCTTGATGACGTGCGCGGCCGCGGCGGCGACTTCCTTCAGGTTGTGCGAGGGAATGCGCGTCGAGAAGCCCACCGGTATGCCGAAGCTGCCGTTGAGCAGGCCGAAGGGCAGCCGTGCGGGCAGGAGAACGGGCTCGTCGAACTTCCCGTCGTAGTTCTTCGTGAAATCGACGGTGCCCTCCCCGATCTCGGCCAGCAGCAGCTCGGCAAAGCGGGAAAGGCGCGCTTCCGTGTAGCGGTAGGCGGCCGGCGCGTCGCCGTCGCGCGAGCCGAAGTTGCCCTGGCCCTCGATGAGCGGGTAGCGCATCGAGAAGGGCTGCGCCACGTGCACCAGCGCCTCGTAGGTCGAGCTGTCGCCGTGCGGGTGGTACTTGCCGAGCACCTCGCCGACGTAGCGCGCGCATTTCGAGAATGTTGTTGAACCATTCATCGAAAACAAGATCCGGCGTTGCACCGGCTTCAAGCCGTCGGCGATCTCCGGCAAGGCCCTGGCCTTGACGGTCGAAACCGCGTAGCCGAGGTAGGCGTGCGAGGCGTGCTGCTCGATCGGCGCCGCCTCGTCGCCGTTGTCGGGGGTTAAGAGGTCGAGGGTCTGCTTGTCTTCCATGGCCACCTCATTCGAGCCGCGCCGCGCCGATGACCCGGCTGGTCTGCGGCGCGCCGTCGGCGTACTCGAAGGTGATGCGGGTGATCTGGCTCGCCACCGGCGGGGCCTTGAGCCCTTTCAGCGTCGCGAGGTCGTAGGAGAGCCGCGCCGGCGCCGCGCGCGCCCTGCAGTCGAGCACCAGCCGGCAGCCCTCGCTGCCCTTGCGCAGCTCGAGCGCGCCGCCGCCCTCGGCGAGCTTCGCCGCCACCTGCGGGTCGTGCGGGTTGAGCGTGCACTCGTGCATCTGGGCGTTGACGGCGAAGGGAGCCAGAAGAGGGACGAGGAGCAGGAGCTTCATTGGAAAAGATCGAGCTGCTTGTCGGCCATCGCCACCGCCAGCTCGACGGCGCGCTTCGCCTTGACGAGGTCCTCGGCGGCGCCGGCCTTGCCGGCGGCTTCCCAGGTGTAGCGGTCCTTTTCGACCAGGGTCACTCTGCCGAGTTTCGCCTTGCCCAGCCAGTAAACGTGCCCCTTGTAGGCCCTCTCCCAGAGCGGTTTTTGTTTTCTCTTTTTCCTCAGATGTCGGCCTCCACGGTCTTCCAGTGCTCGCGCATCCAGTTGCGCCGGCCCTCGGCCTCGCCCGAGTCCATGAGGAGTTCGAAGGTCTCGCGCGCCTTCTTCAGCTGCTTCGCGTCGAGGTGCATGCGGATGAGCCGGCGCGTGTCGGGGTTCATGGTCGTCTCCCAGAGCTGCACCGGGCTCATCTCGCCCAGGCCCTTGAAGCGCGAGATCTCCCAGGACCCGTCCTTGACCTTTTCCTTGCGCAGCTGCGTCAGCG
>JBQTJF010000102.1:0-29421 GCA_052387375.1 Betaproteobacteria bacterium
TTGTAGCCGCGGCGGTACTCGAACTTGTCGACCGCCTTCATCAGGCCGATGTTGCCCTCCTGGATGAGGTCGAGGAACTGCAGGCCGCGGTTGGTGTACTTCTTGGCGATCGAGATCACCAGGCGCAGGTTGGCTTCCGTCATCTCGCGCTTCGCCCGGCGCGCCTTCGCCTCGCCGGTCGACATCTGCTTGTTGATTTCCTTGAGGTCGCGGATCGGGATGCCGATCTTCTGCTGCACCGCCGTGATCTTGGAGAGCAGCTCCAGGATCGAGGGCTCGACGCGGCGCAGCGCCTCGGTCCAGGGCTGCTCCTGCGCGAGGTCGTTGGTCAGCCAGCGCTTGGAGCCCTCGGTGCCGGCGAAAATCTTGATGAAGTGCTGGCGCGGCATCTGCGCCTTCTCCACCGAGATGTCGTGGATCTCGCGCTCGTGCCGGCGGATCTCGTCGACCAGGCCGCGCACGCTGTCGGAGAGCCGCTCGACGGTGCGCGCGGTGAAGCGGATCGTCATCAGCTCGTTGGAGATCTGGTCGCGCACGCGCAGGTAGTCCTTGTCCCTGGACCCCTTGTTCTCGAGCGCCTTGAGCATCTTCTCGTACAGGCGGCGGATGCGCGCGAACTTCTCCAGCGCCTCGCCGCGCAGCTTGAGCAGGCTCGCCGACTGGGCCTTCTCCGCGGCTTCCTCGTCGTCGCCTTCCTCTTCCTCGATCTGCGCCTCTTCCTCTTCGGGCGCCTGCGCCTTCTTCGGGTCGAAGTCGTCCTTGGCGTTGGGGTCGATCAGGCCGTCGACCACCTCGTCGATGCGCGCCTCGTCCTTCTCCACCTTCTCGGCGAGGTCGAGGATCTCGCGCACCGTGGTCGGGCAGGCGCTGATCGCCAGGATCATGTGGCGCAGGCCGTCCTCGATCCTCTTGGCGATCTCGATCTCGCCCTCGCGCGTGAGCAGCTCCACCGAGCCCATCTCGCGCATGTACATGCGCACCGGGTCGGTGGTGCGGCCGAACTCGGAGTCGACGGTGGAGAGCGCGGCTTCCGCCTGCTCCTCGACGTCCTCGTCGGTCTGCGCCACCGGCGTCGCGTCGGCGGCGATCAGCAGCTGCTCCTGGTCGGGCGCCTGGTCGTAGACCTGGATGCCCATGTCGCCGAAGGTCGAGATGATGGCCTCGATCTGCTCGGCGTCCACCAGATCGTCGGGCAGGTGGTCGTTGATCTCGGAATACGTGAGGAAGCCGCGCTCCTTGCCGAGCTTGATCAGGTTCTTCAGGCGCGTGCGGCGCGTCTCGGCGTCTTCCTTCGGCAGCTCGGGCGGGATCAGCCATTCGCTGCCCCGGCCGCGGCGGCCGCCGCGGCTGCGCCGGCCCGTGGCCTTGACCTCGTTGACCTTGGCTTCGAGCAGCTCCAGCGCCTGCTTGGCGCTCTTGATCGGGGTCTTGGGCGCAGCGGCCTTGTCGTCGGGCTTGGCGGCGAGCGGCTTGGCCGGCGCGCCCGTCGGCGCGCCGAGCTTCTTCGCGTGCGCAGCGACCATCGCGCCGCGGGCGCGAACGTCGGCGCCGCGCAACGGCTTCTTCGCCGCGCGCGGCCTGCGTGCCGCCGATTTCAGCCGCAGGCTCTTGACGGCTTTCTTCTTTGCCGCCCGAACCTTCTTCACCTTGGACTTGCGCTTCGCCTTGACCATCTAACCCCCGCCCAGTGCCGCCCGCCTGGAAAGACCTGCGTAAAAAACAGAACCGCGCATTATATGTGACCGCTCAAGGGCTTGGAAGTGCCCCTTGCAGTCTTTTGTAGGCGAGGTTCTTCTCCTGGAACGCGATCAGGTCGGCCTTCGAGGTGAGGCCCCGGCCGCGCATCTCGTCGAGCTCCTTCTTGCGCCGGGCGAGGTCGAGCTTGCCCAGCGCCTCGGTGAACTCGGCTTTCGCCTCCTCGGGGCTGAAACGGATCGCTTCCCCATAGGTATGGGCGCGCAGCACGATCTCAAGTGATTGATTGCCCTGGAGGCGGTCGAGCGCCAGGCCGAGGGAGGGCTCGTCCTCGAAGCCGCGGCAGACCTCGCGCAGCGCCAGCAGCGCCGCCGATTCGGGGAGGCGCGGGCCGAGCAGCTCGGCGTCGACGAGCTCGACCAGCGACAGGTTGCAGAGCGCGCTGACAAGCAAGCTCCATTCCGGGCTGTCCGGGGCGCCGTGCGCGGTGCGCGGCGGCGCCGGGCGGGCATGGCGCGGCTGGGAGAGCTGCATCAGGCCGGCGATCTCCGCCTCCGAGACGCGGCCGAGCTCGGCGACCGCGTTCACGAGCTGGATGCGCAGCGCCGGCGCCGCGATCTTCTGGAGGTGCGGCTTGGCCATGGAGAGGAAGCGCGCGCGGCCTTCGGCCGTGCCGAGGTCGGCGTCGGCGCGCAGCTGCGCGAGCAGGAACTGCGACAGCGTCTCGGCCTCGCGCACGCGCGCCTCGAAAGCCTCCTTGCCGTTCTTCCGGATGTAGGTGTCCGGGTCCTCGCCCTGCGGCAGGAAGAGGAAGCGGATCGGCTTGTGGTCGGGCGCGAGCGGCAGGCTGACTTCGAGGGCGCGCCAGGCGGCCTTGCGCCCGGCGGCGTCGCCGTCGAAGCAGAAGACCAGCTCGTCGGCGAGCCGCAGCAGCTTCGACACGTGTACCGGGCTGGTGGCGGTGCCGAGGGTCGCCACCGCGTAGCCGACCTCGAACTGCGCCAGCGCCACCACGTCCATGTAGCCCTCGACCACCAGGGCGCGCCCGGCGCTGCGGATCGCGTCGCGCGCCTGCACCAGGCCGTACACCTCACGGCCTTTCTCGAAGAGCGGCGTCTCCGGCGAGTTGAGGTATTTGGGCGACGCCTGAGCCGCTGAGTCGGACTTGTCCGACTCCCCTATAAGGCGGCCGCCGAAGCCGATCACCGCGCCGCGCGAACTCAGGATCGGGAACATCACCCGGTCGCGGAAGCGGTCATAGCGTTTCTTCTCTTCTCCCTCCACCACCAGGCCCGCCTCGACCAGCGACTTGTCCTCATAGTTCGAGAATGCCTCCTTCAGCGGCTGCCAGCCCTCCGGCGCATAGCCGATGCGGAAGCGCGCGGCGATCTCGCCGGTGAGGCCGCGGCCCTTCAGGTACTCGATGGCGCGCGGCGACTTCTTCAGCTCGGCGCGGTAGAACTCCATCGCCTTCTCCATCACCGCGTAGAGGTCGGGCTCGCGCTCCTTGCGCGCCGCCTCCTCGGGCGAGGGCGGGCGCGGCTCGGGCACCTGCATGCCGGTCGAGGCGGCGAGGTCCTTGACCGCGTCGACGTAGCCCATGCCGGCGTAGGCCATGAGGAAGCCGATGGCGTTGCCGTGCGCGCCGCAGCCGAAGCAATGGTAGAACTGCTTGGTCGGGCTGACCGAGAAGGAAGGCGTCTTCTCGCCGTGGAAGGGGCACAGGCCAAGGTAGTTGGCGCCGCTCTTCTTCAGCTTGACGTAGCGCCCGACTACGTCAACCACATCGACCCGATTGAGGAGGTCCTGCTTGAACGAATCGGGGATCACGCCCCGATTCTCATCCCGAAAGCTTCGTTTTGACTAGATTGGAGACTTTACCCATGTCGGCTTTGCCTGCCAGGCGGGTCTTCAGCAAAGCCATGACCTTGCCCATCTCTTTCACGCCGGCAGCGCCCGACTCGGCAATCGCCGCGGCAACCGCTTGATCCAGTTCGGCATCGCCGAGCTGCTGCGGCAGGTAGGCGGAGAGCACGGCGAGCTCGGCCTTCTCGGCGTCGGCGAGGTCCTTGCGGTTCGCCTGCTCGAACTGGGCGATCGACTCGCGGCGCTGCTTGATCATCTTCTCGAGCACCGCGGTCACCTCGGCCTCGCCGAGCTCGGTGCGGGTGTCGACCTCGCGCTGCTTGATGGCGGCGAGGGCGAGTCGGATGGCCGACAGGCGCGCCGCGTCCCTGGCGCGCATCGCCGCCTTCATGTCCTCTGTGATCTGTTGCTTTAGGGGAATAGGTAAGGAAATGCCGCTAGAAACGGCGGCTTACCTCTAGTACAGCTTCTGCGGGAGCTGCTGGCTGCGCAGGCGCTTGTGATGGCGTTTCACTGCTGCGGCGAGCTTGCGCTTGCGCTCGGCGGTCGGCTTTTCGTAGTACTCGCGGGAGCGCAGCTCGGTGAGAAGGCCTGTCTTTTCCACCGTGCGCTTGAAGCGGCGCATGGCGACTTCGAACGGCTCGTTTTCCTTGACTCGTACAGTCGGCATCCAGCCCTCGATCCGGTAAGGGGGCTGAATTGTATCAAAATCGTCGCATGCTCATCCTCGGCATCGAGACCTCCTGCGACGAGACCGGCGTGGCCCTTTACGACCGGGGCCTCCTCGCCCATGCGGTGCATTCGCAGGTGGACATGCACGCCGCCTACGGCGGCGTGGTGCCCGAGCTCGCCTCGCGCGACCACATCCGCCGGCTGGTGCCCTTGACGAGAATGGTCCTTGCGCAGGGGAATCGCAATCTTCCCGACTTGAAAGGGGTGGGCTATACCGAAGGGCCGGGCCTCGCCGGGGCGCTGCTCGTCGGCGCCACCTTCGCCCACGGGCTGGCCGCCGCTCTGGGCATCCGCGCCCTCGGCATCCACCACCTGGAAGGCCATCTTCTGTCGCCGCTGCTCTCGGCCCGCCCGCCGGCGTTCCCGTTCATCGCCCTGCTCGTCTCCGGCGGGCACACGCAGCTCATGCGCGTCGACGGCGTCGGCGGCTACGCGCTGCTCGGCGAGACGCAGGACGACGCCGCCGGCGAGGCCTTCGACAAGACGGCGAAGCTGCTGGGGCTGGGCTACCCGGGGGGGCCCGAGCTGTCGCGGCTCGCCGAGAGCGGCGCCGCCGGGCGCTATCGCCTGCCGCGGCCGATGCTCGGCTCGGGCGATCTCGACTTCAGCTTCTCGGGGCTAAAGACCGCCGTCTCCACGCTCGTACACAAGGAGGCTTCACTGAAGAAAGCCGACCTGGCGCGCGCCTTCGTCGACGCGGTGGTGGATGTGCTCGTCGCCAAATGCACGCAGGCGCTCGAGCGCACCGGCCTCACCCGCCTCGTGGTGGCCGGCGGCGTCGGCGCCAACCGGCAATTGCGAGAGGCACTGGACGCGGAAGCGAAGCGGCGCGGCTTCGACGTCTTCTATCCCGAGCCGGAGCTCTGCACCGACAACGGGGCGATGATCGCGTTTGCTGCTTCTCTGCGTTTACAGAATAAGAAACCCGGGAATTCTGCGTTTACCGTGAAGCCGCGCTGGGATCTGGCGGCGGGCTAGCCTTCTTCTCCCCCAGGCGCGACTCGGTGCCGGCGATGAGGCGCCGGATGTTGCCCGCGTGCCGCCAGACCAGCAGCGCCGCGATGACCGCGACAGCAGGCAGCAGGAAAAACATCTTCAGGAATGCGGTAAAGAACACCGCGAACGCGGCCGCGACGAGCGAGGCGAGCGACGCATAGCGGAAGGCGGCGGCGATGACGATCCAGCTCGCGAGCGTGCCCAGGCCGAGCCAGAGGTTGAAGCCGAAGAGCACGCCCGCGGCGGTCGCCACGCCCTTGCCGCCCTGGAAGCGGTGGAACACCGGGAAGAGGTGGCCGAGGAACACCGCGACGCCGGCGTAGGGCACCGCCGCGGGCGCGAGCAGCGACGCGAGCCACACCGCCAGCCAGCCCTTGCCCGCGTCGCCGGCGAGCGTAGCCGCGGCGATCGCCGGCCGGCCGCTGCGCAGCACGTTGGTGGCGCCGGGGTTCTTCGAGCCGTAAGTGCGCGGGTCGGGCAATCCGGCGAGCCGGCTCGCGACGATCGCGAAAGAAACCGACCCGAGCAGGTAGGCGCCGAGCACGGCCAAGGCGCCGAGCACCGCGAGTCCGGTATCCATCGCGGCGATTCTATAGAATCGAGACGCCCATGGACGCCATCCTGATCCGCGACCTGCGCGTCGAGGCGCTCATCGGCATCCACAGGCGCGAGCGCCACGTCAAGCAGACGCTCTCGCTCGATCTCGACATCGGCCTGCCGAGCGAGGCCGTCTTCTCGAGCGACAAGGTCGCCGACACCATCGACTACGAGCAGGTGACGCTGCGCATCAAGGCGCTCGCCGGCAGCGGCCACTTCCGGCTGGTCGAGACCTTCGCCGAGCGCGTCGCCGCGCTCCTGATCGGCGAGTTCGGCGCGCCCTGGGTGAAGGTGAGCGCGGCGAAGATCGGCATCCTGCCCAACGCCAAGTTCGTCGGCGTCTCGATCGAGCGGCGCAAGTAGCCTTCGCCGGCGTCTTCATCCCCGCGGATGGTGCTTGGCGTGCAGGGCTTTCAGGCGCTCGCGCGCCACGTGGGTGTAGATCTGCGTGGTGGAGATGTCGGCGTGGCCGAGGAGGAGCTGCACCACGCGCAGGTCGGCGCCGTGGTTGATGAGGTGGGTGGCGAAGGCGTGGCGCAGCACGTGCGGCGAGAGCTTCTTGCCCGGGATCGCGCGCACGCCGTAGCGGCGGACGAGGTGCCAGAAGGCCTGCCGGGTCATCCCTCCGCCACGGGAGGTGACGAACAGAGCATCTGAATTGCTCGTTCTTTCCTTTATGTACTTCGAGATCCAATGCACCGCCTCCTCGCCGAGCGGCACCAGGCGCTCCTTGGCGCCCTTGCCCATGACGCGCACCACGCCGGACTCGAGGCTCACCTGGAAGGTCTTCAGCGCCACCAGCTCCGAGACGCGCAGGCCGGTGGCGTAGAGCGTCTCGAGCATCGCCCGGTCGCGCAGGCCGAGCGCCGTGCCGGCCTCCGGCGCCGCCAGCAGCGCCTCGACGTCGGCCTCCGAGAGGCTCTTGGGGAAGCGCGGCGTGCGCCTGGGCGGCTCGAGCTTGAGCGTCGGGTCGGCGTCCATGCGCTTCTCGCGCACGCAGTACTGGTAGAAGCGCTTCAGCGTCGAGACGCGCCGCGCCGCGCTGGAGGCGCGGCCCTTCTTCGAGGCGAGGAAGGCGAACAGGTCGGCTTCACGCACTTCGAGAAGGTCCTTGCGGAAAAAATCGCGCAGCTGGGCCAGGTCGGCCCGATAAGACGAAATCGTGTTCCTTGACAGCCCGTCCTCGAGCCACAGCGCGTCGCAGAAGGCGTCGACGAGCGGCTCGTTCAGGGCGTGAGCTCGAACGGGTCCGCGCCCAGCTCGTGCGCGAGCAGCCAACGCTTGGCCTCCACGAGGTAGCCGCCGGTCGCGTGCGCGAAGCCGCCGATGCCGCCGGCGGCGACGACGCGGTGGCAGGGAATGACGACCGGCAGCCGGTTGTCGCCGCACGCTTGTCCTACCGCGCGAGTCAACTCGAAATGAGCACCGCCGAGCTCGCGCGCGAGATCGCCGTAGGTGCGGGTCTTGCCGCGCGGGATCTCGCGCAGCGCCTGCCACAGGCGCAGCTGGAAGGGCGTGCCCTCGACGGCGAGCGGCAGGTCGAACTTTGTGTCGGGATCGTCCAGGTAGGCGAGGAGCTGTTCGGCGGCACGCCGGGCGAGCGGGCTCTTCGCCTCGACGCTTGGCGCGGATAGCGGCAGGTAGCGGACCTCGACGACGCGCGCCTCGCGCGTCGCCACCGCCACCTTCATCCTCGGGAAGTCGACGGTTACGTCGAACATAGCTCCTCGATCGGCGCGAGCAGCTCGTCGGGCACCTCGATGCCTTTCGCCGCGGACTTCTCGGCGGCGAAGCGCCGCGCGCCGGGCAGGCGCACCTCGGGCTCGGCGAGCATCGCGCCGACGATCGTCTCCACGCGCTCAAAGTACCTTTCAGGGCCGGCCATGGGGTCGATGGCGATGAACACCTGGCCGATGCGCGGCTTGTTGCCCTGCTCGGAGAAGAAGGAATCCGCCTCCGGGCCGATCGCCGCGCCGGTAAGCGAGGCGCAGATGAGCTCGAACATCAGCGCGAGCATGGCGCCTTTCGCGCCGCCGATGGGAAAGAGCGTGCCGTGCTCGATCGCCTCCTTCGGGTCGGTGGTCGGTCTGCCGTTCCGGTCGAGCGCCCAGCCCTCGGGGATGCGCTCGCCCCTGCGCATCGCCATCATGATCTTGCCGCGCACGACGGTGGTCAGGGCGAGATCAATAACGATTGGCTGTTGATTTCTTCTTGGAAAAACAGCAGCAACCGGGTTCGTCCCGAACAGCGCCTTCCTGCCGCCCCAGGGCGGGATCGCCGCCGGCGAGTTGGTGAAGGCGAAGCCGACCAGCCCGGCGGCGGCGACCGGCTCGAGGTGGATGCCGAGCACGCCGGCGTGCGCGCTGTTGCGGATGCCAGCGAGGCCGATGCCGTTGCGCCGCGCGCGCTGGATCGCCTCCTGCACCGCCCAGTCGACCGACACGTAGGGCAGCGCGTCCCGGTTGTCGATGAGGCAGGTGCCGGCGCGCTCGGCCACCATCGCCGGGTGCGCGGCGCCGTCGGCCCTGCCGTAACGCAGCATCGAGCAGTAGAAGGGCACGCGCGACATGCCGTGCGTCGGCAGGCCCTGCGCCTCGGCGCGAACCAGGTGCCGCGCCGCCGCCTCGGCCATCTTAGAATGGGCGCCGGCTTTTTCCAGCGCGGCGCGCGCCATGCGGTGCAGCGTCTGCGCATCCTTCTTCATCACGGGAGATTGTACGAGGCCATGGGAAAGATGATCGAATTGACCGCAGCCGACGGCCACCAGCTCGCCGCCTACCGCGCCGATCCTTCGGGCAAGCCGCGCGGCGGCATCGTCGTCATCCAGGAGATCTTCGGCGTCAACAGCCACATCAAGTCGGTCGCGGATGGATTCGCTACCGACGGCTACCTCGCGGTGGCGCCGGCGCTCTTCGATCGCGTGCAGCGCAACGTCGACCTCGGCTACACGCCGGAGGACATCGCCAAGGGACGCGAGATCCGTGCCAAGGTGGCGAACGACGGTGCGCTCAGGGACACCGCGGCGGCGATCAAGGCGGCTTCGAGCGCCGGCAAGGTCGGCATCGTCGGCTATTGCTGGGGCGGCCTCATCACCTGGCTCGCCGCCGGCAAGCTCGGCGGCCTCGCCTGCGCGGTGCCCTACTACGGCGGCGGCATCCTCGACGACGCCGAGCTCGAGCCCAAGATCCCCCTCATGGGTCACTTCGGCGAGCGCGACCAGCACATCCCGGTGGAAGGGGTAAAGAAGCTCGCGGCGCGCCATCCCAGGCGGCAGATCTTCATCTACGCCGCCGACCACGGCTTCAACTGCGACCAGCGCGGCTCCTGGGACGCGCCGGCGGCCAAGCAGGCGCGCGAGCGGACGCTAGGGTTTTTCCGCAAGCACGTCGGCTAGGAGGGGGTGCGGGGGAGGTCTCCCTCCCCTGCGGCGAGCGGGCCGAGGAGGGCGCGGCGGAAGCGCTCCTTCAGCAGCACGCCGTCGTTGGGCGGCAGCACGAGCGGCAGCTTCTCCTCGATCACCTTGATGGCGGCGAAGAGCGGCCCGGGCCGTTCGTGGATCATGTCGCGGAACCTCTCGACTTCGGACCCTTCTCTGATCAATCGGGGTTCCTTGAACCCGCAGGCTTTGGCGACGGCGGCCAGGTCGACGCCGTGCGCGGTGTGCGTCGCCTGCATGCCGGTCTCGCCGTAGCGCTCGTTGTCGATCACCGCCACGGCGAGGTTCTCCGGCTGCTGCACGCCGATGGTGGCGAGCGCGCCCAGGCCCATCAGCATCTCGCCGTCGCCGGTGATGACGAGCACGCGGCGCTTGGGCTGCGCCAGCGCGAGGCCGAGGCCGAGCATCGCCGCCTGCCCCATCGCGCCCCAGGTGGGGAAGCTGAGCGAGGAGTCGCCCGCTGCGGTGATGTCCCAGGAGGTCGAGCCGAGGCCGGCAACGACCAGAAGATTCTTCCGGTTCGCAAGGAGGGCCTTTACGACCTGCCGCCGGTGCAGCGTCGCCTTCACTGGTTCGCCTGCTCCTGGAAGCCCTTGATGCCGATCACCTTCTGCGCGACCAGCACCGCTTCCGCGCCCTGCGCCTGGTAGGCGATGCGCAGCGCCGCGCGCACGTGCGCGGCGACGGTCTCCGCTTCGCCCGCCTGGCGCACCGCCACGCCCATGGTGTCGAGCACGCGCGCGGTCGCCTCGCCCATCGGCACCTGCCAGGGGTTGAACTCGCCGGGCTCGCCGCGCATGGTGACGATGATGAGGAGCGGGAAGCGGCACACCTTCACCATGCCGAGCGCGTTGATGATGTTGCCCACGCCGCTCGACTGCATGAGCAGCGCGCTGCGCAGGCCGCCCAGCCAGGCGCCGGCGGCGAGGCCGACGCCCTCCTCCTCGGTGGTGAGCGGCACCGCGCGCATCTGCTTGTCGGCCTGGCAGAGCTCGATCAGCCGCTTGTGCCCGGCGTCGGGCACGTAGCCGACCACCCGCACGCCGGCGGCGGAAAGCTCGCGGTACACCTCCCCCGGCCAGTCGTGCCTAGGCTGCATCTTTTAGCAGGGACTCGCCCGGGCGCACCCGTGTGAACTTCACGGGTTTCATGGTGAGCTTGCCGTTCCGCAGGCTCGTGAACGCCGATTGCTCCAGCGATCCTGCGTCCGGGAAATCGGCGCGGTAGTGGGCGCCGCGGGAATCGGTGCGGGCCATCGCGGCGGCGGTGATGGCGCGGCTCACCGCGACCAGGCTCTGCAGGTTCAGCCAGTCGTGCCAGGTGAGGTTGAAGGCGCGGTTCGCGTCGGCGAGCGAGCTGCGCTCGAGCTCGGCCTCGAGGGCGGCGAGCTCGCGCTGCGCCTGCCCAAGGCCGGCGGCGTCGCGGATGATGCCCACTTTGTGCCACATCAGGTCGTAGAGCTTTTCCCGCAGGGAATTCAGGTCTGAAGCGGGCTTGTTCCTGAAGGGCGTTTCGCAGACAGCGATGGCAGCCTCGATTGCAGCGCGATCGGGCTCGCGCAAGTCCTGGGCGGCGACCCATTGCGCCATGCTGTCGCCCGCCACGGCGCCAAAGACGGTGGAGTTCGCCACGCCGTTGCCGCCCAGGCGATTGGCGCCGTGCACGCCGCCGGCATCCTCGCCGGCGACGAAAAGGCCCGGCAGCTCGGTCGAGCAGTCGCCGCGGAATTCCACCCCGCCCATCATGTAGTGCGCGGTCGGCACCACCTCGACCAGGCCGCCGGCGAGGTCGAAACCGCAGTCGGCGCAGCGCTCGACCATGCCTTTGAACTGTTTTCTGACTTCTTCAGGTCCCAGATGCGCCATGGAGATGTACAAGCCACCGTGCGGGCTGGTGTTCTTCTTCAGGATCTCGGAGAACATCGCCCGCGAGACGAAGTCGCGCGTCGCGCGCTCGGCCAGCGGGTCGTAGCGCGGCATGAAGCGCTCCTTCGCGCCGTTGAGCAGGTGGCCGCCCGCGCCGCGCAGGCCCTCCTCGAGCACCGTGCCGGTCATGCGCGTGTGCGTGCCGGCGAGCAGCCCGGTGGGATGGAACTGCACCATCTCCATGTCGCGCAGCGGCAGCCCCGCGCGCAGCGCCATCGCCAGGCCGTCGCAGCTCTTGTCGCCCGAGGGCGTGTGGTACTTGTACATCGTCGGCCCGCCGCCGGTGGCGAGCAGCACCGCCTTGGCGCGCACGAACACGTACTCGCCGGTGCGCATGTCGATGAACAAGACTCCCGACAGCGAACGTCCATCGCTGCTTTTCACCAGCTCGACCGCGCGATGTTCCTCGAGACGATTTATTTTTCTGGACCAGACCTGCTCGGCGAGGCGGTTGATGATCTCGATGCCGGTAAGGTCGCCCTTGTGCACGGTGCGGTCGAAGCTCTGGCCGGCGAAGGCCTTCTGGTGCACGGTGCCGTCCGGGTTGCGGTCGAAGAAGCAGCCCAGCTCGTTCTCCAGCTCGTGGATCCTTTCGACGGCGAGGGTGACGAGCTGCCAGGCAAGGTCCTGGTCGGGGAGCCACTTGCCGCCTTCGATCGTGTCCATGAAGTGGCGCTCGACCGAGTCCTCGCGCGCGAGCGCGACGTTGTAGCCGCCCTGCACCATGCGCGTGCAGCCGCATTTGCCGAGCAGGCCTTTCACCGCCACGGTGATCGACAGCCGCGGCGCGGCCTGGTGCGCGTGCAGCGCGGCGAACAGGCCGGCGCCGCCCGAGCCCAGGATCAGGATGTCGGTGTCAGACTGTCTTAGGTCGATCCTCACGCGTGCGCTTGAGCAGCTGCAGGGAAACGACAAGGACAGCCAGGCCGAAGCCGATGAGGTCGGCGACATAGCCGGGATAGACGAGCGCGAAGCCGGCGACGATCAGCATCCAGCGCTCGGGCAAAGTGGCGCGCCGGAACAGCCAGCCCTGCAGCCCGCTCGCCAGCGCGGCGATGCCGACCGCCGCGGTGAAGGTCACCAGCGCGATCGAGCCCCAGTCGGCGCCGGCGAGCGCCTTGGTCGAGCCCATGAGGAGCAGCCCCAGGCCGCTCGGGTCGAGGACGAACATGAAAGGCACGAGGAACGCCGGCATCGTGTACTTCCAGCATTGCAGCGTGGTGCGGTAAGGCTCGCCGCCGGTGATGGCCGCGGCGGCAAAAGGCGACAGCGCCGTGGGCGGCGAGACCTCCGAGAGCACCGCGTAGTAGAAGATGAACATGTGCGCCGCGAACTCCGGCACCTTGAGCGCGATCAGCGCCGGCGCGGCGATCACCGCGCAGATGATGTAGCTCGCCGTCACCGGCACGGCGAGGCCGACGATCCAGACGATGAGCGCGGTATAGATCGCCGTGAGCAGCAGCGAGCCGCCGGCGCCGGCGAGCACGATGGAGCTGAACTTCAGGCCCAGGCCGGTGAGCGTGACCACGCCGACGATGATGCCGGCGCCGGCGCAGGTCGCGGCGACGTTGAGCACGGCGAGCGAGCCGCCTTGGAGCGCCTTGATGAACCCGGAGTTGACGATGCTCTTCCACAGCGGTATTCCTCTTTCGAACCAGACGAGCGAAGTGTCACGGCGCAGGAAGCTCGTCGCCGCCGCCACCACGGTCGCCCAGAACACCGAGAGCTCCGGCGAGAAGCCGTAGAGCATGAAGGCGACGATCGAGACGAGCGAGAGGAAATGGAACCAGTACTTCTTCGCCAGGCTCCAGGCCGGCTCGACCTGCTCGAAGGCCACTTCCTTCATGCCGAACTTGCGCACGTCGAGCTCGACCATGAGGAACAGGCAGAGGTAGTACAGGCAGGTCGGGATGACCGCCATCAGCAGCACGTCGAGGTAGGAGATCTTGAGGAACTCGGCGATGAGGAAGGCGGCGGCGCCGAGCACCGGCGGCGAGATGATGGCGCCCAGGCCGCCGGCGGCGAGCAGCCCGCCCGCTTCGTTCTTGCTGTAGCCGACCTTCATCAGCATCGGCGCCGCCACCGCGCCGAGGGTCACCGTCGTGGCGACGCCCGAGCCCGAGGGCCCGCCGAGCAGGAACGAGGCGAGCGTCACGGTGCGCCCGGCGCCGGTCGGCCTGCCGCCCATCGCCGAGAAGGAGAAGTCGATGTAGAACTTGCCGGCGCCCGACCACTGCAGGAAGGCGCCGTAGATGGTGAAGAGGATGATGAGCGTCGAGGACACCGCCACCGCGGTGCCGTAGATGCCCTCGAGGGTCATGTACATGTGGCCGACCAGCCGCGGCACCTCGTAGCCCTGGTGCGTCCAGGGCGACGGCAGGTAGGGACCGAAGAAGGCGTAGAGGAGAAAGAGAATCGTCACCACCGGCAGCACCGGCCCGGTGGTGCGCCGCATCGCCTCCAGCACCAGCACCATCAGCACCACGCCGAAGACGATGTCCCAGGTGGTGGGCAGGATCGAGCGGTCGAAGAAGTCGTCGCCGCCGGCGATCAGGTAGGCGGCGGTGGCGATGCCGAGGAGCGCGAGGCCCCAGTCCCACCACATGACGCGGTGGCGGAAGCGCCGCGCCAGCGGGAAGAAGAGGAAGGTGAGGAACAGCACCAGCGCGACGTGCGTCGCGCGCAGGTGTTCGGGCCGCACGATGGCGTACGCGGTGTAGAGGTGGAAGAGCGACATGCCCACCGCCACCGTCCCGACCAGGGCGGCGAGCCAGCCGCGCAGCTTGTTGTGGACGCCCTCTTCCTGCTCGATCATCGCCTCGGCGCGCTCGAGCGCCGCGCGGTCCACCTCCGCGGCGGGCTGGTGCAGCCGGACGATCTCTTCGCTGACGTCGCTCATAATGAAAAGGCCCCGCCGGTGCTTCTGGACGGGGCCCGGGTCGAAATCGAGCGCGGCGCGCTCAGTTGACCTTGATGCCTTTCTCGGCGTAGTACTTGATCGCGCCGGGGTGGAAGGGGATTGGCGTCGCCGAGGCCTTCTGGTTCTCCAGCTTGAAGTTCTCCGCCTCCTTGTGCACCCGGATCAGCTCGTCGCGGTGCTCGAAGACGGCCTTGACGACGTTGTAGGCGGTCTTCTCGTCCATGTTCTGGTGCGCCACCAGCAGGTTCATCACCGTCGCCTGCCGGTTGTCGGCGTCCATGCCCTTGTAGGTCTCCTTCGGGATGCGGTCCTCGACGTAGAGGTTGCCGTACTTCTGGTTCATCTTCGCCACCAGGTGCGCGTGGTCGATCATCTTGATCTTCACGTTCGGCGTGCTGGCGAGGTCGGTCACCGCCGCGGTGGGCAGGCCGCCGACCCAGAAGAAGGCGTCGATCTTGCGGTCCTTGAGCGCGTTCACCGACTCGGCGACGCCGAGTCGTTCTCTGCGCAGGTCGCGGTCCTTGTCGAGGCCCGCGGCCTCGATGACGCGGAAAGCCATCACCTCGGTGGCGCTGCCGCCCGAGCCGGTGGAGACGCGCTTGCCTCTCAGGTCGCCGATGTTGCTGATGCCGGTGCCCTCGCTCGTCACCACGTGCATGCGGTTGGGGTACATGACGAGCAGCGTGCGCACCGGCACGGGCTTGCCGGAGAACTTGTCCTGCCCCTTCAGCGCGTCGAGGCCGGCGTCGGCCATGGTCATCGCGAGGTAGGGCTTGCCGGTGCCGACGAGCTGCAGGTTGGCGACCGAGCCGCCGGTCACTTCTGCGGTCGCCTGCATGCCGGGCACGTGCTTGGAGAGCACCGCGGCCATGCCGCCGCCGAGCGGGTAGTACACCCCGCCGGTGCCGCCGGTGCCGATGGCGATGTTCTGGGCCTGCGCCGCGAAGCCGATGCAGCCGGCGAGGAGCGCAACGATGCGCGCAACGGATTTCATATCGGGTCATTCCTCCTGTCGAAGCGGCCGATTCTACCGTACGCCGAGCTTGCGCAGCACCTCGGCGCGGCGCGACCGGGCGTCGCTCTGGACTTTTTTGTAGAGGCTTCCGCCGTGGCTGTCCATGGCGACGAGGAGCGGGCCGAAGCCGCGGACGCGGAACTTCCACAGCGACTCCGGGTGCAGGTCGTCCAGGTCGACGTCCTCGATCGCCTCGACCCAGGTGGTCTCGAGCGCCGCCGTGCCGCCGATGATCGCCAGATACGCTCCGCCTTCCTCCCGGAACGCTTGCAGCGAATCTTCCCTGAGCCCGCCCTTGCCGATGATGAGGCGCACGCCGCACTGCCGCATGAGCGGCCGGGTGAAGCGCTCCATGCGATCGCTCGTGGTGGTGCCAATGCATACGGGGGCATAGCCCGCGGGATGAAGGGGATTCTTTTCTGTTTTCTTCACGTTCGGCGCGGTATGGATGACCGCGTGGCCGGAAAGGTCGAAGCGGGTCTTGCGGCCGCGGTCGAACATGTGGATCTGCGTCGCGTCGCGGATGCCGAACAGCGTGCCGTTCAGGGTGACCGTGTCATTCACCCGCAGTTTCCTGGCGTCCTCGTCCGAGACGGGAGGACTGAAGTCGAAATGGGCCACTAGCCGCCCAGGAGCGCCTTTTTCAGGTCGTCCTGCACCGGCCGCGGGCCGAGCCAGACGCGCAGCAGCGCGCGGTAGAAGTCCTCGCCGGCGATGAGCTTGCCGGCGGGCTTGCCGTCGATCAGCACCTGCGTTCCCGCCGGCGTGGCGTCGAGCGCGATGGCCATGCCTTTCTTCGCCTCCTTCACCTCGGCCATGATGGCGCCGAGCTCCTGCACGCGCGGCTCGAGCGCCTTCGCCTCGGCTTCGGCGTGGTTGGCGCGAATGCCCTCGGCGAGCGCCTCGGAGAACTCCGCCGCGCCGACGCTGCGCAGCATGTGGATGGCGACGCGCTTCGGCCCCGGCGCGGCGATCGCCTCTTCGGCGTTGCCGGTCTTTTTCGGCAGGTAGAGGCCGATGGCGTAGACCTGGAAGAACAGCCGCTTGCGCAGCCCGGCGCCGTTGAGCGTCAGGCTGCCCGGCTGGAGTTGCTCTTCGAACTTCACACCGGAGACTTCCACGGCAAAGGCCGGAAGCGCGATCGCCATGCACAGCAGAATCCTAAAAACCATACTCCACCCCCGTGGGACGGAAGGTCGCCCGCGCGCGCCGCGCGGAATGGCACTGCATGTTCACGGCGACCGGGTTCATGGTGATGTGCGTCGCCGCGGTCTCGACGTGCACGGCGAAGGCGGTCGAGTCGCCGCCGAGGCCCTGCGGCCCGACGCCGAGCTGGTTCACCGCCCCGGTCAGGTCGCGCTCGAGCTTCGCGCCCTCGGGATCCTCGCAGCGCGAGCCGAGCGGCCGCGTCGCCGCGACCTTGGCGAGGTGCATGCACAGGTCGGCGGTGCCGCCGATGCCGACGCCGACGATGGTCGGCGGGCAGGTCTTGCCGCCCGCCTCGAGCACGCAGTCGACGACGAAGGTCTTGATCGCGTCCACGCCTTCGGCGGGGACCGCCATGCGCAGCCAGGAGTTGTTCTCCGATCCCGAGCCTTTGGGGATCATCTCGATGATCAGGGTTTCTTCTTCCGAAAAATCAATATTGATCACGGGCACGCCGCGCCCGGTCGAGGTCTGCTCGTTCACGCGCGTGGTGGGGTGCACGATCGAGGAGCGGAACGAGTACTCGCGCGTCGAGCGCGCGCAGCCCTTGCGGATCGCCTGCTTGAGGCCCGGACCGTCGACCTCGACGCCCCGCCCGATCCACACGTTGTAGACGGGGATGCCGGTGTCCTGGCAGAGCAGGTTGTCGGTCTGCTCGGCGACGGCGATGTTGCGCACCATGGTGCCGAGCATGCGCCTGGCGCCTTCATCGCGCTCGCCGCGCGCGAGCGCGTCGAAGCCCTGCTTGACGTCGGGCGGCAGGCGCTTCAGCGCGCGGATGTACAGCTCCTTCGCCGCCTCCTCGACCTGCGCGAGATCGACTTTCACTTCACCGAGATCTTTCTCTCCTTAACCACCTTGGCCCACAGCGCGGTCTCTTCCTTCATCGCCTTCGCCATCTGCTCGGGCGTGTTGCCTACCGGCGCGAGGCCCTGCGCGTAGAGGCGCGCCTTCAGGCGCGTGTCCTCGAGCGCCTTCTTCGTGTCGCGCTGCACCTTGTCGATGATCTCGCGCGGCGTGCCGGTCGGGGCGACGATGCCGAACCAGCCGGCGTTCTCGAAGCCGGGCACGGTCTTGGCGATCGCCGGCACGCCGGGCATCTGCGGCGCCTCGGTCTTGCTCGTCACCCCGAGCGCGCGCAGGCGCCCGCCGCTGACGTGGCCGATGGAGGCGGCGACGTTGCCCATGAAGAAGTCGATCTCGCCGCCGACCAGCGCCGCGAGCCCTGGGCCCTCGCCCTTGTAGGGCACCGCCTGCGCCTGGATCCTCGCCTGGTAGACGAAGTTCTCCGCCGCGAGGTGGGTCTGCGAGCCGATGCCGGCATGGCCGAAATTCAGCTTGCCCGGGCTGGCCTTGGCGAAGTCGATGAGCTCCTTCACGGACTTGAACGGCGACTTGGCCGGCACCGTCAGCACCTGCGGGCCCGTCACGACGTTCGTGACCGGCACGAAGTCCTTCTCCGGGTCGTAGGCCATCTTGGCGTAGATGTGCTGGTTGGCGGTCACCACCGAGCCCGTGGGGAAGAACAGCGTGTAGCCGTCGGGCGTGGCGCGCGCGGCCTCCGCCGCGCCGACGCCGCCGCCCGCGCCGCCGCGGTTCTCGATCACCACCGTCTGGCCCCAGATCTTCTGCAGCTGCTCGCCGAGCAGGCGCGCCGAGATGTCGGTCGCGCCGCCGGGCGGGAAGGGCACGATGAACTTCACCGGCTTGGTCGGCCAGGACTGCGCCTGCGCGGCGGCCGAGACCAGCGCGGCGGCAAGGAATACCAGGACCCTCTTCATTTCATCCTCCTCCTATCGTTTCGTCCGATTCTACAGCGCCAGGGCCAGCGCCAGCCCGACCGCGAACACCAGCGCCGCCGCCCCGGCGGCGAGGCCCTTCTGCCAGTCGCGCCAGGGCAGGAACTCGAGCGCCAGCACGCGCAGGCCGCCGCCGAGATGCGCGGCGAGCGCCAGCACGATCGCCCATTCGCCCGCCTTGACCAGCGGCTGCTCGGTCCAGGCGAGGAAGCTCTCGAGCTGCAGGGCATTGCCGAGCGCCCAGAAGTGCAGCGGCAGGAACAGCGCCAGCGCGATGCCGGACAAGCGGTGCACCATGGCCACCCAGTAGGAGCTTTCCTTCTTCACGCGAAGACTCCGATTGCTGCCCGCACCCCCATTGATGCGAGGAGGAGTGCGAAAAGAAACAGGACGACATCGCGCGACGGTCCGCGCCAGCCGAGCCACTCGATGAAGATCGTGCGCAGGCCGATCGGTGCGTGCACCGCCGCCGCAAGCACGAACAGCGAGTAGAAAGCGAGCCAGCCGGCGCTGCCGCGCGTGCGGGAGAGGATCTCCGCCGCCGTGAGCCCGCCTTGCACGGCATAGACGATGGTCGCGAGGTGCACGGCCACGCAGACCGCCAGCACCGCGGCGGTGGCGCGCTGCGCCGCCCAAAGGAGGGTCTGCGCGTTCAGAGTTCTCCCCTGAGAAGGGCCTTGACGGTCTCCCGCTTGAGGCCCGCGATCGCCGCAGTCGGGGACAGGTGCTTCGGGCAGCGCTCGGTGCAGCTCATGTGCGTGTGGCAGGAGTGGCAGCCGGCGTCGCCGGCGACCGCGCGCAGCCTTTCGCGCTTGTTCTCATCCCTGACATCCTTGATCAGCGTCCACGCGCGGTTGAGCGCCGCCGGCCCGAGATACTCGGGATTCCACGAGACGACGTCGCACGCGGCGTAGCACACCCCGCAGCCGATGCACTCGATGTTCGAATCCACCATCAGACGATCGGGCGACGAGGGTTTCACCCTATGAAAGTCATCCTGCTTCGTGCGCTCGCCCTTGAACTGCCCTCCGGCGCGCGCCCACTTGTCGAAGAACTCGCGCATGTCCGTGACCAGGTCGCGGATGACCGGCAGGTTCTTCAACGGCGCCACTTCCAGACGCTCGTTTCGAACCACCTTGTCTACATGCGTCCGGCAGGTCCACCGCGGCACGCCGTTGACGGTCATGGCGCAGGAACCGCACATGCCGACGCGGCAGGCATAGCGGTAGGCGAGGGTCGGGTCGAGCGAGCGCTGGATGTAGGTGACGACGTCCAGCACCGTCTGGCTCGGCTGCCGCGGCACCTCGAACGCCTGGAAAGAGTCGCCTCTCTTGACGAGGACCTTCAAGCCGACTCGTACAGGCGCGTAAGCACGAACTCGCGGTGGCCGAGCGCCTCGGCGGCGGTGAGCCGGCCGTTGGCGGTCCGCAGCATGGACTCGAGCAGCTTGTCGCCGGCCTGATCCGGGCTCAGTTCCTTTCGCAGCAAGCCGGAGACGTCGACGTCGATGTGCTCGCCCATGGTGCGCACGGTGCGCGGGTTGGCGCTCAGCTTGATCACCGGCAGGATCGGGTTGCCGATGACGTTGCCCTGGCCGGTGGGGAAGAGGTGCACCGCGAAGCCGGCGGCGGCGCACAGGGTCACCATCTCCGCCGCGGCGGAGGAGGAGTCCATGAACCACAGGCCCGGCCCGCTCGGCGCCTCGGCCTTGTCGAGCACGCCGTCGACCAGGCACTTGCGGCCGATCTTCTGGATGTTGCCGAGCGCCTTCTCCTCGATGGTGGTGAGGCCGCCCTCGATGTTGCCCTTGGTCGGCTGCGAGTCCATCAGGTCGCTGGTCTTGTGCCGCTCCACCACCTGCTGGTAGCGGTCGAACACGAACTGGAACCTCTTGCGCACTTCCTCGTTGCGGCAGCGCGCCGCGACCAGGTGCTCGCCGCCGGTGAGCTCGGAGGTCACGCCGAACACCATGGTGACGCCGTGCGTGTACATCTTGTCAAAGGCGTTGCCGACGGTGGGATTGGCGCCGCAGCCCGAGGTGGTGTCGGACTCGCCGCACTTGGTCGACACCCACAGGTCGCTGAGCGGCCGCTCCTCGCGGCGCAGCTCGCTCGCCCACTGCACGAATACCTTCGCCGCCTTGGCGGCGCGCATGAGGGTGTCGTGGTCGCCGTGCTGCTCGATGCCGAAGTGCGCCACCGGCTTGCCGGTGGCGCGGATGCCGTCGGCGACCTTCTTCGCCCAGGTGTCCTCGATGCAGATCACCACCACGGCGGCGACGTTCGAGTTCGCGCCGGCGCCGATCAGGGTGCGGAAGTGCAGGTCCAGGTCGGCGCCGAACTGCAGCCGGCCGTACGGGTGCGGGATCGCCAGCGCGCCCTTGACGTTGTTCTCGACGGCCTGCGCCGCCGCATTCGACAGGTCGTCCACCGGCAGCACCAGGACGTGGTTGCGCACGCCCACCCGGCCGTTCTCGCGCTTGTAGCCCCAGAAAGTCGCTTTGGAAAGTTCCATGTTCACCAGCGCTTGGTCTTGACGTTGTGGATGTGCAGATGCTCGCCGCGCGCGATCGGCTTCACCACCTTGCCGATGTCGACGCCGTACTTGATCACCGTATCGCCCGCCTTGTAGTCCCTGAGCGCCACCTTGTGGCCGATCGGGATGTCGTTCCTGGCGGTGACTTCGATGTCCTTGTCGTCCTCCATGATCCAGCCGTTGAGCGGCTGGCCGGCCTTGACGCCTTCGACGACGACGACGCCGACGCCGTCGCCTTCCTCGTGGACTACGAAATGAATCACGTCTGTCTTCCCGCCGATGGAACGGCCACTGTACTGCGGCGCCCGCTGGGCAGTCAACTATATGACTTGGATGACCTGTATGTTAGCCTTGCCGCCTATGAACCGGCCGGTCGAAGTCGGCCCCATCGCGCCGCTCTACCGCGACGTGAAACGCTTGCTTGTTCAGAGCATTGCGGCCGGAGAGTGGCCGCCCGGCGCGGCGCTGCCCTCGGAAATCCGGCTCGCCGAGCGCTTCAACGTCTCGATCGGCACGCTGCGCAAGGCGATCGACGAGCTGGTGGCCGAGCGCATGGTGGTGCGCCAGCAGGGCCGCGGCACCTTCGTCGCCACTCACGGCGCGAGCCGGCTGCTCTTCCACTTCTTCCACATCGTGCCGCGCGGCGGCGAGAAGCAGTATCCGAGGACGCGCACGCTCGGTTTCCGGCGCAGCCGCGCCGAGGCCGACGAAGCACGCAAGCTCGGCCTCGGTCCCGGCGACCCGGTGCTGCGCATCCGCAACCTCCTCTTCCTGCAGGACGAGCCGGTCATCGTGGACGACCTCGTGCTGCCGCAACGCCTGTTTCCCGACCTGACCGAGAAGGTCTTCACCGCCCGCGACAACACGATCTATCACCTCTACCAGACGCGCTACGGCATCAACGTGCTGCGGACCAGCGAGCGCCTGAGCGCCGCGCTGGCGGATGCCGAGGTGGCGCGGTTGCTGGAAGTGAAGAAAGGCTCACCGTTGCTGGAGATCAAGCGCACGGCGCTCAGCTATCACGACGTGCCGGTCGAGCTGCGCCGGAGCCTCGTCAACACCGAGAAGCACGAATACTTCTCCGATCTCGGTAAACAGAACGAAACGCCGGCGCGTTAAGCTGATGCAGTGACCTCGCGCCGCGGGTTTCTTCGGACTCTCGCCGTGCTCGGCGCCGCGGCGGCGGTGCCGCTGCGGGCGCAGTCGTATCCATTCTCGCTCGGCGTCGCCTCGGGCTACCCCTCGCCCGACGGCATCGTGCTGTGGACGCGCCTGACGGGCGTCGACCCCGCGCCGGTGAAGCTGCGCTGGGAAGTCGCTGCCGACGAGGCCATGAAATCCATCGTTCTTGCCGGCACGGAAACCGTGCAGCCGGCATGGGCGCATTCGGCGCACGTCGAAGTGCGCGGGCTCGAGCCCGGCCGCTGGTACTGGTACCGCTTCGCGAGCGGCAACGCGCAGAGCCCGGTCGGCCGCACGCGCACCGCGCCGGCGGCCGGCGCGGCTGCCGGGCGGCTGCGCTTCACCTTCGCCTCCTGCCAGCAGTACGAGCAGGGATATTTCGGTGCGCATCGCCACATCGCCGCCGACACGCCGGACCTGGCGCTCTTCCTCGGCGACTACATCTACGAATCGAGCTGGGGCAAGGACCATGTGCGCAGCCATGGCGCGTTCGAGCCCTACACGCTCGAGGAGTATCGCGCGCGGCACGCGCTGTACCGCAGCGATCCCGACCTGCAGGCGGCGCACGCCGCCTGCCCGTGGGTGGTGACCTGGGACGACCACGAGGTGGACAACGACTACGCCGACGATCGCCCCGAGGACGGCATGGCGCGGGAAGCCTTCCTCGAGCGGCGCGCCGCCGCCTACCGCGCCTACTACGAGCACATGCCGCTGCCGGCGCGCATGCGGCCCGACGGCCATCGCATGCGCATCCACACGCGCCTCGACTGGGGCGGCCTCGCCGAGTTCCACGTGCTCGACATGCGCCAGTACCGCTCCTGGCAGGCCTGCCCGCGCCGCAACCGCACCGGCGGCGCGAACACCCTCGACGTCGAGCTGTGTGCCGCGCTCGACGCGCCCGGACGCAGCATGCTCGGCCGCGCCCAGGAGCGCTGGCTGGAAGGCGGCCTCGCCGCCTCGCGCGCGCGCTGGAACGTGCTCGCGCAGACCACGCGCATGGCGCAGTTCGACCAGAAGCCCGGACCCGGGCGGCGCGCCTGGACCGACGGCTGGGACGGCTATCCGGCGGCGCGCCAGCGGCTACTGGACGGCGTTTCTCACGTGAAGAATCCCGTGGTCATCGGCGGCGACGTGCATTCGTTCCATGTCTGCGAGCTCAAGCCCGATTTCGACGATCCGCGCTCGCCGGTGGTCGCGTCGGAGTTCGTCGGCACGTCCATCAGCTCGCAGGCCTGGGATCACGAGCGCGTCAAGCGGCTGCTGCCCGACAACCCGCACATCCTGCTCGCCGACGGCCGCTACCGCGGCTACACGCGCATCGACGTCGGCCCCAAGCTGCTGCGAGCGGATCTGCGCACGGTGGACTCGGTGCGCCAGCGCGAGACCGGCTGCAGCACGCTCGCCTCGTTCGTCGTCGAGGACGGCAGGCCCGGCCCGCAGCGCGCCTAGGTCACTTGCAGCGAAGGTTGCCGAGCGTCGGATCGATCGGCCGCGTGCAGTCCTGCTCGCTGACGCGCCGGTCCGGCGCCAGCTCGGGCGGGAGCTCGCGCTCGGCCTCGTAGCCGTAGAGGATGCCCGCGGCGATGCCGATGCCGAGCACGGTGGCGGCGCGCGAGTCGGTCTCGAGGTGCACCGTGCAGCCGCCGAGGAGCAGCAGGAGAACGAGCTTCTTCATGCCGCGCAGGCCTTGCGCAGCCGGTCGAGCACCGCCGCCCACTCTGCCGCCTGCGGCGGCGCCTCGACCAGGATCGCCTCGCAGCCGGCGGCGTCGAGCTCGCGCAGCGCCGCGTACAGGCGCTGCGCGTAGGCGGCGGGATCGCGCGGCATGCGCAGCCAGTAGTCGACGCGCTCGTCGGGGCGCGAGAAAGCGAGCACGGCAACGCGCTCCTTCGTGACGGCAATCTGCTTGTCCAGCTCGTGCGTCGCCACCAGCCGCGCCGGCGTGCGCGGCGCGTAATGGCGCTCGAGCCCGCCCGAATGCCGCGGCGCGCCGGCGGCGCTCTCCCGCACGCCCACGATCTTCTCCAGGTCCTCTTTCGCCACCCCGCCCGGCCGCAGCAGCACTGCCCCGTCCGCCGAGAGATCGACGATCGTCGACTCGATGCCGACCTCGCTCGCGCCGCCCTCGAGCACGAGGTCGACGTCGCTGCCCAGGTCCTCGCGCACGTGCGCCGCCGTCGTGGGCGACACCAGCCCGAAGCGATTGGCCGATGGCGCAGCAATCCCTCCTTTGAACTGCTTGAGAAGTTCTTGAGCAATCGGATGCGAAGGCACCCGCAACCCTACGGTGTCCTGCCCGCCGGTGACGAAGTCCTGCGCGAGCCCGGAGCGCTTGAGGATGAGCGTCAGCGGCCCGGGCCAGAAGCGCGCGGCGAGCTGGCGCGCCGCCTCCGGCACCTCGCGCGCCCACGCGAAGGCCTGTGCGGCCGAGGCGAAATGCACGATCACCGGGTGGTCGGCCGGGCGGCCCTTGACGGCGTAGAGGCGCGCCATCGCCTTTGCGCTGGAAGCGTCCGCTCCCAGGCCATAGACGGTCTCGGTCGGGAACGCCACGAGTCCGCCGGCGCGGAGGACCTCCGCGGCCTTGCGGATCTCCGGGCTCATGGCTTGGGCAGCTCGGCCTTTCGGACCGCGTCGGATTGCTTCTTTCGGAAGTCTTTCAACTTCGAAGAAAGTTTTTCGTCGGACAGCGCCAGCATGGCCACAGCGAACAGGGCGGCGTTGGCCGCGCCCGCCTCGCCGATGGCAAAGGTCGCCACCGGGACGCCCTTGGGCATCTGCACCGTGGAGAGCAGCGAGTCCAGGCCCTGCAGGTGCTTGGAGGGCATCGGCACCCCGAGCACCGGCAGCGTGGTGTGCGCGGCGACGACGCCGGCGAGGTGCGCGGCGCCGCCGGCGCCGGCGATGATCGCCTTGATGCCGCGCTGCGCGGCGCTCGCCGCCCACTCGGCGACCAGCTCCGGCGTGCGGTGCGCCGACATCGCCTTCGCCTCGTAGGGGACGCCGAACTCTTCCAGCGTCCTGGCCGCGGCCTGCATCGTCTCCCAGTCGGAGGTCGAGCCCATGACGATGCCGATCATGCGAGCTTCCTTCCAGTGAGCCGCTCGAGCGCGTCGCGGTACTTCTGCGAGGTGCGCGCGATCACGTCGGGCGGCAGCTTGGGCGCCGGCGGGGTCTTGTCCCAGGTCAGCGTCTCCAGGTAGTCGCGCACGTACTGCTTGTCGTAGGAGGGCGGGCTGATGCCGACCTTGTAGGAATCGGCCGGCCAGAAGCGCGAGGAGTCGGCGGTCAAGACCTCGTCGATCAAGACAAGCTCGTTCGAAGGGCTAAGACCAAATTCGAATTTCGTATCCGCGATGATGATGCCCTTGGTCGCGGCGAAGTCGGCGGCCTCCTGGTAGAGCCGGATGCTGACCTCGCGCACCTTTTCGGCGAGCGGCTTGCCGATGCGCTTCACCACTTCCTCGAAGCTGATGTTCTCGTCGTGCCCGCTCTCGGCCTTGGTGGCCGGCGTGAAGATCGGCTCGGGCAGCTTCTGCGCCTGCTGCAGGCCCTTGGGCAGCGCGATGCCGCACACCGCGCCGGTCCTCTGGTAGTCCTTCCAGCCCGAGCCGATCAGGTAGCCGCGCACCACCGCCTCGATCGGCAGGGGCTTGAGCTTCTTCACCACCACCGAGCGGCCGCGCACCTGGGGTCTTTCCTCCGGGGCGACCACGGATTCC
The DNA here is from genome assembly GCA_052387375.1 of Betaproteobacteria bacterium. Lineage (GTDB taxonomy): Bacteria > Pseudomonadota > Gammaproteobacteria > Burkholderiales > SG8-39 > SCGC-AG-212-J23. Next base: position 25,627 of record JBQTJF010000102.1, read on the forward strand.
GGATCTATTCCCGTGAGCTGGTTGGGCACCACGTGGCGCAGCCGCTCGAACCAGAAGTTGGCCATCTGGTTGAGCACCCTGCCCTTGTCCGGGATCGGGTCGGGCAGCACCACGTCGAAGGCGGACAGCCGGTCGCTCGCGACGATCAGCATCTTGTCGTCGCCGACGGCGTAGATGTCGCGCACTTTGCCTCTGCCAATTCTTGGAAGGGAAGCTATTCTTGATTCAAACAGCGCCATCTAGGCAGCCTGCTTCTCGAGCTCGGGACGCCACTTGCCCTGGCAGGCGAGGCTGTTCATGTGCGCGCGGTGACGGAAGGCCTTCTGCGCCGCGGCAACGTTGCCCGCCTGGCCGCGCCAGGTGTTGAGCGCCGGGTTCTGCAGCGCGCGCGAGTAGGAGAAGGTGAGCGGCCAGGGCAGGCCCCGGGTCGCGGCCATCGCGCTCAAGTGCGCGGTCGCCGACACGTCGGACTGGCCGCCGGAGAGGAAGACGATGCCGGGCTGCGACGCCGGCACGGTGCGCTTCAACACGCGCAGCGTGCGCTCGGCGACCTCGTCAACGCCCGCCTGGCGCGGGTGGTCCTTGCCGGAGACGACCATGCTCGTCTTCAGGATCAGGAGCTCCGTGAAGACGTTGTATGCCGCGAGCGCAGCATAGGTGGCGCGCAGCGTCGCCTCGGTCACTTCCTCGCAGCGCTCGATGCTGTGCTCGCCGTCGAGCAGCACCTCGGGCTCGATCATCGGCACGATCGACGCGGCCTGGCAGGCCGCGGCATAGCGCGCGAGCGCGTGCGCGTTGGCGTAGATGCAGGTGTGCGTCGGGATGCCCTTGCCGATGGCGATCACGGCGCGCCACTTGGCGAAGCGGCAGCCCATCTTGAAGTACTCGTCGAGGCGCTTCGCGAGCCCGTCGAGGCCATCGGTGACTTTCTCGCCCGGGGAGAGCGGGATCTCCACCGTGCCCTTGTCGACCTTGATGCCAGGAATGATGCCTTTCTTCGCCAGGTAGGCGGGGAAGGTGGGGCCGTCGTCGGCCTTCTGCCGCGCCGTCTCGTCGAAGAGGATGACGCCAGAGAGGAACTGCTCGACGCCCGGCGTGCCGAAGAGCAGGCCGCGGTAGGCGCGGCGGCTCTCCTCGGTGCAGGCGACGTTGACCGACTGGAAGCGCTTCTCGCAGGTGCCGCTCGACTCGTCGGCGGCGAGAATGCCCTTGCCCTTGGCGACCATGGCGGCCGCCGTCTTGGAAAGAAGTGCCTTGTCCATGGGGAATAAAGGGTTGATTTACCAGCAGGGAGCGCAAATTCTCACGTACAATGCGCGGCTTTTCAAGAACTTCCGCGAATCCCGTCGATGCCACGCGCGCTGCGCAACCTGGCCATCATCGCCCATGTCGACCACGGCAAGACCACCCTGGTCGACAAGCTGCTGCAGCAGTCGGGCACCTTCGCCGCGCACGAGCACGTGCAGGAGCGGGTGATGGACTCCAACGACCTGGAGCGCGAGCGCGGCATCACCATCCTCGCCAAGAACTGCGCCGTCCGCTACCGCGGCACGCACATCAACATCGTCGATACCCCGGGGCACGCCGACTTCGGCGGCGAGGTCGAGCGGGTGCTGTCCCTGGTGGACGGGGTGCTGCTGCTCGTCGACGCGGTCGAAGGGCCGATGCCGCAGACCCGCTTCGTCACGCGCAAGGCGCTCGCGCACGGCCTCAAGCCCATCGTCGTGGTCAACAAGGTCGACCGCCCCGGCGCGCGGCCGCAGTGGGTGGTCAACCAGACCTTCGAGCTGTTCGACAAGCTCGGCGCCACCGAGGAGCAGCTCGACTTCCCGGTCATCTATGCGTCGGCCCTGCTCGGGTTTGCAAGAAAGGAACTTGAGGAAGAGGGCAAGGACATGGCTCCCCTCTTTGAAGCCATCCTGGAACACGTGCCGGTGCGAGACGAGGACGCCGGCGCGCCGCTGCAGCTGCAGATCTGCTCGCTCGACTACTCGAGCTACGTCGGCAAGATCGGCATCGGCCGCATCCGGCGCGGACGCCTGCGCGCGGCGCAGGAGGTCCTGGTCCTCGACGGAGAGAAGTCCGTGAAGGCGAAAGTCAATCAGGTCCTCACGTTCGAAGGCCTGGAGAGGAAGACCGTCGACGAAGCGCAGGCCGGCGACATCGTGCTCGTCAACGGCATCGACGAGATCGGCATCGGCGCCACGCTGTGCGACCCGGAGCATCCCGAGGCGCTGCCGCTGCTGCGCGTCGACGAGCCCACCCTCACCATGAATTTCCTGGTCAACGCTTCGCCGCTCGCCGGCCGCGAGGGCAAGTTCGTCACCAGCCGGCAGCTGCGCGAGCGCCTGGAGCGCGAGACGAAGAGCAACGTCGCCCTGCGCGTCGAGTACCCGCAGGACACCGACACCTTCATCGTCTCCGGGCGCGGCGAGCTGCACCTGACCATCCTCCTCGAGAACATGCGCCGCGAGGGCTACGAGATCGCGGTCTCGCGCCCGCGCGTGATCACCAAGGAGATCGACGGCCAGAGGTGCGAGCCGTACGAAGTTTTGAGTATTGATCTGGAAGAGCAACATCAGGGAGCGGTGATGGAGGAGCTCGGCCGCCGCCGCGGCGAGCTGAAGGACATGGCGGCCGACGGCAAGGGCCGCGTGCGCCTCGACTACCGCGTCACGGCGCGCGGCCTGATCGGCTTCCAGGGCGAGTTCATGACGCTCACGCGCGGCACCGGCATCATGAGCCACGTGTTCGACGACTACGGCCCGCTCAAGGCCGAGCTCGAGGAGCACCGCAACGGCGTTCTGGTGTCGCAGGACGACGGCGAGGCCGTGGCCTATGCGCTGTGGAAGCTGCAGGAGCGCGGCCGCATGTTCGTCAGCCCCGGCGACCCGGTCTACGAGGGCATGATCGTCGGCATCCACAGCCGCGACAACGACCTGGTAGTGAACCCGATCCGCACCAAGCAGCTCACCAACATCCGCGCCTCGGGCAAGGACGAGGCCATCCTGCTCACGCCGCCGATCGCGCTTACGCTCGAGTACGCGGTCGAATTCATCGGCGACGACGAGCTCGCCGAGATCACCCCGCGCTCGATCCGCCTGCGCAAGCGCTACCTGAAAGAGCACGAAAGAAAGCGCGCCGAGCGCGCCGCCGCGTAGCGATTTCCAGAAGCCTCTCCGCGCTAGTGGTTACGTGCCAAAAGATAGGCACGTAATTGTCATTTTCTTGCCAAAAGCAATAGCTTATATTACAGTGGCTTAGGTTACTTACATGCCGTAAAAAGCGTTTTTATGCCAAAAAAACTGGCGCCAGATCTACGTGACCGAATTGAAGCGGAGATAAAGCACCACGCTAACGGAGTGTCCGCTGGGGCCCTAGCCGATCTTTGACACCGCCCTAAACTGCGCCTGATGGATCAATGGCTTAGACGCCCGTTGGCCGTCAAGTGGCACTACATGGGCGTATGTCAGCTTGAGTGGAAGGTTTTGCGGATTCCGCCCGGATAGTGATCGAGCGCCAGTGCGTCGTAGAGACGAGCGAGTTGCGCTTCCGGCCGTGAGGCTTTGCGTACGCTCAGGATGCGGCCGCCGCGAGTGTTGAACGAGCTGGTGCTGCGGCGCTGGATGCGCAAGATCTCGCGCAGGCTCCTCCAGCTTGCGTGAATGCCGAGATTGAGCAGCGTCAGCTGCCGAACACGCTTGCCCGCGCGTTCGGAGCGCACCAGCCGGTGTGTCTCGTAGGACTCGCCCGTACTCTTGTTATGGGTGCGAACCCGCCGGATGTACATGCCGG
>JBQTJF010000103.1:0-38242 GCA_052387375.1 Betaproteobacteria bacterium
CCTCGTCCGCGGTCGCGGGAATGCGCCCCGGGGGCAGCGCCACCATCGCCCAGTAGTTGCTGCGCTTCCACACCGTCTCGTGCACGCCGAAGGGCAGCACCTTCCGCTCGGTCTCGCCCGAGCGCAGCACCAGCTCGCCCTTCGGGTAGTCGTAGCCCACGGCAACCGCGTAGTGCCAGCCTTCGCCCAGCGCCAGGTTCTGCAGCACGATCACCGGCGTGCCCGCGGCGATCTCGCGCAGCAGGTCCTCGAAGCTCGGCGCGAGCTGGTAGGCGACCAGGCCGTGGCGGCGCGCCGCCGCCATCATCTCGATCTGCAGGCTGCCCGTGCGCGCCGGCAGGTAGACCTGCGGCACCAGCTCGTCGGGGGTCACAGTCACGCCGGAGGTGACGAGCGCGGTGGCGAGCGCCGCCGGCCCGCACTGGTACTCCTTCTGCGGGTAGAAGGGCACCTCGGCGAGCTCGACGCGCTCGGGGATGCCCGCGGGCAACGCCTCGGCGAGCTGCGCCGTCTGCGGCCACAGGCCGGCGCAGCCCTGCAGCGCCAGGGCAAGGGAAACGAAAACGCCCGCGAGGACGCGGGCGTTCCGTAGCTGCGCGGATAGGCCGCTTATCGGAAGCCCCCTCTCCATACGTACCATATCGCAGCGAGCACCAGGATGAGAAGCACCAGGCCCACGGCGTCGGCGCCGGCGGGCATGCTGTGGATGCGCGCCGCCATCGCCTGCACTTCCTCGTCGCTCATCGCCGCGACGCGGTCTTTGGCGCTCGCCGGGTCGATGCCGAGCGACTGCAGCTGGCTCGCCACGTCGCCGCGCGTCACGAAGTTGAGGATCGTGTCGCGGTCGGCCTGCGAGGCCGAGGCGACGACGCTGCCGGTGCCGATCATTCCGGCCTGCGCGACCTGGTAGGGCGCCAGCGCCATCAGCACGATCAACAGTCGGCAAATGCTTCTTGCCCATGCGGTGTTCATGTGTGCTCCTAGGGAAGGGTGAAGGATGAGGGGGAGGGAAAAGGCGATTGCAGCGTATGCGCCGTGAAAGGCGAAGTCAATACGCCGCGCACCATGCAAAAATCACTACACATGGTCGACGTTCAGCGACTCGAAGCCGAGCTGCGCCGCGCGCGCGCCGGCGAAGCGCGCTTCGACAAGGGCGCGCGCGCCGCGTACGCGGCGGACGCACCAACTTCCGGCAGGTGCCGGTCGGCGTGGTGCTGCCGCGCAGCGTCGAGGACATCGTCGCCGCAGTGGCGCTCGCGCGCGAGCACGGCGTGCCGGTCCTGCCGCGCGGCGGCGGCACCTCGCAGTGCGGCCAGGGCGTCAACGCCGCCCTGGTCATCGACTGCTCGAAGTACCTGCACCGCGTCCTGCACGTCGATCCGGCGGCGCGCCTGGCGCGCGTCGAGCCGGGCGTCGTGTGCGACGCCCTGCGCGACGCCGCCGAGCGCCACGCGCTCACCTTCGCGCCCGATCCCGCCACCCACTCGCGCTGCACCCTCGGCGGCATGATCGGCAACAACTCCTGCGGCCCGCACTCGGTGATGGCGGGCAAGACTGTCGAGAACATCGAGCGCCTGGAGGTGCTGACCTACGACGGTGCAAGGTTCTGGGTGAGTGGAAATGAAGATCTTTCCCGGCTGGAAGGAAGAAAAGGGCAGATCTACGCAAAGCTGAAAGGTCTGGCCGGCAAGTACGGCGAGCTCATCCGCAGCCGCTTCCCGAAGCTCAAGCGCCGCGTCTCGGGCTACAACCTCGACCAGCTCTTGCCCGAGAACGGCTTCCACGTGGCGCGTGCGCTGGTGGGAACCGAAGGCACCTGCGCGCTCACGCTGCAGGCGGAGGCGCGCCTCGTCACCAGCCCCCGGCAGCGCGCGCTGGTCGTCGCCGGCTTCCCGGACATCTATGCCGCGGGCGACGCGGTGCCGCAGATCCTCGCTGCCGGCCCGATCGCCTGCGAAGGCCTCGACGAGGCGATCATCGGCGGCCTGAGGGAGCGCGGCCTGCGCCTTGCCGACATCGCGCTCCTGCCGCCGGGCAAGGCATGGCTGATGATCGAGTTCGGCGCGGATACGAAAGAAGAATCTCTCCAGAAGGCGAAATGCGTTCCCGGAACCCTGATTCACGACCCCGTTCTCATGGCGCGCATCTGGTCGATCCGCGAGACCGGCGCCTCCGCCACCGCGCTCAGCCTCGGTGGCCGCGGGCCCGACCCGGTGGTCGGCTGGGAAGACGCGGCGGTCGACCCGCTGCGGGTGGGCGACTACCTGCGCGAGTTCACCGCGCTGGTCGCGCGCTTCGGCTACCGCACCTCGATCTACGGCCACTTCGGCGACGGCTGCATCCACGCGCGCATCGACTTCGCGCTGCGCACGCGCGAGGGCGTGGCGCGCTGGCGGCGCTTCCTCGAAGAGGCGGCGCACCTGGTGGTGAAGTACGGCGGCTCGCTCTCCGGTGAGCACGGCGACGGGCAGGCGAAGGCGGAGTTCCTGCCGATCATGTTCGGCCCCGAGCTGATGCAGGCCTTCCGCGAGTTCAAGGCGATCTGGGACCCGGACAACCGCATGAACCCCGGCAAGCTCGTCGATCCCTACCGCGCCGACGAGCATCTGCGGCTGGGGCCGGAATACCGCCCGGTCTCACTGAAAACCCGCTTTGCCTTCAAAACCGATGTGGGCGACGGCTTCGTGCGCGCCACCGAGCACTGCATCGGCATGGGCAAATGCCGCGCCGAGAAGGGCGGCACCATGTGCCCGAGCTACCGCGGCACGCGCGAGGAGCGCTACTCGACGCGCGGCCGCGCGCGCCTGCTCGCCGAGATGCTGCGCGGCGAGGTGATCACCGAGGGCTGGGCGAGCGAGGACGTGAAGGAGGCGCTCGAGTGGTGCCTTGGCTGCAAGGGCTGCAAGAGCGACTGCCCGACCCACACCGACATGGCCGCCTACAAGGCCGAGTTCCTCTCGCACTACTACGAGAGCCGTCGGCGTCCGCGCCAGGCTTACACGATGGGCCTCATCGGCGAGCTGGCGCCCATGGCCTCCCGCTTTGCCTGGTTGTCCAACAAGCTGGGTTTCAAGAACCTCATCGGCGTGGCGCCCGAGCGCGCGATGCCGGAATTCCGGAAGAGCTTTCGCTCGCAGTTCCGGCCGCGCGGCGGCGGCACGCCGGTGGTGCTCTTTGACGATACGTTCAACAACCACTTCCGCCCGCAGACCGCGCGCGCGGCGCAACGGGTGCTCGAGGCTGCAGGCTGCGCCGTGCGCCTGCCGCGCGCGCACGCGTGCTGCGGCCGGCCGTACTACGACTACGGCATGCTCGATCGCGCCAGGGCGGCGCTCGAGCGCTCGCTCGAGGTGCTGGCGCCGGAACTGGACGCGGGCGCGCCGGTGGTGGGGCTCGAGCCGGGCTGCCTCTCGGTGTTCCGCGACGAGCTGCAGCAGCTCCTTCCCGGGGCTCCGCGCGCCGTCAAGCCGGCAGCGCAAGCCAGGTCCTGCGCGGAAACGGCGCGCGAGCTGCCGCTTCCGTCCTTGAGCTCGAGAATCCTTCTTCACGGCCATTGCCACCAGAAGGCGCTCTGGGGCACCGGCGCCGACGTCGAAGTGCTGCGCAAGGCCGGCTGCGAGGTGCTCGAGCCCGACACCGGCTGCTGCGGCATGTCGGGCTCGTTCGGCTACCGGCCGGAGTTCTACGAGACCTCGAAGCGCATCGCCGGGCTGGCGCTGCTGCCGGCGCTGGCGGCCGCGCCGGAGGCAGCGGTGGTGGCGAACGGCTTCTCCTGCCGCGAGCAGATCGAGGCTCTCGGCCAGCGGCGCACGCTGCATCTCGCGGACCTGCTAGCCGAAGGCCTCGGCGAGTAGCTCGTAGGAGCGCTGGCGCGAGGCGTAGTCGCCGGTGATGGTGAGCACCATGACCTCGTCGGCGCCGTAGCGCGCCGCCATCGCCTCGATCTCGCGCCGGCACCTGGCGGGCGAGCCGATCACCGCGCGGGCGCGCTGGCCCATGACGTAGCGGCGCTCCTCCTCGCTGTAGCGATGGCTCGCGGCTTCCGCCGCGCTCGGCACCGGCGCGTCGATGTTGAGCGCCATGTGCAGGCGGCGCAGGTCGATCGGCGCGGCGAGGCGCTCGGCTTCCTCGTCGCTCTCGGCGCAGATGGCGAAGGTGCACACCATGGTGCGCGGCGCCGGCTCGCGGCCGGGCTTGAACAGCTCGCGATAGGCGCGCGACACCGCGTCGCCGCCGCTCGGGTTGATGAAGTGCGCGAAGGAGAACGGCAGGCCGAGCTCGGCGGCGAGCGCGCCGCTGTAGTCCGAAGAGCCGAGGAGCCAAAGCTCGGGCGCGGTATCGACCTCGGGCTGCACGCGCACCCGCGCGAGGGGGTGACCGGCGGGAAGCTTGCCGTCGAGGTGGGCGGCGAGCTGCCACACCTGCTCGGGAAAGCGCGAGGCGTCCGGCAAGCCGCCGCCGGACACCGCTTGCGCGGTGCGCGCGTCGCCGCCGGGGGCGCGGCCGATGCCCAAGTCGACGCGGCCAGGATAGAGCGCTTCCAGCATGCGGAAGGTCTCGGCGACGCGGAAGGCGCTGTAGTAGGGGAGCAGCACGCCGCCGGTGCCTACCCGCATTCGCTTCGTTTCCATACCCAGGCGAGCGAGCAGGACCTCCGGGCAGGGGTCGGCGAGCGCGGCGATGGCGTGGTGCTCGGCGAGCCAGTAGCGGTGGTAGCCCAGCTCGTCGGCGCGCCGCGCCAGCGCTAGCGTGGCTTCGATGGCGGCGCGCGCTCCCTGCCCGCTCAGGACAGGCGATTGATCCAGGACGGAAAGAATCATTTTTCTGTCGCCGCGGGCCGACAGGGAAACGCCTGTCGGCTCAAGCCCATTCTCCTGTTCGTGACATTGGTCGTCGCCCCAGCCCGACAAAGCCGCCTGAGAAAGCGCCGTTCGGCCTAGTAGCGGTCCTCAGGCATGCAGTTTGCAGTACCTCTGCGGTGCAAATCGACGGCATCAAGCTCAGGCAGGAAATATTCGCCATCTGCCAGGCTGGCATCGGCCTGGTGGTGGTGGCGCTGGTCATTACCGGCATCGGCGGCACGATCTACAAGGTCATCTCGCCCGAGGGATGGGTCGCGCAGGCCTTTGGCCGCAGCGTATCGGCCGGCGCCGCGGCGCTCGGCTCGCTGCTCATAATCGCCGCCCTCGCCTGGTTCTCGCGCGGCTGGAGCTCGCCGCGCTACCGCAACCGCTTTTCCGACCTGCTGGTCTACGGCTTCGCCGCGGCAGGCTTCGCCTACCTGGCGATGTTCATGAGCAAGGGCAGCTTCTAGCGCACGAATTTTCAAGCGGCGGCCGCAAGGCCGATGTCTCCCCTGGGCCCGTCCTTTGTCCCCCTGAAGGCGGGCCTTTTTTTTCCTGTCGCTCAGACCGCGATCGGCGCCTTGATCGCCGGGTGCGGGTCGTAGCCCTCCAAGACGAAGTCCTCGAACTTGAAGGCAAAGATGTCTTTGACTTCCGGGTTGAGCTTCAACGTCGGGAACGGCCTCGGCTGGCGCCTGATCTGCTCGCGCGCCTGCTCGAGGTGGTTGAGGTAGAGGTGCGCGTCGCCCAGCGTCAAGATGAACTCGCCCGGCGCGAGGCTGGTCACCTGCGCCACCATCAGGGTGAGCAGGGCATAGGAGGCGATGTTGAACGGGACGCCAAGGAAGAGGTCGGCGCTCCTCTGGTACATCTGGCAGGAGAGCCGGCCCTCGGCGACGTAGAACTGGAAGAGCGCGTGGCAGGGCGGCAGCGCCATGCGCTCGACGTCGGCCGGGTTCCAGGCCGAGACGATGTGGCGGCGAGAATCTGGCTTGCTTCTTAAAGAAGCTATGACCCGGGAAATCTGATCTATCTCCCTTCCATCCGGGGAGCGCCAGTGGCGCCACTGGTAGCCGTACACCGGGCCGAGCTCGCCTTTCTCGTCGGCCCACTCGTCCCAGATGCTGACGCCGCGCTCCTGCAGCCAGCGCACGTTGGTGTCGCCGCGCAGGAACCACAGGAGCTCGTAGGCGATCGACTTGAAGTGCAGCTTCTTCGTCGTCAGCAGCGGGAAGGGCACGAGCGGGAAGCGCAGCTGCCGGCCGAACACCGAGAGCGTGCCGGTGCCGGTCCGGTCGCTCTTGCGCGCGCCGTTCTGCAGCACCTCCGCCAGCAGTTCGAGGTAGCGTTGTTCCATCTATAGGGTGATCTCGCCGCAGAGCTCGCCGGCGCTCTGGTAGCGGTCGGCGGGCTTCTTGGCGAGGAGGCGGTCGAGCAGCGGCTGGTGGTGCGAGAGGCTCGAGGGCAGCTTCGGCACCGGCGCGGTGACGTGCATGGTGATGAGCTCGGCGGGGTTGGCGTCCTCGTAGATGCGGTGCCCGGTGAACATCTCCCACAGGATGACGCCGAGGCTGTAGATGTCGGAACGCGCGTCGACCGGCAGCCCCTGGCACTGCTCGGGGCTCATGTAGCGCGGCGTCGCGACCAGGCGCCCGGCGGCGGTCAGCGTGGAGTTGACGCCGAGGTCCTTGGCGAGGCCGAAGTCGACGATCACCGGCCTGCCGTCGGGGCGGAACAGGATGTTGGCCGGCTTCAGGTCGCGGTGCACGATGCCGCGCGAGTGGATGGCGTCGAGCGCGCGCGCGATCTGGCGCGTCAGGCGCAGCGCCGCGCGCGGCGTCAGGCCCTAGTGGATGCGGCCGGCGAGCGTGCCCGAGGGCAGGACCTCCATGGCGATGTACGGGTGCTCGCCCGAGAAGCCCTGGTCGTAGACGCGCGCCACGAACTCGTTCTCCAGGCTCGAGACCAGCTTGTACTCGCGCACGAAGCGCTCGAGGAACACCGGGTCCTTGCGCAGGCGCTGTTCGAGCACCTTGAGGGCGACGCGCAGGCCGTCGAAGTCGCGCTCGGCGAGGTACACCGTCGCCTGCCCGCCCTCGCCGATCTTGTGCACGATCGTGTAGCCGGGGACCGGCTGCTCCTCCATGATCGGCAGCCGCGCCATCAGAGCACGCCCCGCAGGAAGGCGGCGATGTCGGCGATCTCCTCCATGCACACCGAGTGCGGCATCGGGTACTCGCGCCACTCGACCTTGTAGCCCATCTGTTGCAGCAGGTCGCGCGAAGCGGCCGCCCGCGGCGGCGGGATCAGCTCGTCGAAGCGGCCGTGACCCATGAAGACCGGAAGGTTCTGGTTCGCCAGGCTGCATTCTGCTTTCAATTTGCTTTGTAAGGGCACATAGGTCGAGAGCGCAACGACCCCCGCCAGGCGCTTCGGGTAGCGCAGCGCGGTGTGCAGCACGATGGCGCCGCCTTGCGAGAAGCCGGCGAGTACGACGCGCTCCGGCGGCGCCGGCTGCTCGGCGATCAGGCGCTCGACGATGGTCTGCGATTCGCGGATCCCGGCCTCGTCCTCCGGCCCGGGGCCGAACTGCAGGATGTCGTACCAGGCGCGCATGCGCATGCCCTGGTTGATGGTCACCGCCCGGATCGGCGCGTCGGGGAACACGAAGCGCACCGAGGGCGGCAAATCCAGTTCCGGAACAATGGGTTCGAAGTCCGAGTGGTCCGCGCCGAGGCCGTGCAGCCAGATCACCGTTGCATCTGCCATGTAACAGAGTTTGACATACTGACCGGCGGTCACTTAAATTCCGCCGCAAATGACTGCGAGTCAGTTCAAGCGGGCCGTCGCCCCGGAAGACAAGACCGCCCGGCGCGCGGCCATCGTCGCCGCCGCGCAGGAGCTCTCGGCGCGCAGCGCGGCGTTCTCGATGGAGCAGCTTTCGCGGCGCGCCGGCGTCGCCAAGGGCACGCTCTACCTCTACTTCGGCACGCGCGAGGAGGTGCTGCTCGCGGTGCACGAGAAGCAGACCCACGAGCTCTTCGACGTCGTCGAGCGCGCGCTGGCGGCGAGCGCGCCGACCGGCGAGAGCGTGGTGCGCACCGGCCTGCGCTACCTGAAGGCGCATCCCGAGTTCTACCCGCTCGCCGGCAACTGCCGCTACATGCTCGACACCAACGTCAGTACCGAAGCGGCTTTTGCTTTCAAGGATGGGATCGGGAACCGGCTCAACTTGCTAGGAAAGCGCATAGAGGAACTCTACCCGCGCCTGCAGCCTGGCGAAGGCGCGCTGCTGCTCATGAACTGCTATGCCCTGATCGTCGGCCTCTGGCAGCAGGCCGACGTGCCGCTGTCGCTGCGCGCGGTGATGCAGCGGCCGGAGATGCAGATCTTCAAGCTCGATTTCGAGCGCCAGCTCAGCGCGGCGCTGCTCGATCTCTGGGACGCGGCCGCTCGGAGGGGTTCTTGAGAAAAGTCCTTCTCCTCGCGCTCGCCCTCACGGCCTGCACCCAGGCGGGCGAGGACCGGCCCGACGAGGTGCGCCCGGTGCGCGTCATCAAGATCGGCATGACCGAAGGCGCGCGGCGCGTCGAGTACGCCGGCGAGGTGCGCGCGCGCTACGAGACGCGCCTGGCGTTCCGCGTCGGCGGCAAGATCGTCGAGCGGCTGGTGGAAGTCGGATCGAGCGTGCGTCCCGGTCAGGTGGTGGCGCGCCTGGACGGCGCCGACCTCAAGCTCGCCGCGGCGAGCGCGCGCGCGCAGGTGAAGAGCCTCGAGCTGCAGCGCGACCTCGCCGCGGCCGACTACAAGCGCTACCGCGAGCTGCGCGAGAAGAACTTCATCAGCCAGGCCGAGTACGACCGGCGCGCCAACGCCTTCGCCACCGCCCAGTCGCAGCTCGCCGCGGCGAAAGCGCAGGCCGCGCAGGCGGCAAACCAGGTCGGCTACGCGAACCTCCTCGCCGACGTCGCCGGCGTCGTCACCGCGCTCGAGGCCGAGGCCGGACCGGTGGTCGCCGCCGGCCAGACGGTGCTGCGCGTCGCCCAGCCCGGCGAGAAGGAGGTCGCTTTCGCGGTTCCGGAAGCGCAACGGTCTTTCATGGAGAGTTCTTCGGCTTTCCAGGTGTCGCTAAATGCCATTCCTGGAAAGATCTGGAAAGCAAAGCTGCGCGAGCTCTCGCCGGCCGCCGACGCGGTGACGCGCATGTACGCCGCGCGCGCCACGATCGTCGAGGCGGGCGAGGAGATCGAGCTCGGCATGAGCGCGGCGCTCGAGGCGACGGCGGGGGCGGCGCGCCAGATCGAGGTGCCGATCGCGGCGCTGTATTCGCGCGGCGCCAACCCGCAGGTGTTCGTGGTCGAGAAGGGCGCGGTGCGCGCGCAGAACGTGAAGACCGCCGGCGTCGCCGGCGAGCGCGTGGTGATCGAGTCGGGGCTCGCCCCCGGCGACGTGGTGGTGGCGGCCGGCGCGCAGCTCCTGCGCCCCGGCCAGCGCGTGCGCATCCTCGATGAAAAGTGACTTCAACCTCTCGGCGGCGGCGCTCAAGTACCGGCAGCTGACGCTGTTCTTCCTGCTCGCCATCGCCGCCGGCGGCGTCGCCGCGTACTTCCAGCTCGGCCAGCGCGAGGACCCGGATTTCGCCTTCCGCGCCATGGTGGTGCGCACGCTCTGGCCGGGCGCCACCGCCGAGCAGGTCGACCGCCAGGTCACCGACCGCATCGAGAAGAAGCTCCAGGAGACGCCCTACTTCAAGTGGACGCGCAGCTACTCGCGCCCCGGCGAGTCGCTCATCTTCCTCGAGCTGCAGGACACCGCGGCGCCGAAGGAGGTGCCGGCGATCTGGTACCAGGTGCGAAAGAAAGTGCAGGACATCCGCCACACGCTGCCTGCCGAGGCGGTGGGGCCGTTCTTCAACGACGAGTTCGGCGACGTGTTCGGCTCGATCTACGCCTTCACCGCCGACGGCTTCACGCACTCGGAGCTGCGCGACTGGGTGGAGCGCGTGCGCACCGAGGTGCTGCGCCTGCCCAACGTGGCGAAGGCCGAGCTGATCGGCGTGCAGGAGGACCGCATCTTCGTCGAGCTCTCGCCAAAGCAGCTCGCCTCGCTCGGCATCGACCCGCAGATGATCGCCACGGCGCTGCAGGCGCAGAACGCGCTCGCCGGCCCCGGCGACGTGCAGACCGGCAGCCACGCGGTGTCGCTGCGCGTCACCGGCCAGCTCGACTCGGTCGCCGAGGTGTCGAGCCTGCTGCTGCGTGCCAACGGCCAGACCTTCCGCCTCGGCGACATCGCGCACGTCCATCGCGGCACCGCCGATCCGCCGATCGCCCTGATGCGCTTCGCCGGCAAGGAGGCGATCGGCCTCGCCGTGTCGATGCAGGCGAACGGCGACGTGCTCAAGCTCGGCGCGGACCTGAGGCGCACCATGGCACGCATCCAGGCGGAGCTGCCGGTGGGCATCGAGTTCCGCCAGGTCTCCGACCAGCCCGGCGTGGTGAAGCTCGCCATCGGTGAGTTCATGCGCGCGCTCGGCGAAGCGGTGGCGATCGTGCTGGTGGTGTCGTTCCTGTCGCTCGGCTTCCGCACCGGCCTGGTGGTGGCGCTCACCATCCCGCTCGTGCTCTCGGCGACCTTCCTTGCCATGTACTGGTTCGGCATCGACCTGCAGCGTGTCTCGACCGGCGCGCTCATCATCGCCCTCGGCCTGCTCGTCGACGACGCGATGATCGCGGTGGAGATGATGGCGAGGAAGCTCGAGGAGGGCTACAACAAGCTCGCCGCCGCCACCTACGCGTACTCCTCCACCGCCTTCCCGATGCTCTCCGGCACGCTCATCACCGCGGCCGGGTTCCTGCCGATCGCCACCGCCAAATCGACCACCGGTGAGTACACCTTCAGCATCTTCGCCGTCACCACCACCGCGCTCGTCATCTCCTGGTTCGCCGCGGTGATCGCCACGCCCTTCATCGGCGCCTGGCTGCTCAAGGAGCACCGGGTGGAGGAGGGCGCGCAGCTGCGCGACGTCTACGACAGGCCCTTCTACCGGCGCCTGCGCCGCACCATCGAGTGGTGCGTCGCGCACCGGAAGACGGTGCTCGCCGGCACTGCCGCGACCTTCGTCCTCGGCATCGCCGGCATGCAGCTCACCGAGAAGCAGTTCTTCCCTTCCTCGAACCGCGTCGAGCTGATGGTGGAGATGTGGCTGCCCGAGGGCGCCTCGGTGCGTGCCGCCGAGCGCGAGGCGGCGAAGCTGGAAGCGCTCCTCGCCAGGGACGAGGACGTTAGCACCTACGTCAGCTACGTCGGCAACGGCTCGCCGCGCTTCTTCCTCTCGCTCGAGCAGCACCTCTTGCGGCCGAACTTCGCGCAGGTCGTGGTTCTCACCAAGGACATCGAGGCGCGCGAGCGCCTGGTGGGCAAGCTGCGGCGCGCCTTCGAGACCGACTTCGCTGGCGTGCGCGGGCGCGTGCTGCGCGTGCCGCTCGGACCGCCGGTCAACTACCCGGTGCAGTTCCGCGTCGTCGGCAAGGACCCCGAGCGGCTGAAGGCGATCGCCGAGCAGGTGGCGGAGAGGCTGCGCGCGCACCCGGCGACCGTGGACGTCAACGTCGACTGGGGCAACAAGGTGCTGGCGATGCGCGTCGACGTCGACCAGAGCCGCTCGCGCGCGCTCGGCGTCACCTCCGCGGGCGTGTCGCGCTCGCTCGCCGGCGCGGTGAGCGGCGTCACCATCGGCCAGTACCGCGAGGCCGACCGCCTGGTCGACGTGGTGCTGCGCGCGCCGGCGGCCGAGCGCGGCTCGCTGGAGGCGCTCGGCGAGCTGCCGGTGAGCACCGCGCTGGGCAAGACCATCCCGCTCGCGCAGGTGGCGCGCATCGAGGAGACGATGGAGGAGCCGATCCTGTGGCGGCGCAGCCGCGAGCTCACCCTCACGGTGCGCGCCGACATCGTCGACGGCGTGCAGGCGCCCGACGTCACCATGGCCATCGACCCGACGCTCGCCGCGATCCGCGCCGGGCTCCCCGACGGCTACCGCGTCGACGCCGGCGGGGCGTTCGAGGAGAACCTCAAGGCGCAGAACTCCATCGCCGCCGGCATGCCGCTCGCGCTGGCGCTCGTGCTCGGCATGCTGATGCTGCAGCTGAAGAGCTTCTCGCGCACCTTCATGGTGCTGCTCACCGCGCCGCTCGGCATCGTCGGCGTCGCCGGCGCGCTGCTCGCCTTTGGCAAGCCCTTCGGCTTCGTCGCCATGCTCGGCGCCATCGCGCTGGGCGGCATGATCATGCGCAACACCGTCATCCTCGTCGACCAGATCGACCAGGACATCCACGCCGGCGCCGACCCGTGGACGGCGATCCGCGAGGCCACCGTGCGCCGCTTCCGCCCCATCGTCCTCACCGCCGCCGCGGCGGTGCTCGCCATGATCCCGCTCACCCGCAGCGTGCTCTGGGGGCCGATGGCCTTCGCCATCATGGGCGGCCTCATCGTCGCCACGCTCCTCACCATCGTCTTCGTCCCCGCCCTCTACGCCGCCTGGTTCCGCGTTCAGCGGCCGGGCATGGTCCAGGAGTAGACCGGATGGTCGCGGTTGTCGCTGCGCACCTTCATTGATCTCTCGGGCTGCCAGTCGCCCATGTCGTGCCAGTGCGAGACCACGCGCGCGCCGGGCGCGAGCTCGCGCTCGAGCTTGGGCCGCAGCCTGCGGTTCATCCCGGCGGACAGGAACAGCGTCACCACCGTCGCCTCGCGCAGGTCGCTCTCCAGGAGGTCCTGCTGCAGGAAGCGGATGCGCTCGCCGACGCCGTCGCGCGCCGCATTCGCGCGCGCCTCGGCGATGCGGCGCGGGTCGATGTCGATGCACACGGCGCGCGCGCCGCGGCGGGCCGCGGCGATGACGATGCGCCCGTCGCCGCAGCCGAGGTCGTAGACGACGTCGCGGCTGCCGACCGCGGCGAGCCCGAGCATCGCCTCGACCACCGGCATCGGGCTGGGCTCGTAGCGCACCTCCGGCGCGGCCGGCGCGCAGCCCGCGAGGGCGAGGGCGCAGGCGAGCAGCGCGGACTTCAGCATCGGCGAGGTGCATCTCTCCTTCATCAACCCGGTCGCTGTCGGCGGCCACGTCAAGGCGGGCAAGCTGCGCGCCCTAGCCGTCACCGACAGCAAGCGCACCGAGGTGCTGCCCGAGGTGCCGACCATGAAGGAAGCCGGCGTCGACGGCGTCGAGGTCTCGCTCTGGTACGGGCTCCTCGCGCCCGCGGCGACGCCGAAGGACGTGGTGGAGAAGCTCGGCGCCGCCGTGGCCCGCGCCACCAGGGACCCGCAGATCCTCGACGCGCTGAAGAAGCAGGGCGCCGACCCGGTGGGCAGCAGCCCGGCGCAGTTCAACACGTATCTCAAGGAAGAGCAGGCGCGCTGGAGCGAGGTCGTGAAAGTCTCCGGCGCGCGCGTTGAATAGCTAAATTTAGAAAAGCGCGGGGTAGGTAATGTCGGTCCCACGCACGCGCGCGAACCGTGTGAGCTTGTGCGGTGCGCGCCGCGTCGGGCTCGTGATGTCTTCGGCCGCGATGCCGCGCACGAGCAGCGCGTCGGCGATGAGGGAGCGGTGGCAGCGCCACGGTACCGCCTCGGCGCACATCAGCGCAATTCTTTCCTTTCTTCCTAAAGAAATGACTTCTTCGAGTGCCGCGGCGAACTGCGGCATCTGCATATAGTCGGCGTAGCCGCGGAAAGAGGCGTTGCGCCAGCCGGTGTTCTCGGAGTCCGGCCGCGGCCGGCGCAGGCCGCCGAGCTCCGGCATGTGCGTATAGCCGATCCCGGCCTGCGCCAGCGAACGGGGCAGCGCGTCTTTGCCGAACTGCGGATTGTGGCGCGACTTCGGCACCGTGCGCACGTCCACCACGCGCTCGACGCCGTGCGCCTTGAGGAGCGCGATGAACTCGTCGATCGGCCGCGTGGAGTGCCCGACCGTCAACACGAGCGGCGGCTGTTGCTTCAC
The DNA here is from genome assembly GCA_052387375.1 of Betaproteobacteria bacterium. Taxonomy (GTDB): domain Bacteria; phylum Pseudomonadota; class Gammaproteobacteria; order Burkholderiales; family SG8-39; genus SCGC-AG-212-J23. Next base: position 13,843 of record JBQTJF010000103.1, read on the forward strand.
CCCTTCCATGCTCCTACGATCGACGCATGGAGCTCAAGCCCGCGCCTGCCTGGTACACGACTGCCTGGCTCAATAGCGAGCCGCTGACGCTCGAGGCGCTGCGCGGCAAGGTGGTGTTCCTCGAGGCCTTCCAGATGCTCTGCCCGGGCTGCGTAACGCACGGCATTCCGCAGGCGCAGCGCGTCGCTGAGACATTCAAGGATGCGCCGCTCGCCGTGGTCGGCCTGCACACGGTGTTCGAGCACCATGAGGCGATGCCGCTTCCGTCGCTGCGCGCCTTCCTGCACGAGTACCGCGTGCGCGTCCCGGTCGGCGTCGACGCACCCGGCCCGTCGGGCGACCCGGTGCCGCAGACCATGCGCGCCTACCGCATGCAGGGCACGCCGACCGCCGTCCTCATCGACGCGCAGGGCCGCCTGCGCAGCCAGGTGTTCGGCGTGCACGACGACCTGCGCCTGGGCGCCGAGATCGCGAGGCTGCTCGCCGAGATCAGCGGTTGACTTGGTTCGGTCGGTGTCGGGGCTGGAACGCGCATGCGGCGAGGCGAAAATGGGTACGATCGTACCCATTTTGGAATGTTATGAATCCCGCTGCGAGAAGCTGCGCTCGAAGACGCCTTTGGCGACGGTTTTTGAGGATTCGAGCAGCACGGCTACACAGAAAGCTCCATCAAATCTTCGCCGACGATCGTCTCGCCCATGAACTCAGCTTCTGCTTCCGCCTTGACCTCCGCGACATCTGCACCTGGCAACAAGTGGGTGCAAGCCAGCCGCTTTACACCAGCCCTCTGTGCCATCTCGCCTGCCTGCCCCGGAGATGCGTGGAAGCCGATGAGCGCGTCGCGGATCTTCCGAGAGCGTTCGTCGCCATAGAGCCGGGAATACGCGGCGCACGTATCCTGCACCAATAGGTCCGCTCCTTGCGCGCAAGCGACGAGCTCGTCGCAGGCCGCCGTATCCCCGGAGAAGACGACGGACTTTCCTGCGTGAGCGAAGCGGTATGCATAGGTCGTGACCGGATGCTTCACCCGCTTTGCCGCCACGCTCACGCCGTTCCTCTCGTAGACGCTATCCTCGCCGATTTCGTGAATCCTGATGCTCTCGATGCCCTCGCGGGCATAGCCAATCGCGCTGATCCATTCCACATCGCTGCGGTATAGCCGGGCGAAAAGGAGATCGTGCATCTGCTGCGTACCGGGTGGACCCCAGACCTCGAAGGTGGGGCGCCCCGCCGACCAGCCGCCCCAGACGAGCGCAGCGTAACCAAGGATGTGGTCCCAGTGCAGATGGGTGAGAAAGAGCTTGCGAACGTCCGTGACCTGGCGGCCCGAACGAAGTAATTGCGTGGTGGCGCCGTCGCCGCAATCCACCATGAACGCTTCCCCACCCATTTCGATGAGCTGGGCCGGCTGCGCGCGATCCGCGCTCGGTCGGGGCGAGCCGGTTCCCAGAAGAACCACTTTGGTTGCTGTCATCGCGAGCGCTCGAGTAGCCGTTCACGCAGCGCCTTGCGATCGAGCTTGCCAACGCTGGTCTGGGGCAAAGCGTCGACGAAATGCCACTCCTTTGGGCACTTGAACCCTGCCAGCCGGCCCTCAGCGCGACACCAGCTTTCCAGGTCTTCGGCCTTCAATCCGCCGCGCCGGGGCACGACGAAGGCGACGATTCGCTGGCCCCAGCGCTCGTCCTCCACGCCGAGCACGGCGACGGCCGCGACATCCGGCTGCGCGTCGATGACCTGTTCGATCTCCTCCGGCGCCACCTTGATGCCGCCCGTGGCGATCTGGTTGTCGACCCGTCCGCCCAGAAACACATAGCCGTCTTCATCGACATGACCGAGATCCCCGGTGCGATACCAGCCATCCGCCGTCAGCACCTTCGCGGACCACTCCGGCTCGCCCCAGTTGAAGAGCGCAAAGGAGGCTGCTCGAACCACCACCTCGCCCGTTTCCCCGGCCCGCTTCTCAACGGCGGCCGTGCCGCCGATTTCGATAACGCGAAGATCCGAATTGAGGGTCGGACGACCTACGCTGTTCCACTTGCCACGCTCGATGAAATCAGGGCTGCGGATCACGCACCCGCCCAGACCCAGGCACTCGGCCATGCCGTAGAAGCTGCAGAACATCGGGCATATCCGGTCGGTGAGCTCCTGCAACCTTTCGCGCGCGATCTTCTCACCCAGATATGCCGCCATCCTGAGCGAGCGGAGGTCGAAGCCTTCCGACCCGGCGAGCAGCGCCGCCCGCCATTGTGTGGGCGTCAGGGCGGCGCAGGTCACCTCGAGGTCCTGCACGCTCTTCAGAAACACGGCCGGATCCCAGCGGGGCTGCAGAACGACCGCGGCGCCGTGGTTGAGGAACGAGCCAGGATGCACGAGCCAGACGGTGAAGGAGGGAGAGAAAGCATTCAGGAACCGGTCCTGCGGAGCGATGCCGGACCACATGTAAAGGCCGCCGCTCCACGATTCCAGCACCGAGGCATTCGAATGCACCAGCGCTTTCGGAACGCCTGTGCTGCCCGACGAAAGCTGGATGATTGCGGGGTCCTCCTCGCGGATCGGTACGCCTAGGTCCTCGTCCGAGTTCGCCAGGAGGTCGGAGAAACGCGCAACGCCGGAGCCGCTGCCAATGCAGATAGTCCGGAGCGCTGGGCATGCCGCCGCGATTTGTCGTGCCACCGGCTCAACGTCTGCGTCGTAGACTATGATGGCCGCTTCCAGTCGCTGCAACAGCCGGATCTGGTGTAGAGCGGTTTCGCGCAGGTGCAGATTGACACCAATCAAGCCGATGCGCTGCGCCGCGTAATAGGCGAGAGCGTGATCGGCGGTGGCTGCGCACAGAAAAGCGATGCGATCCCCCTTGCGCGCGCCGAGCTCCCAGTACCCCCGGGCCAGACGGCGCCCGGCAGCCGCAAAGTTGGCATAGCTGACTACCCGGGCACCTTCGATGAGGGCCGGCCTATCGGCGAACCAGCGACACGCCCTTTCGAGCGCGCTCCTTATGGTGAGCATGTGTTTCACGTCTGCAAGCCTCTCAGCAATACTTCTCCGTACTCGTCGGCTATTTTCTCGATGGTGAGTCGGCCGTGCGGGTCAAACCAGTAGGCCACGCCGTTGAGAAAGGCGATGAGTCCGTAGCTCACGATTTTCACGTCGCAAGGTCTAATCGTCCCTTCCTCGATGCCCTTGCGCAGGACGCCCTGGATCAGCCGTTCATATTGATCGCGCTGGACCATGATGCGCTTGCGGCGCTCGCCCCTGAGGCGATGGAGTTCTCTCGTCACCACCATGAACTGCTCTGGATCGGCGGCGAGGATGCACACGTGCTCGCGGATTAGCCGTTGCAGTACTGCCGCTGCGTCTTTGAGCTTTAGCCGGAGCACCCGCTCCGCGGCCTCGAGTAGCTTGCGGTTACCTTCTTCGAGAATGGTGAAAAGGATCTCGTCCTTGCCGCCGAAATGATAGTAGAGCGAGCCGCCTTCCATCGAAGCGCCGCGCGCGATCTGGCGCATGGTCGTCGCGGCAAAGCCCTGGCTCGCGATCAGCCGCTTGGCAGCTTCCTTGATGTCGGCACGCGTGGCGGCGAGCCCACTGGCATTCGAATCGGACCTGGAAGCTTTTCTAGGCGCTCTCACGTTCCGACGTCGATCGGCGCTTGGGTATGCGCATTCGGATCAGCCCGCCCGGAGCCCAAGCTACTACCGCGACGAACACTAGTCCCAGCAGCAGTGGATAGGCGGTGAGATTGTTGAGGATCTGCTTGAGCGAGATGAAGAGCGCCGCGCCGAGCACGGGACCAACCAGGGTCTGCACGCCGCCGAGCAGCACCCAGATGACAATCTCGGTCGACAACTCCGGACCGACCAGGTCCGCGGAAAGTGTGCGCACGGTGGTCGCATAGAGGATCCCAGCGAGGCCCGCGATGGCAGCCGAGGCGACGGTAACTTGAAATTTGAATCGTTCTGTGTTGTATCCCATGGCCTGCATCCTGCGCTCGTTTGCCTTGATTCCGAGCAGGATCAGCCCGTAGCTTGAGCCGACGAGCCGGGCAGCCAGCGCCCAGACGACGATGCCGATGCCAGCGACTACGACATAGCGTACCTCGACAGACAGCGCCGCCATAGAGAATTTCTCTGGTACGTACAGCCCGTTTTCACCGCCCGTGAGCGCGGTCCACGAGAATGCAACAATGAATACCGCAAAGGAGCAAAGCAGCGTGACGATGATGTAGCCCACGCCGCCCGTCTTGGTGGCGAAATAGCCCACGACTGTGGATACCACTGCGATCGCAGCGATCGCCGCCAGGATGCCGAGCGCGAGAGAGTCATTGCGCACGGCGACGATGCCGAACACGTAGGCCGGCACACCGAAGAACACGGCGTGCCCGAAGCTCGGCAGGCCGGTATAGCCAATCAACAGATCTAGCGAGATGGCCAACAGCCCCCAGATGATGAGCTCTGTCGCAAGGTACTTGTAGTACGGGGGCAACCCGAGCGGCGCCAGCAGAACAAGCACCACAGCGAGCAGAACAAGCGGGCTCGCCTTGAGCGAACTCACCATAATTTGCGAATTCCCTCTCTGCGCACCACCAGAACGGCCATGAATATGGCGAGGACGGCCACCGTCGCCACGCTCGGTTTCACGAACAAGATGAGAAGTGCTTGCAGCTCCCCGGCGACCAGACTAGCGAGAAGGGCCCCCTGTATGTTTCCCATCCCGCCCACCACCACGACGACGAACGCCATGATGAGGATTTCCAAGCCCATCGTCGGATAGGCGCTAGTTATCGGCAGCATGAACGCACCCGCCGCGCCAGCGAGGCCTGCGCTGATCAGCGCCACCCAGATGTATGCCATCCGGGTCGATACCCCGACAACCACCGCGGCGTCGGCGTTGCTGGCGATCGCCCGTATAAGCAGACCCTGCCGAGACTTCGCTAGGAAGATCGCCAGAGCGACGATGAGCCCGAAGCTGAGCAACATGACAAGGACCCGATAAGCGCCGCCAAGATAGGGGATCGTCCCCTCGACCGGCAGTGACACAAGCTTGAAGTCGGTGCCGAAAACCAGCTGCACCAGCTCGCGCAACACGTAGCCGAAGCCGAGCGTAAGAAGGGCCCACCGGAGGGGCCCGGTGCCGGCGAGCTTGCGCGCGAAGGCAAGCAGCAGGGCGCCTCCCAGCAGGGCGGTGGCGACGGTGGCAACTAGGACGCTGACCCAGAAATTACCGAGCAGAGCGTGCGCCGCCCAGGTGAAGTAGGCGCCCATCATGTAGAACTCGCCATGGCTCAGGTTCACGATATGCATGATCCCGAACACCAGGGTAAGGCCGAGCGCGGTGAGGGCAATGGTCGCGCCGACCACCAATCCATTCGCGAGCTGGATGGTGATCTGGTCCACGGCGCGATCAGACGCCCAGATACTGCGCGGCTTCGGCGTCGCCGAGCGTCGTCACGGCCTTTTCGATGCGCCCGACGTTCATCAGGTAGATGCGATCCGACAGTTCTCGCACGACGCCCAAGTTCTGCTCCACGAGTAGCACTGCCGCTCCGCTTTCGCGCATGCCACGTATGAGGGCGCCGATTTCAACTACCGCGGACGGCATCAGGCCCTCCGTGGGCTCGTCGATGAGGTACACGGACGGCTCAAGGAGCATGATGCGGGCGAACGCGAGGATCTTGCGTTCGCCGCCGCTGAGCGATCCCGCGCGCTGTCGACTTCTCTCCTGCAGGCGTGGAAAGCGTTCGTAGATCGGCCCAAGGCGATCGCGCGGCCGTCGAGTCGCCAGCAACGCCAGTCGGAGATTCTCTTCGACCGTGAGATCGGGGCAGATCTCGCGCTCCTGCGCGACGTATCCGATGCCGCACGCCGCCATGTCTGCCGTCGCCATGCGCCGAAGCGACCGGTCTCCGGCGACGATCTCTCCCCGCTTGACATCGGCGAGCCCGACGATCGCCTTCAGCGTCGTGCTCTTACCGACACCGTTGCGGCCCACGATGCTGACAATCTCTCCCGCAGCGACCCCGAGCGTCGCGTTCCAGAGCACCTGCACGGCGCCATAGCCGGCGTCGACGCCCTGCAGCCTGAGCATCACCGATTGCCCCGCAGGTACACGTTTTGCGCGACAGCGCTGGCTCGAACCTGATCCGGCGTACCCTCCGCGACGATCTTGCCGTTGTGCATCACAGTCACCGTGTCGGCGAGGCTCATGACCGTCTCCATGTCGTGCTCGACGAACACGATGGTCCGATGGCCCGCCAGCCTTCTCAGATGAGCTGCGAGCTCGCTGCGCTCACGCGTGCTCATGCCAGCCATCGGTTCGTCGAGGAGCAGCAGCCGCGATTCGTTCGCAAGTGCGAGCGCGATCTCGAGGTGCTTCTGCAGGCCGTGCGAGATGCGAATCGATTCCTCGTCCGCCAATCCGAGCAGCCCGGCGGCACGCAACGCGCCTTCGGCGCGATGAGCCAACTGGGCCGCATGCGCGGTGGAGAGCCAATCCCGTAACCGCAGGTCACGCTGGATCGCGAGCTGCAAGACCTGCCGGCAGGTTAGCCCTGGGAAAAGATTGACCACTTGATAAGAGCGGCTGATACCAAGCAGTGCGCGCTGGTGCACCGCGAGCCGCGTGATATCCCGCTCGCCGAACCGGATGCGGCCGGCGTCCGGCGTGAGCGCGCCGGCGAGCAGGTTTAAGAGCGTGCTTTTTCCGGCGCCGTTGGGCCCAATGAGGGCACGGATTTCACCCGGCATGACGGCCAGGCTCACGTTGCTCACCGCCGTGAGCCCGCCGAAGGCCCGGCTCAGTCCCTCCACCTGCAGTACTGCCACTGTTACTTGATCTTGGCCACGTCTGCGGCGGGAATCATGTGGATGACCTGCTCCTTGCCGCCTTTTACCACCGCAATATACAGCGGCGCCACGCCTTGGTGGTCCGAGTTCCGGATAGTGACCGGCCCGGCGGGGAATTCCCTACTTGCATTGACGCTAAGACCGGAGAGCGTCGCCGCCAGCTTCTCCGTGTCCTTGCGGCCGCGGAAGCCCGACTTCTGGATCGCGGCAAGCAACATGTTCGTCGCCTGGTAGGCCTCGAAAGCATTCAGTCCGAACACATCGCCGGGATACTTCGCGAGATAGGCCTTGCGGAACGCGCGGTTCTCCGGCGTGTCGAGCGTGCCGTTCGCATCGCGCGTGTACGCGCCGATGAAGGATAGGCCCTCCGCGGAGTCGGGCATCTTCGGGAAATTCTCCGGAACGATCAGTGACTGCATGCCGGCGAACTTCATTTTCTTGCCGAGCCCCTGGGAGGCAGCTTCCTGTAGGGACAGGATCGCATCCCTGCCGGCCAGCACGAAATAAAGGCCTTCAGCCGATGTGTCAATCTTGCTCAGATACGGCGCCATGTCGGTCGTCCCGAACGGCACGCCGACCGAGCCGACCACTGTCCCTCCCGAGGCATCCATTGCCTGCTGGAACGCCTTCAGTCCCGACTGGCCGTAGGCGAAGTCCGAATATACGACGTACCAGCGCTTGCCGACGTTCTTCAGCAGCCATTCCGCGAACGCGAAGTTGCGCTGCTTGTTGCTCGCAGTGACGCGGAACGAGTACTTGTTGATGTTCGGCGTTTCGGAGAACTCGTCGGCCCAGCAGCCGCTGGTCGGTAAATAGACCGTCTTGATCTCCGCTGCGAGCTTTTGCAGGGAGAGGCATTCCGCGCTCGACAGCCCGCCCATCAGGACATCGACCTGTTCGCGGTTGATCAGCTCGCGTGCATAGCGGATCGCATCGGGCACCTTGGCCGCAGAGTCCCGCTCGACGACCTTGAAGGTCACTCCCCGAAATGCCGGGTTGGCCTGCGCCTGCTCAAGTGCGAGGTCCATCCCCTTGCGCGCGTACTTCCCGAGAGTTCCGAAGACGCCGGTAGTGGGATTGACGAAGCCGATCGTAATCTCGGCTCGGGGCTGGGCTGAGACAGCGCCCGAAATCGTCAAGACCATCAAGCCTGCAAAGAACCGCGTAAGAATCCTTGCGTGGATCATCTGTCTCTCCTCTCTGACTTATCCTGGAATAGAACTGGCTGCCTCGAACCCCTCCAGAAGAGCCTCGGTCGCCTGACGCGCAGCCACGGCATCGCCGACTAGATAGACCGGAGTGTCGGCGAGCAACGACTTGATCTCGCGATACAGGCGATCGTCCGAAGCGACGCCGGCCGCGACCACGAGCGTATCGCAGGGTATCTCTTGCACCCTGCCGTCCGCGAGGCTCAAGACGATGCAAGCGGCGCCCAGCGACAGGATGGACGCGTTCACGTACGTGGCAATGCCCGCCTCCTCGATCGCCTTGAGAAGCGTCCAGCGCACGGACTTGTTAAGGTCCCGCGCTAGCTTGGCAGAGCGCTGCACGATACTTACCTTTCGTCCTGGCCGTCCTACGCTTGCCAGAGTACGCAACTCCTCCACATCCATGAGACGGTGAACTAGGAGGAACTTGACGGTGTCACCGTCGAGGCTGCCCTGCTCCTTGAGATAGAGCGCGGTCTCGCAAGCGGTCGGGCCGCCGCCGATGATGACGATCGCATCACCGATCGATCCGGTCGCTCCGGCCAGCACGTCATGAGCATGGAAGACCGGGATGGGCGAGCTCGATAACCCGGGCAGGTCCGGCATCACGGGCCTGCCGCCGGTGGCCACGACAACAGCGTCCGGGCGCTCAGCGCCGATCTGCTTGGCAGTCACCTCGTCGCCCAGGCGCAGATCGATGCGCTTGTCGGACTGCACCTGGCGGGCCAGATCCTCGTAGAGCCAGCGGTACTCCTTTTTTCCTGGAGCGATATCGCCGATCGCCGCAATGCCGCCGAGCGTCCTGTCCTTCTCGTATAGCGTTACGCGGTGTCCTCTCGCCGATGCGACTCTCGCCGCCATCATGCCGCCGGGACCGCCGCCCACCACGACGACGTGACGGGTACGCCTGCCCGGCATCACAGAAAGCTCGGCCTCGCGCCCGGCGAGCGGATTTACGAGGCAGCGTGTCGGACCGCTCCACGCGGTGTCCAGGCAAACGTTGCACGCGATGCAGTGGTTGATCTGATCAATCTCGCCGTCGATGAGCTTGCGCGGAAGGTATGGATCTGCAAGAAGTGGCCTACCCATGGAAATGAAGTCCGCCTGGTCATCCCGCAGAATGCGCTCCGCGACCAGCGGATCGTTGATGCGGTTGGCCGCTGCCACGGGCACCTTGACGGCCGTTTTGACCGCCTTTGCCAACCACACGTACGCCCCAGTCGGGACTTCCCCAGTGATCTGGGGTACCCGCGATTCATGCCATCCACCGGTGACGTTGAAGGCATCGGCCCCCGCGGCTTCGAGCAGCTGGGCGACATGCGGGACCTCATGGTGCGTGTTGCCTCCTGGAATCAGGTCGTGCCCGGCAAGGCGCACCACTATCGGCACGCCGGGAAGCGCGGCACGGATTCTCGCCACGATATTCGTGGCGATGCGCGCACGATTCTCGAGCGAACCGCCGTATTCATCCGTCCGGTTGTTTGTCGCCGGTGAGATGAACTGGTTAAGCAGATGACCAACGCCGCAGAATACGTCTATGCAGTCGAACCCGGCTGCCCGGGCGCGGATCGCGCTATCTACGTACCTGCCTTCGAGCGTGCGTACCTCCTCGGTGCTGAGCACGCGAACCGGCTCGGGATTGAAGCGCGACTGGATATCCGACGCCCCCACCGGCTGAAGACCGGTGAGCTTCGACGGAGAAACGCGGCCGGTATGGTAGAGCTGGCAGGCGATCTTGCCTTCCGGGTTCGCCGCCTTCATCGAGCGAACCAGCCGCTGCAGGTCAGGGATGAACTCGTCGCCCCAGAGCCCGAGCAGTAGGCTCTTGAACACCCCGGCGCCGGCCGGCTCCACGGCGAAGCCGCCTACCGAGATCAACCCGGCGCGGCCGCGTGAGCGCTCGGTGTAGAACGCGATCAACGTCTCGTCAGCGAAGCACCCGTCACGGTGGTAGTTCAGGTGCATCGCCGGCATCATGATGCGGTTCGGCACCTCCATCTCCCCGATGGTGAATGGGGTAAGCAGCTTCCATGATTGACGTGCGTGGGCTTCCAACCGCGATACTCCATCTAACAACCGTTAGATAGATAGTGCCACCGGCCCTTCGGGGTGTCAATGAAAGGACAGCCGTCGTCTGAAAATTGCGAGCTGCACTCGAAGATGCCGCTCGCTGATGCACTTCCGAAAAATCTCGAGACGATCCTACTGACAGGCGAATTCGGGGTCTGACCCCGAATTCAGGGGCGCTGGGAGAAGCTGCGCTCGAAGATACCCTCGGCGATGCGGTTCTTGAGGATCTCGAGCGAGCCGCCGGCGATCATCCAGCCGCGGCAGCGGCGCAGGCAGTACTCGACCAGCGTCTCGCTCGAGTAGCCGGTGGCGCCCATCGCCTGCAGCGCCTCGTTGGCCACCTCGAAGCCGGCCTGGTTGCAGAACGCCTTGGCGATCGCGGTCTCGTCGGGAGAGGGGAAGCCCCGGTCGGCGTTGGCGGCGGCGCGGTAAAGGAGAAGCTGCGCCGCGTCGAGCTTGATCTTCATGTCGGCGAACTTCCACTGCAGGCCCTGGAACTCGCAGAGCAGCCGCCCGAACTGCCGGCGCTGCATCGCCCACTGGCGCGCCGCCTCGTAGGCGTAGCGGCCGAGCGCAAGCGAGCGCGCGGCGTTGCCGATGCGCTCGACGTTGAAGCCGGCGATCTGCTTCTTGAAGCCGCCCTCGCCGAGCAGCACCATGTCCTCGGGCACGAGCACGTCGTCGAAGTGCAGCTCGGCCCATTCTTCGCCGGACATGAAGCGGGACTTCTTTCCCACCTTGATGTTCTTTTTCTCGATCAAGACAGAACCGATGTCGCCGACGCCCGGGCCGAAGCGCACGTAGGCGAGGACGAGATCGGCGTAGGCCGAGTGCGTGGTGAAGACCTTGCTGCCCCTGATGCGCCAGCCCTTGCCGTCGCGCGTGGCGGTGGTCTTGAGGTCGGTGACCGCCGAGCCGGCGTCGGGCTCGGTCATGCCGACGGAGATCACGCTCTCCCCCGCCAGGAGGGGTTTGAGAAATCTTTGCTTTTGAGTGGGTGAAGCGTATTCGGCGAGCACGCGGATCGGGCCGAAATTTCCAGCCTGCACTACGTCGGCGCTTCTCGGGCAGACCGACGCGACCGCCTCGATGGCGAGCACCGCGTCCATGAGGCTGCCGCCCTGGCCGCCGTCGGCCTCGGCGATAGTGATGCCGAGCAGGCCCTGCTTCGCCATGAGCTTGGCGACGTCGAAGGGGTAGCCGGGCGCGTGCGCTCGTTCCAGCGCTTTCTCGGCGAGCTCCTTCCGCGCAAACCTGAGAGTACTTTCCTTGAACTGCGTTTGCTCGAGCGTGAGATGGAAGTCCATGGGTCAGGGCCAGGCGGGTGGGTGGGTGCCCAGGGGCACGGGCGGGCGGGTCCAGTGCGGCGGCGTGTGCGACATGCAGATCACGGGGCGCAGGAAGCGGACGCGGCCGTCGGGCGCGTCCATCTCGCCCATCAAGCCGTCGAGCTCGGCAGCCGGCAGCTCTTCGGGCAGGCCGGCCCACGGCCGATTCGGCGCGCCGCGGTCGACGATCCATTTGCCGACGCGGGCGAGGGCGATGCGCACCAGCCAGCTGCCGCCTTCGCGCGCGCGGCGCGCCAGCGCGAGCGTCGCGCCGAAGGCCATGAGGTAGCCGCTCACGTAGTCGATCGCCGAGACGGGCAGCAGCTTCGGCTTCGTCGCGTCACCATGCGCCTGGGCAATGCCGCTCACCGCCTGCACGATGCTGTCGAAGCCGCGCCGCTCGCGCCAGGGGCCGCTCGCGCCCCAGGCGGAGAGCGACACGCAGACGATGCCGGGGCGCATCGCCGCGAGCGCTTCCGGCGAGAAGCCGCGCCGCGCCAGCGCGCCGGGCCGGTAGGACTGCGAGAACACGTCGGCTTTGCGCGTCAGCGCCCGCAACGTCGCGGCGCCTTCGGGCGTGCGCAGGTCGATGCGGGCGGAGAGCTTGCCGATGCCGGTATCGAGATCCATCATGCCCGAGTCCGCAAGGTGCCCGGCGCTGATCTTCAGCACGTCGGCGCCGTGCTCGGCGAGGCTGCGCGCGCAGGTCGGCCCGGCGAGCACGCGCGTGAGATCGAGCACGCGCACGCCCGTCAGCGGGCGCGGCGCCGGCGCGAGCGGCCGCGGCGGCGCATCGCCGATCTTCTCGATCTCGATCAGCGGCTGCGTCGCGACCGCCTGCGCTTGCGCGTGCTTCGCCCACTCCTCGTGGCTGCGCACGAAGCCGGCGCAGCCGCCCGCGGCATGGATCGCGTCCTCGAGCGCCTCGCCCTGCCAGCCGCGCGAGGCCTGCTCGGCGGCGGCGCGCTCGCCTGCGCCGAGCACGCGCATCGCCGCCTCGCGATGGCTGGGGAAATTGCAGTGGATGCTGATCCAGCCCTCGCGCACCGGGTAGAAGCCCGAGAGCGGGTCCCATGGTCCGGGCAGCGGCTTGCCGTTCACGCGAAGATAGCGCGCGCTCCTTAGCGACACGGTGGCGGCGCGCAGGTCGACTTCCACTTGCTGGCGCGTCCCGCCGCGCCGCTCCCAGAGCTCGTCGACGGCGAGCCCGAGCGCGGCGAGCGAAGCGGCGCCCGCCGTGCCGATGCGATAGCGCACCGGCAGCACCGGATCTTCGCCCGCGATGACCGCCGCCGCGGGCGCGTCGAAGCGCGCAGCGGCGAGGATCTCACTCAGCGCGGCTTGCGGCATCCTGGCCCTTCAGGGCGAGCAGCGCGTCTACCGCGACCACGCCCTCTGCCTTCACGATCAGCGGGTTGATTTCCGCTTCGGAAACTTGTTTTAGATGGAAAAGACTTGAGAAAGCGGAAACAGCCCGCGCAAGAGCGTTGACATCTCCGCGCGGCAGGTTGCGGTAGCCGCGGATCGGCGCCAGGCCTTTCACGCTTTCGATCATCTCCAGCGCCTCCGCTTCGCTGACCGGCGCCATCCTCAGCACGAAGTCCTTGTAGAGCTCGGCGAGCGTGCCGCCGGCGCCGACCAGCACCACCGGGCCGACCACCGGGTCGTCGCGGTAGCCGACGATCGCCTCGGCGAGCCCGCGTTCCATCCTCTGGATACGGAGCTGCTTGCTCTCGAGGCGTTGGACGGCAGCCTCGAATTCGTCCTCGTTCTTTATGTCGAGAACCACGCCGCCGGTGTCGGTCTTGTGCTCGCCGAGGATCTTCGCCGCCACCGGGTAGGGAATGGCGTGCGCGAAGTCGGGTGCCTGCGCGATTGCCTGCTCCACCACCGGGATGCCGAGCGCGGCGAGCAGGCGAAAGGGATGGGCGGCAAAGGCGGGCGGGGGCAGGGCCGGCGCGTTGCGCGGCGTTCGCCACGAGAAATAGGCGGCGAAGGCGTCGGCGCAGGCTTCCGGTGTGCGGAAGGCGGCGATGCCGGCGCCCGCGAGGACGGCGAGCGAGCGCTCGGCGTGCGGCGTAAGGAAAGCGGCGAGCGGCTTGGTGCCGCGCTTCGCCGCGACGATCGGCTGCACCGCCAGCTCGGGATGGAACTGCGCCGAGGAGCCGACCGCGGCGAGCACCGCGTCGCATTCCGGCCAATCGAGCAGTTGTTCCAATGTGCCGCGATACTTTTCCGGCGTCGCGGCCATGGTGAGGTCCACGATCGGCTTGCCGTCGGGCGACACGGTCTCGATGCCGCGCAGGCCGAGGCGGTCGACCACCGTCGCCGCGCCGCCGCCGGTGGTGGTGACGACGGCAATGCGGGGGTTTCTCGCAAGACTACCCGGCTTTTTGGCGTCCACGAGGGGAGAGATCTCTATCAGCGTCTCGAGCATGTCGACGCGGATGATGCCGCAGTCGCGGAAGAAGGCGTCGAGCGCGGCGTCGGCGCCGGCGAGCGCGCCGGTGTGCGAGCGCGCCAGCGCCTCGCCGGCGGCAGAGCGGCCGAGCTTGTAGGCGACCACCGGCTTGCCCGCCGCGTGCGCTTTGCGCGCCGCGGCGGCGAGCGCGCGGGCGTCGCGCACCGTCTCGAGGAAGAGCAGGATGACGCGCGTCTCCGCGTCGTCGGCGAGGAGGCTCACGATCTCGCCCACGCCGAGATCCACCTCGTTGCCCATCGACACCAGCTTCGAGAACCCCAGGCCGCGCGCGGCGCCGCGCGAGAGCACCGTGCCGAGCATGGTGCCGCTCTGCGAGACGAGGCTCGTGCCGCCCCCCGGCGGCGCCTCCATCGCCAGCACCGCGTTCACCGTCAGCGGCACGCGGCCGCTCAGGTTCACCACGCCCATGCTGTTCGGCCCGAGCAGGCGCACGCCGAGCGCGCGGGCGCGCTCGACGAGCCGCGCCTGGCGCTTCGCGCCTTCGGCGCCGGCGTCGGCGAAGCCGTCGCTGTAGACGCTCGCCACCGGCACCTTGCGCCGGCCGCAGTCCTCGAGCGCCGCCTCGACGTCCTCCACCATGATGAAGGCGTGGTCCACGGCTTGGGGGATCGCGGCGACGCTCGGGTAGGCGGCCTTGTCCAGGACGATCTTTCTCGTGGGGTTCACGGGAAATACCTGGCCCGCATACCCGTGCCTGGCGAGGTAGCGCTGCGGCCGCGCGGTGTTCTTCTTCGCGTCGCCGGAGGCGCCGACCAGCGCCACCGCGCGCGGCGCGAAGAGGGCCTGGAACAGGCTCACGGCGACCCAAAAATCGGTACGATCGTACCGATTCTGGAAAGCCCTCCGCTCATGGGAGTTGCGGCAGGGCTTCGAGCTTCCACAGGCGCTGGAGGAGATCCTTCGCCTTGTCGGCGCCGATCACCGGGCTGGCGAGCTCGAGGTACTTCTCCTCGACCTCGCGGTCGCTGAGCTGCAGGTCGGGGTCGCCCTTGCGCGTCGGATGCAAGATCTCCTCGCGCCTGCCGCCGCGCGCCTCGATCGCCACGCGCGCGGCGCGCTGGCGCGGGAAGGTCGCGTCGAGCTCGGGGTCGACGCCGACGGAGATCTTCTGCATCAGATCCCGGGTTGTCCGATCGGAAAGTCTCTTTTCTTCAAAAGCGGCCAGTCTGACACTGCCATACGTGAGGGCGGTGGCGACTACGTACTTGAGCGAGAAGCGGCCCTCCGCCGGCGTGGCTGGCTGCTCGTAGTGCGCGACTTCCACGCCGGCGCGGTAGGTGCCGACGCGCACGCGCTCGATGTCCTCGGCGGCGAGCTTCATGCGGGCTTTCAGCGCGAGGGCGCCGTCGATGGCGGCGAAGGTGTGGCCGCAGCAGGCGTGGTTCTTGAAGGTCATGCACGTGATGTGCCAGTCGCGCCCCAGAGTGGAAAATGCGGCGCTCCAGTCCGGGTCGTCGCCCATCGCTTTGCCGAAGCCCTGCAGGACGTCGAGCGAGCCGGTCACGCCCTGCTCGGCGGCGAGCGCCGCGGTGACGCCCGCCTCGGCGGCGCGGCCGGCGTGCAGCGGCTTGGACATCGAATCCATGCGGAACGCCTGCTGCAGCCCTGCGGAAAAGGTGGTTACGGTGGCCAGCGCGTGAGAGAAACTCTTTTCATCTAAACCCAACAACTCTGAAACGGCGGCGCAGGCGCCAAAGCAGCCGATCGTCCCGGTGTTGTGCCAGTGCTCGTAGTGCGCGCGGCCCATGGCGGCGCCGATGCGCGTCGAGATCTCGTAGCCGACGACCACCGCGCGCAGGAAGTCCATCCCGGAAAGCTTGCGCGAGCGCGCCACGGCGAGCGCGGCGGAGATGGTCGGCGCGCCCGGGTGGTAGATGCCGTCGCGGAAGATGTCGTCGACCTCGGCGGTGTGCGCCGCGGTGCCGTGAATGAGCGCCCGGGTGCGCGGATCCTGAAGCGAAAAGGCCTTCTCGAGGAGCGTCGCGGGCGCGACGACGCTGCCGGGGTAGTACGCCGCGTACCAGTCGATGACGGCGCGCTTGGCATGGTGAAGCACGTCGGCTTGCAGCGGCTTCGAGCGAGACTGCACTGCCCAGGCCGCCAGGCGCTCGACGGCGTGGCTCATCTCAGGTCTTGTAGGAGGGGTCGAGGCGGTCGGCGAGGCGGCGCATCGCCGGCCATTCGAGCAGCCCCATCGGCCGGCGCACTTCCGGCCGGTACAGGTGGCCGGTCTTGTCGATGATGGCAGCGCTCGGCAGCAGCACCTCGTCGTCGCAGGCCTGGGCGAGGAGCTGCGCGCGGCAGGCGCGCTCGATGCGGTAGATGTTGTTGAAGGCCTCGGCGACGGTCTTGCCGACGGCGAGCACGCCGTGGTTCCTGAGCAGCATCACCTCGGCGTCGCCGAGGTTGGCGATGAGGCGCTTGCGTTCGTCCATCTCCAGCACCACGCCCTCGTAGTCGTGAGTGGCCACTCTTTCAAACCGCATCGCCGTCTGCGTCATCGGCAGCAGGCCGCGCTTGAGGCTTGCGACCGCCATGCCGGCGAGGGAATGGGTGTGGATGATGCAGTGGATCGCGGGCTTCGCCTCGTGGATCGCGCCGTGGATGACGAAGCCGGCGAGGTTGAAGGTGTACTCGAGGCCCTTGGGCCACTCCGGCTGCCAGAGCACCTTGCCCTCGAGGTCGACCTTGATCAGGCTCGAGGCGCAGATCTCGTCGTACGTCAGCCCGAAGGGATTGAGCAGGAAGCTCTCGGTGCCCGGGATGCGCGCCGAGATGTGGTTGTAGATGAGGTCGTCCATGCCGAAGTGGCGCACCAGGCGGTAGGCGCAGGCGCAGTCGACGCGCGCCTGCCACTCGGCGGCGCTCACCTTGCCCTTCAGCGACTTGAACTTGAGCGGCGGGTAATCCTTGTCCGGCGCCAGCTCCGGGTAGTGCCTGCGGAGGTCAACGGGTTTCGTCACAAATCGACTGTACTGGAAAAGAACCTTCCTGGTTCAAACAATCCTGCTAAACCAGGCGATCGACAGCCCCGCGGCCGCGGCGATGAGCAGCGCCGCCACGATGGCGAAGAGCACGGTGATCTCGGTGCGCTCGGTCTGCATGACGAGCTTGGTGCCGAGCTTCTCGTAGACCTTGGTCAGCTCGTCCGCGGTGGTGGCGTGGAAGTACTCGGCGCCGGTCAGGTCGGCGATCGCCTTAAGCGTCTCCTCGTCGAACATCATGAAGATCGAGTATCCCTCGACCGGCGCCATGGCACCGGCGGCGGTGCCGAAGCCCACCGTGAAGACGCGGATGCCGCGCTCGGCCGCCATGCGCGCCGCGTCGAGCGGGCGCGGGCCGGTGGTGGTGCGCCCGTCGGTGAGCAGGATGATGGCCGAGTGCGGGTTGGAGGCGGGCTGCGCCGGCTTCGCCGGCGGCTTGACCGCGCGCCGGTCGAGCACCATCGCCGAGAGGTCGATGCCTTCCTCCGGGAAGAGCGTCGCCAGCGAGACGACGATGCCGCTGCCGATCGCGGTCTGGCGGTCGAGCTGCAGCCGGTCGATCGCCGCCACCAGGTCGTCCTTGTTGCTGGTCGGCCGCTGCACCAGCGCCGCGGTGCCGGCGAAGGAGACGATGCCGATGCGCACGTCCGGGGGCTGCTCCTGCACGAACCTGCGCGCCGCCGCCTGCGCCGCCATGAGGCGGCTGGGCTGCACGTCGGCCGCGCGCATGCTGAGCGACACGTCGATGGCGAGGATGATGGAGCGCTGCTGCGAGGGCAGCGTGATCACCGCGTTCGGCCGCGCGATCGCGAGCAGCGCGCCGACCAGGCCGACGAGCAGCAGCGCCGGCGGCAGGTGCCGGCGCCAGGCGCGGCCGGCCATCGCCTCGCGCACCAGGCCGAGGCTCGAGTAGCGCACCGCCGAGCGCTTCCTGCGCCGCAGGATGAGGAGGTAGGCGGCGAGCAGCAGCGGCGCTGCGAAGAGCAGCCACAGCGCCTCGGGCCAGTGGAAGCCCATCATTTCGGCCGCACCGCCGACTTCGGGCGGAAGGCCTTCACTACCGCCTCGTGAGTCTCGATGTACGGGCCGCCGATGAGGTCGACGCAGTAGGGCACGGCGGCGAACACGCCGTCGAGCGTTTCGCGGATCGCCTTGGGCTGCCCGGGCAGGTTGATGATCAGCGCCTTCTTCCTGACGACCGCGACCTGGCGCGAGAGGATCGCCGTCGGCACGTATTTGAGGCTGACGGCGCGCATCCGTTCCCCGAAGCCCGGCATCACCTTGTCGGCCACCGCGAGCGTCGCCTCCGGCGTCACGTCGCGCGGCGCGGGCCCGGTGCCGCCGGTGGTGAGCACGAGGCTGCAGTCCTTCGCGTCGACCAGCTCGCGCAGCGTCTGCTCGATGAGCGGCTGCTCGTCGGCGATGAGCCGCGTCTCGTCGCGCCACTCGGGCGCGGCGATGGCGGACTTCAGCCACTCCTTGAGCGCGGGGATGCCTTCGTCCCTGTAGACACCCGCCGAGGCCCGGTCGCTGATGGACACGAGTCCGATGATCATAGGACTTCGAAGAATTCCAGTTCCACGGCTGCCGCCCGCCGCGCTCCCGTTCCGACGCAGACGATGCGGTTCAGCCACGCGTAGCGCGCATCGCCGGTCTCGAACCACGGCGTGGTGCGCATGTAGTAGAGCGCCGGGTCCACCGCCTCGCCGGCAGCGAGCCGCCGCATCACCTCGTCCGGACCATGACGATACCCTTTGTTGCACACGTAGATAAGCGCCCCGTCGCCGGTTTCGAGGCTGTAGCGCGCATCGAGGTTGGCGACGCCGTCGGCGCGGATCACCTGCCAGTCGGCGCCGCCGGGCAGCACGCGCCCCGACAGGCGCTCGCCGGCGAAGCGTCCGCCGGTGATGGGGATGATGCGCCGGCGCCCGGCGGGCGTCGCGCCCAGCTCCTGCGCCGGCGCGAGCGCGATCTCAGCCCGGAAGAGTGGCCGCAGATTCAATGGCTTTAAGGAGCCGAAAGAGCTCGCGGTAGGCGCGCGGGGGCTTTCCCTCCTTCTGTTCTTTTCGGGTATTGCGGATCAGCGTCCGAACCGCCTGGATGTCCGTGCTGGGGTACTGCGAAGCGAACTCGGTCAGGGCAGCGTCGTCGGCGAGCAGCCGCTCACGCCAGGCTTCCAGCCGCCGGTGCCGCGCGCCTTCCTGCGCCGAGTGCCCCTCGACCGCGGCGAGCCGCGCGCGTATCGGCTCGGCATCGATCTCGCGCATCAGCCGGCCGATGTATTGCAGTTGCCGGCGCTTCGCCTCGTGGCTCTTGATGCGTTTCGCCTCGAGCACGGCTTCCTCGAGACGCGGCTCCAGCGCCATTTCGCCGACCTGGCTTTCCGGCAGGTCGACCAGCGCGGCGCCCAGCGCCTGCAGCTCGTGCATTTCCTTTTTCCGCCGCGTCTTGCTGACGATTTCGTCCGGCACGCGGTTATCATAGCGCGCCATGCCGAAGCAGCCCGGGTTCAGCTGCGACGCCGCGGAGCTGCGGGAGCTGGCGCAGGCGGTGCTCGAGAGCGCGCGCGCCTCGGGCGCGAGCGGCGCGAGCTGCGACGTGTCCGAGGCGCACGGCCTCACCGTCACGGTGCGCAGGGGCAAGCCCGAGACCATCGAGCACAACCGCGACCGCGGCATCGGCGTCAGCGTGTACCTCGGCAGCCGCCCGCGCGCGCGCCGCGGCCACGCCAGCACCTCGGACTTCTCGCGCGCGGCGATCGAGCAGACGGTCGACGCCGCGGTGGCGATCGCGCGGCACACCGCCGAGGACGACTGCGCCGGCCTCGCCGACGAGGCGCTGCTCGCGCGCGAGGCGCCCGAGCTCGACCTCTTCCACCCCTGGCGCATCGCCACCGAGGAGGCCATCGCCGTGGCAAAGGCCTGCGAGGACGCAGCCTTCGGCGTCACGAAGCTGTTCCGGAAGTCCGAAGGCGCCTCCGTCTCTGCGCAGCAGTCGCAGTACGTCCTCGCCACGAGCCAGGGCTTCATGCAGCACGTCGCCGGCTCGCGCCACTATCTTTCCTGCGCGGTGATCGCCGAGAAGGGCGGGCTCATGCAGCGCGACGACTGGGTCAGCGCCGCGCGCGTGCCGGCGCGGCTCGCCGAGCCGCGCGCGCTCGGGCGCTACGCCGCCGCGCGCGCCGCGGCGCGCCTGGGCGCGCGCAAGATCGCCACCACGCAGGCGCCGGTGCTGTTCGAGGCGCCGGCGGCGATCCAGCTGGTCGGCCACTTCGTCTCGGCGGTCAACGGCGGCAACCTCTACCGCAAGACCTCCTTCCTCCTCGACAGCCTCGGCAAGCCGGTCTTCTCGCCCATCGTCGACATCGACGAGCGGCCCTTCGAGCGCCAGGGCATGGCGAGCGCCGGCTTCGACGAGGAAGGCGTGGCGGCGCGCGAGCGGCCGGTCGTGCGCTGCGGCGTCGTCGAGGGCTATTTCCTCGGCAGCTACGCGGCGCGCAAGCTGGGGCTGCCGAGCACCGGCAACGCCGGCGGGCACCACAACCTGGTGGTGCGGCCGGGCAAGCTCGACTTTCGCGGCATGCTGCGCGAGATGGGACGGGGCCTCCTCGTCACCGAGCTGCTCGGCCATGGGGTGAATCCCGTCACCGGGGACTATTCCCGCGGCGCCGCGGGCTACTGGGTGGAAGGCGGCGAGATCCGCTTCCCGGTGGAGGAGATCACCATCGCCGGCAACCTCAAGGACATGTTCCGGGGCATCGCCGCCGTGGGATGCGACGTCCTGGTGCGCAGCGGCCGCTCCTGCGGCTCGATCCTGGTGGAGCGCATGACGATCGCGGGAGATTGAGCAGCAGGCCCGGAAACTGCTGCGGGCGGTCGGGGTCTAATCCGCGTGGACCATACCTGGACGAGCGATCCGCATCCCGAGCCCAATGGGGAGCATCCCATCGTGGCGGTGATCGCCGTCGTGGCGATCCTGGTCGCGATCCTCCTGATCGCCTGGGCCAGGGTCGAGGTGCACGGCACGGAGGACGTCGAGGCGGCGCTGACCGAGCCCGGCCACACCCCGCCGACGGCGCCGGCGAAAAGCCAGGAGGAGCAGGCGGTCGACGACGCGGTGACGGCGAGCCGGTTTGCTACCGGGTTTTCTCCCTAAGGCATAATTTTCCTGATGAAAACCCTTCTAGCATTCGCCGCGGCCATCGCGCTCGCGGCGCCCGCGGCCGCCCAGAACAAGCAGCCGGACGTCATCTTCGTACCCACGCCCTACGAAGTCGTCGACAAGATGCTCGAGCTGGCGCGCGTGAAAAAGGGCGACGTGCTCTACGACCTTGGCTCCGGCGACGGCCGCATCCCGGTCACCGCGGCGAAGAAGTTCGGCATCCGCGCCGTCGGCATCGACATCGACCCCCAGCGCATCAAGGAGGCGAACGAGAACGCGAAGAAGAACGGCGTCACCAAGCTCGTCACCTTCAAGCAGGAAGACCTCTTCAAGACCGACTTCAAGGACGCGACCGTCGTCACCCTCTACCTGCTGCCCGACCTGAACGTGAAGCTCAGGCCGCGCCTGCTCGCCGAGCTCAGGCCGGGCACGCGCATCGTCTCGCACCAGTTCGACATGGGCACCTGGCAGCCCGACAAGAAGGTCGAGCTGAACGGCCGCTTCGTCTACCTCTGGACGGTTCCGCCCCGAAAGTAGCTCTTTCTGACGTTCTTTACGTGAAGTCCAGGCGCGACTCGAGCAGCAGGCCGTAGATCGCCACCGGCGGGCGCTTGTTGCCGAGCTCGAGCGGCGGCAGCTCCTCGGCGCCGAGCGTCTTCACCGTGGCGCCCAGCGCCTTCATGAAGTCGAGCGAGATGACGATCTCGCCGGCGCGCGCGCGGTGCACCAGGCGCTCGGTGATGCTCACCGGGTCGCCGAAGGCGACGTACTGCGCCGCACCCTGCGGGCCGGTCATGCCGAACACCGTCTCGCCCAGGTGCAGGCCGAGCGACACCGCGGCGGGCAGCCCGTACTCGGTCTTCCACTTCTCGCCCAGCGCGCCGAACCCGAGCTGGATAGTCTGCGCCGCCTTCAACGCCTGCGAGGAAAAGGCGTTCCTGTCGCCGGCGGTGAACGAGGCCGCGAGCGCGTCGTTCTGCACCGGCAGCGCCTTGCCGCCGTTCGCCACCACCGCCTTGGCGGCGAGCGTGAAGAAGTCGCCGGCGAGCGCGAGCACCTTGTCGGGCTGCAGCACCTCGGAGAGGCGCGTGAAGTTGCGCAGCTCGGCGTAGAGGATGGCCGCTTGTATGCGTTCTGGCTTCATGCAAAGGCCAGAGTAACGCGCTTGTTGCGCTTGCCCTCGGAACGAATTCTCACCACCGCCAATTTGCCGATCTCGGCGCTCGAGCGCACGTGCGTGCCGCCGCAGGCCTGCAGGTCGACCCCCGGGATCTCGACCAGGCGCACACGGCCCTCGCCGCGCGGCGGCGCCACCGACATGGTCTTCACCAGCTCCGGACGCGCATCGAGCTCCGCTGCGGTTACCCAGGAGACCTTTGTCTCGACGTCAAGATCCACCAAAGCCGCCAATCGCGCCTCGATCTCCTCCTTGGCGAGCTTCTCCATCTCGATGTCGAAGTCGAGGTGCGCCTTGTCCTCGGCGATGCGCCCGCCGGTGACCGGCGCCTTCACCACCGCGCCGAGAAGGTGCAGCGCGGTGTGGAAGCGCATCAGGCGATGGCGGTGTTCCCAGTCGATTTCCACGGGCGCTTTCATGCCGGGCTGGATCCCATCCAGCCGGTCGAGAAGATGCAGAACCGAATCGGAAGAAGTTCCTTTTACGGTATTGACTACCTTCCAATCGCCGATCCGCCCCGTGTCGCCGGCCTGGCCGCCGCCGAGCGGGTAAAAGACGGTGCGGTCGAGCTCGACGCCGCCGTCGTGCACGGCGATGACCGTGGCCTCGCAGGCGCGCAGATAGGGATCTTCTCTAAAGAGGAGCTCAGCCACGTGGTCTGTCTCTGATTGGCCTTTATCGAAGAAAAAAGTACAAGCCGAGGAAGAAGATGATGAGCGCGACGGCGGCGAAGGCGGCCACCGCGGCGTCGGGTAGCTTCGGCAGCGCCGTTTCCTCGCCTGCGCCGCCGGCGTCGGCGTGCGCCGCGCCCTTCTTCTTCTTGCGCTTGGCGAGGACGACGGTGTCGTCCTCGGAGCCTTCCGGCGAGAGCCGGAGCGTGAAGTTGCGGAAGAAGTCATCGGCCACCTTCTTCGCCGCCGCGTCGACCAGGCGCGAGCCGATCTGCGCGAGCTTCCCCCCGACGCTCGCCTTGACGTCGTAGGCGAGCCTGGTCTGGCCGTTCTGGGGCGTGAGCTTCACCTGCGCGCCGCCCTTGGCGAAGCCGGCCGGGCCGCCCTGGCCCTCGAAGGCGATGGAGTAGGAGTTGGGCGGCTTGATGTCGGAGAGGGTGAGCCGGCCCTTGAACTTGGCGCTCACCGGGCCGACGCGCGCCACCATCTGCACCTGGTACTCGTTGCCGGCGATGTGGTCGATCGCCTCGCAGCCGGGCACGCAGGCCTTCAGCACCTCGGGGTCGTTCAGCGCCTCCCAGGTCTCCTGCTGGGATGCCGGGATGAGCTGCTCGCCGCTCATCTCCATGCGCGGCTCTCCTGGGGGGTTCTCGTCATGGGCTCGCTCAGCGTCCTCGCCAGGTCGACGAGGCTGTTCAGATTATGCACCGGCAGGAAGAGGTCGACGTGCGGCAGCATGGCGCGCACGCCGGCGGGCCGCGCCTCGAACTTCTCGTAGCGCAAGAGCGGGTTCAGCCACACCAGCGTGCGGCAGGACTTGTGCAGCCGCTCCATCTCCTCGGCGAGGCCCTCGCCCGCCTCGCGGTCGAGGCCGTCGGAGACGAGCAGCACGGCGGCGTTCTGCCCGAGCGTGCGCCGCGCCCACTTCCAGTTGAACTCGCGCAGCGAGTGGCCGATGCGCGTGCCGCCCGACCAGTCCTTGATCGCCTCGGCCACCTTGGCCATCGCCACGTCGACGTCGCGGTGCCGGAGCTGGCGCGTGATGTTGGTGAGGCGCGTGCCGAACACGAACACCGAGACGCGGTCGCGGTCGTTGGTGATGGCGTGCAGGAAGTGCAGGAACATGCGCGAGTAGGGGTTCATCGAGCCCGAGATGTCGCACAGCACCACCAGCGGCGGGTGCAGCTCGCGCGGCGCCGTGCGCACCAGCGGGATGATGTCGCCGCCCTCGCGCAGGCTCTCGCGCAGCGTTGCCCGTATGTCGATGCTTCTGCCGTTTCGTTGCCGTTTCTTGCGCCGGGTCTTTATTTCCGGAAGAGGCAGCCTGAGCTGGGCGATCATCTGGCGCGCCTGCGCCAGCTCCGCGGCCGACATGGTGTCGAAGTCCATGCGCTGCAGCACCTCGCGCGAGGAGAACGTCAGCCGGGCTTCGAGCTCCAGTTTTTCATCAGAAGATGGTCGTGGGGGATTCTGA
>JBQTJF010000104.1:0-13883 GCA_052387375.1 Betaproteobacteria bacterium
TGGCAGCGCAGCAGCCGGAAGGCCGGGCTGGCGGCGTTGCGGACCTGCTCGCGATGCTTCTCCCAGATCTCGAGCGCGGCAGGGCCTTCGCCCTGCGCCGCGTACCCCGTCATCGCCGCGAGCAGGAGGTACTCGCGCGCGTCGGCGCCGAGCTCCGTCTGCGTCGACAGCAGCTCGCCGGCGAGCGCCGCCGTGCGGCGCGCGTCGCGGGCGGCCACGGCGCGGAAGAGCGCGATCCAGCGCCGCTGGAAGTCGCGCAGCTGCGCGGCGCAGGGCCCGGTGGCGATGCGCGCCCAGATCGCCGACAGGTCGTCGGACGAGAGATACGGGTTGAGCGCTTGCGCGACGCGGATCGCGCTATGCAGCCAGACGTCCAGGTCGCGCGGCTCCCGGCACTCGACGAGGCGCAGCTTGACCAGCTCGAGGTCCTTCTGCAGCTGCGTCGGCACCGCTTGCGGCACGGGCAGGCGCGGGCCGGCGAGGAACTCGCGCCCGTACCAGGCGAGCCGTGCGTTCTCGATGCGCTCGAAGGCGTAGGCGCCGCGGAAAAGCGGATTGACGGCGCGCCGGCTGCGCGAAGGCTCGAGCATCTCGAGCAGCGGCACGCCGAGGTTGAGCAGGCCGACGACCTCGCCCGCCGAATGCTCCAGGAAGCGGTGGCGCGCCGCGTTGAGGTCGAGCACCGGCCGGTAGTCGGAATTGGCCGGCATGCCGTAGCTCGCGAACAGCGGCTCGAGGGTCGCGCGCGAGCCGACATAGCGCGCGTCGAGATCGCCGACGCTCAGCACGTGCACCGTCCAGAGCTCCTTCGCCAGGCCGGGGTGCTCGAAGACCTCGGCCCGCGCCGGCAGCGGCACGGGCGAGAGGCCGGCGACGATGAGCAGGTCGTGGTCGCTCGCGGCGAACACGGCGTAGTGCGGGAATTCCTCGCCGAGCGCGCGCATCACCGTGGCGACGAGCGAGGGGTCGACCTCGTAGAGCTGGAACCACTGCAGCAGCAGCCCGCCGGGATTGAGGTGGGCGCGGATGCGGCGGTAGAACTCGCGGGTGAACAGGCTCGCCACGCCGCTGACCCACGGGTTGGACGGCTCGGAAACGATGAGGTCGTAGCGCCGGCCCTGCGTGGAGAAGAAAGTCTTCGCGTCGTCGATGAGGATGCGGCTGCGCGGATCGGCGAAGGCGCCGCTGTTGCGCGGCACGAAGCGCCGCGCGGCCTCGGCCATCGCCGACTCGATCTCGACGGTCTCCACCTGCTCGATCGACAGGCTCTGCAGCAGCGTGTGCGTCGTCAGTCCGGTGCCGATGCCGATCACCGCCGCCGTCTTCGTGCCGGGCGCGAGCGCGAGCGGCAGCGCGCCGGTGAGCACCATGGTGATCTCGTCGCTGCCGCGCTCTCCGTCCGGATCGAGGTTGATCGAGCCGTCGGACTTGCCGTTGGTGCGCAGGCTGGTCGCCTCGGGGTACTTCACCAGGTGCACGGTGGCGGTCTTGCCGTCCTTCTTGAAGAGGATCTCCGCGTCGCGCGAGGCGGCGAGTTCGCCGTGGCGGAACACCCCGGCGGTCATCTTGTTGGCGTCGAGCTCGAAGGCGAGGCCCGCGGCGAGGAACGCGGCGCCGCAGCCCGCCAGCGCGAATGAAAGAGCTCGCTTGGAAAAGAAGAAGCCGAGGAGCGCCAGGCCGAGGGCGGCATCCACCATGCTGCCGGCGATGAGCGTGCCTTTCAGGCCGAGCGCCGGCAGGCCGACGTGGACCGCGAGGATCACGCCGGCGATGGCGCCGAGCGTGTTGGCGGCGTAGACGCGGCCGATCGCCGCCTCGCCGGCGCCGCGCCTGAGCAGCGCGCCGGTGAGCAGCGGCAGCGTCATGCCGGCGAAGAAGGTCGCCGGCAGCATGATCAGCGCGGCGAGCGCGGCCCCGCCGACGTTGAAGAGCAGGTAGCCGGCCTCGCTGCGCGCCAGGCCCCCCATCAACCCCTCCATCAGCGAGAAGCTGAGGTCGTAGAGCGGCAGCGTGGCGAGCGCGGCGAACGCCATCGCCAGCTGCACCCAGGCGAGCGTGCGCACGGGATCGGCGGCCGCGTCGACGCGGCGGCGCACCGCCAGGCCGCCGAGCGCGAGGCCGAGGATGAAGGTGGCGAGCATCAGCTCGAACGAATGGGTCGAGGCGCCGAGCACCAGCGACAGCATGCGGATCCAACTGATCTCGTAGACGAAAGAGGCGAGCCCGGTGAAGAAGGCGACGGCGAGAAGAAGGGTTGCCGCCCTCTCTTCCCCGGTTGAGCTTTT
The DNA here is from genome assembly GCA_052387375.1 of Betaproteobacteria bacterium. GTDB lineage: Bacteria > Pseudomonadota > Gammaproteobacteria > Burkholderiales > SG8-39 > SCGC-AG-212-J23. The sequence continues at coordinate 2,286 of JBQTJF010000104.1, forward strand.
CAGCAAAGGTGCGTGATGGGCAGGGCGTGCCAGCAGCCAGACCGCGGCCGCGATGAGAAGGTTGAGCACGCCCGCGGTGCGCAGCGTGCCGGGCAGCCCGGCCCAGGCGATCAGCACGAAGCCGCTGACGAGCACGCCGGCGGCGGCGCCGAGGCTGTTGGTGAAGTAAAGCATCGCCACCGATTCGCCCGCGGCGGCAGGGTGCGCGCGGGCGAGACCGGCGCTCATCAGCGGGAAGGTCATGCCGAGCAGCACCGACTGCGGCAGGATGAGCAGGCAGGCGAGCGCGAGCTTGGCGCCCATGGCGAGCCACGCCTCGCCCAGCCCCGGCAGCAGCGCGGCGTAGGACCAGTCGGTGAGCAGGACGAACAGCGGGTGGAAGGCGAGGGCCGCCAGGCCCACCAGCGCTTCGACGAGCGCGTAGCCCGCGAGCGGGTTGGCGAGCCGCGCCGAGCGGCGCGCGCACCACGCCGCGCCCGCCGCCATGCCGCCCATGAACACGGCGAGCACCAGCGACTGCGCGTAGGCGGCGTGGCCGAGGAAGAGCTTGAGGTACTGCGCCCAGATCGATTCGTAGATGAGCCCGGCGAAGCCCGAAGCGGTGAAGAGAACGTAGAACGCGCCGCGCGACATGCGAGGCGGATGCTAAGTTAACTGCGATGCTGCTGTCATTTCGGCTGGCCGCGTTCTACTTCCTGTTCTTCGCCTACTCCGGCGTCTACGTGGCGTGGTTCCCGCTCTATCTCGCCGGCCGCGGCCTCGGCGCGGGCGAGATCGCCTGGGTGCTCGCCGCGCCGCCGCTGGTGCGCATCCTCGCGCCGGCGGCGTGGGGCTGGCTCGCCGACCGCACCGGGGCGCAGCGCGGCATCGTCGCGTTCGCCTGCGCCGCGAACGCCGCCGGCGTCGCCGCGCTGCCTTTCGTCGAGGGCCTCGTGCCGATCGTCGCGCTGATGGCGGCCACGAGCGTGCTCTCGGCGGCGGCGCTGCCGCTCGTCGAGGCGATCACCTTCGCGCAGCTGGGGGCGCAGCAGGGCCGGTACGGGCCGATCCGCCTCTGGGGCTCGCTCGGCTTCATCGCCACGGTGCTCGGCGGCGGCGCCTGGCTCGAGGCGCAGCCGGTCGCCACGCTTGCCGCGGTCCTCTTCGCCTGCGCCCTCGCGGCGCTCGCCGCCGCCCTCGCGCTGCCGGCGGGCGCCGCGCACGCCGCCGCGCGCGGTGCGCCCTTCCGCCTGCCTGCCGGCGCGGCGCCGCTCTTCGCCAGCGGCTTCTCCATGGCGGCCGCGCACGGCGCCTTGTACGCGTTCCTCACGCTGCATCTGCGCCAGCTCGGCTACGGCGAAGCCTTCATCGGCTTCGCCTGGACGCTCGGCGTGCTCGCCGAAATCGCCGTTTTCGTCGCGCTGCCGTTGCTCTTCCGGCGCTGGGCGCTGTGGGCCATCCTGGCGGCGAGCTGCGCGCTCGCCGTGCTGCGCTTCCTCATGCTGGGATGGCTGGCCGATGTGCTCTGGCTGCTGCTCGCGGCGCAGCTGCTGCACGCCGCGAGCTTCGGCTCCTTCCATGCCGCGGCGGTGGCGGCGGTGCACCGCGTGTTCCCGCCGCATTCCCGGGGCCGCGGCCAGACCCTGTTCTCCAGCATCGCCTATGGCGCCGGCGGCGCCGCGGGCGCGCTCGGCGCCGGGTGGGGGTGGGAGCTCGCCGGCGCCGCTTTCGCCTTCTCGCTCGCCGCCCTCGCCGCCGCCGCGGGCCTCCTTCTTGCCTATGGGCTGAAACGAGCCGGTGTCTGAGAGGTCGAAGCGATCATGAACAGAGCCATCGTTGCCGCCCTCGCCGCCGTGGCGGCGCTGGGCACGGGTTGCCAATCGGTCGATACCACCCAGGCCGGGGCTGTCGGCGTAGACCGACAGCAGCGGATGATGGTCTCCGCGGAGCAGATGAACGCCGGTGCCGAGAAGGCCTACGCGGAGATGATGGCCGAGGCGAAGGCGAAGGGCCTGCTCAACCGGGACGCCGCGCAGGTGACGCGGGTGCGCGAGATCGCGAAGCGTCTCATTCCGCAGACCGCGACGTTCCGTCCCGACGCCGCGTCCTGGAAGTGGGAGGTGAGCGTGATCTCGCTGAAGGACGTGAACGCCTGGGCGATGCCCGGCGGCAAGATGGCGGTGTACAGCGGGCTCATCGAGCGGCTGAGCGCCACCGATGAGGAGCTCGCCGCGGTGATGGGCCACGAGATGGCGCACGCGCTGCGCGAGCACGGGCGCGAGCGCGCCTCGCGCGCCATGGCGCAGAGCCTCGGGCTGGGCGTCCTCGGCGCGCTCACCGGCGTGTCCGGCGGGGCGATGGATCTCTCGCAGATGGCGCTCGACGTGACGCTCAACCTGCCGAACTCGCGCCTGCACGAGACCGAGGCCGACCGCATCGGCGTCGAGCTCGCGGCGCGCGCCGGCTACAACCCGGGCGCGGCGGTGAGCCTCTGGGAGAAGATGCACAAGCTCGGCGGCGGGCAGCCGCCGCAGTTCCTCTCGACCCATCCCTCGCACGAGACGCGCATCAACGACCTGCGCGAGATCTCGGCCAGGGTGATGCCGCTCTACCAGCAGGCAAAGCGCTGATTTCGCTGTGAGATAATCCCCGTTTCGGACGCTCCGGAACCATGGGGAAAACGCTCTACGACAAGCTCTGGGACAGCCACCTCGTCCATAGGGAGGACGACGGCACGGCGCTCCTCTACATCGATCGGCATCTCGTCCACGAGGTCACCAGCCCGCAGGCCTACGAGGGGCTGAAGCTCGCCGGGCGCAAGCCCTGGCGCGCCGACTCGGTGGTGGCGACCGCCGATCACAACACGCCGACCGAGCACTGGGAAGAAGGCATGGCCGGCGTGCGCGACCGCTTCGCCAAGCTGCAGATCGAGACGCTCGACGCGAACATGCGCGAGTTCGGCGCTAAGGTCTACTTTCCCTTCCTCGACAAGCGCCAGGGCATCGTGCACGTCATCGGGCCCGAGCAGGGCGCGACGCTGCCCGGCATGACCGTGGTGTGCGGCGACTCGCATACCAGCACGCACGGCGCCTTCGCGTGCCTCGCGCACGGCATCGGCACCTCGGAAGTCGAGCACGTGCTCGCCACCCAGTGCCTGGTGACCCGCAAGATGAAGAACATGCGTGTCAGCGTCGACGGCCCGCTCGGCCGCGGCGTCAGCGCCAAGGACGTGATCCTCGCCATCATCGGCCGCATCGGCACCGCCGGCGGCACCGGGCACGCCGTCGAATTCGCCGGCAGCACCATCCGCGCGCTGTCGATGGAGGGCCGCATGACGGTCTGCAACATGGCGATCGAGGCCGGCGCGCGCGCCGGCATGGTTGCCGTCGACGACGTCACCCTCGAGTACGTGAGGGGCCGGCCGTTCGCGCCCAAGGGCGCCGAGTGGGAGCGCGCCGCGGCGTACTGGCGCAGCCTGCAGAGCGACCCGGATGCGGAATTCGACCGCGAGGTGCGGCTCGACGCGCGCGAGATCAAGCCGCACGTCACCTGGGGAACCTCGCCCGAGATGGTGGTGAGCGTCGACGACGCCGTGCCCGATCCTGATAGGGAGAAGGACGCGCTGCGCCGCGAAGGCATGGAGCGCGCGCTGCACTACATGGGGCTCACCCCGCGCACGCGGATGACCGACATCAAGCTCGACCAGGTCTTCATCGGCTCCTGCACCAACTCGCGCATCGAGGACCTGCGCATCGCCGCCGCGGTCGTCAAGGGCCGCCGCGTCGCCTCCAGCATCCGCCGCGCGATGGTGGTGCCGGGGTCTGGGCTGGTCAAGGCGCAGGCCGAGCGCGAGGGCCTCGACCGCATCTTCCGCGACGCCGGCTTCGAGTGGCGCGAGCCCGGCTGCTCGATGTGCCTCGGCATGAACGAGGACCGCGTGGCGGCGGGAGAGCGCTGCGCCTCCACCTCCAACCGCAACTTCGAGGGCCGGCAGGGCGAGGGCAGCCGCACGCACCTCGTCAGCCCGGCGATGGCGGCGGCGGCGGCGATCGCCGGGCACTTCGTCGACGTACGGGAGTGGCGCTGAAATGGAGAAATTCACCGTCCTCAACGGCCTCGTGGCGCCGCTCGACCGCGCCAACGTCGACACCGACCAGATCATCCCCAAGGAGCACCTCAAGTCGATCAAGCGCACCGGCTTCGCCGACGCGCTGTTCGCCGCCTGGCGGCACAGCCCGGACTTCGTGCTCAACCAGCCGCGCTACCGCGGCGCGACGATCCTGCTGGCGCGCAAGAACTTCGGCTGCGGCTCCTCGCGCGAGCATGCGCCCTGGGCGCTCATGGACTACGGCTTTCGCTGTGTGATCGCGCCGTCTTTCGCCGACATCTTCTACACCAACTGCTTCAAGAACGGCCTGCTGCCCGTGGTGCTTACCGAGGCGGAAGTCGATCAGCTGTTCCACGACGCCGCCGCCTTTCCTGGATTCCGCCTGGTGGTCGATCTCGACTCGCAAACGGTCTCAACGACAGACAATTCAAAAAGCTTTCGCTTCGAGGTGGACGCGTTCCCCAAGTACTGCCTGCTCAACGGCCTGGACGAGATCGGCCTCACGCTGCGCCACGCCGACAAGATCCGCGAGTTCGAAGCGCGCCGCAAAGCGCAGTATCCCTGGTACTTCTGATGCGGGTGGCGGTGCTCGCCGGCGACGGCATCGGGCCGGAGATCGTCGCGCAGGCCTGCAAGGTCCTGAAGAAGTTGAATGAAAACATTCAATTTCAAGAAGCCCCCGTCGGTGGGGCGGGCTACGAGGCGGCCGGCCATCCGCTGCCGCCGGCCACGCTCGCGCTGGCGAAGGACGCAGACGCCATCCTCTTCGGCGCCGTCGGCGATCCGCGCTACGACAACCTCGAGCGCGCGCAGCGGCCCGAGCAGGCGATCCTCGGGCTGCGCAAGGCGCTCGGCCTGTTCGCCAACCTGCGCCCGGCGCAGGTGTTCCCGGAGCTCGCCGCCGCCTCTTCGCTGCGCCCGGAGCTGGTGGCGGGGCTGGACATCCTCATCGTGCGCGAGCTCACCGGCGACATCTACTTCGGCCAGCCGAAGGGGATCCGCCGCAAGGGCGAGGAGCGCGAAGGCTTCGACACCATGCTCTACAGCGAGAGCGAGGTGCGGCGCATCGCGCGCGTCGCGTTCGAGTCGGCGCGCCAGCGTTCGCGCAAGGTGTGCTCGGTCGACAAGGCGAACGTCCTGGAGACCTCGCAGCTCTGGAGGGAAGTCGTGACTCAGGAAGCTACGAATTATGGTGACCTCGAGCTGACGCACATGTACGTCGACAATTGCGCCATGCAGCTGGTGCGCAATCCCAGGCAGTTCGACGTCATCGTCACCGGCAACATGTTCGGCGACATCCTCTCCGACGAGGCGTCGATGCTCACCGGCTCGATCGGCATGCTGCCGTCGGCCTCGCTCGATGCGCGCGGCAAGGGCCTGTACGAGCCGATCCACGGCTCGGCGCCCGACATCGCCGGCCGCGGCGTCGCCAACCCGCTCGCCGCGATCCTCTCCGCGGCGATGATGCTGCGCCACTCGCTCGGGCAGCCGGCGGCGGCGGCGCGCATCGAGGCGGCCGTGGGCCGGGTGCTGCGCGCCGGCCTGCGCACCGCCGACATCCAGGCGAGCGGCGGCAGAGCGGCGAGCACCGAAGAAATGGGCGACGCGGTCGTGGCCGCCCTATAAACTAGCGCCATGCTCAGAGTCGGGATCGTCGGCTGGCGCGGCATGGTGGGCTCGGTGCTCGTGCAGCGCATGCGCGAGGAGCGGGACTTCGAGCTCGTCGAGCCGGTCTTCTTCTCCACCTCGCAGGCGGGCGGCAAGGGCCCGCGCATCGGCCGCGACGTCGAGCCGGTGCAGGACGCGCACGACATCGCGGCGCTGAAGTCGCTGCCCGTGATCGTCTCCTGCCAGGGCGGCGACTACACGAGCGAGGTGTATCCGAAGCTGCGCCAGGCGGGCTGGAGCGGCTACTGGATCGACGCCGCGAGCGCGCTGCGCATGAGCGACGACGCGGTCATCATTCTCGATCCGGTCAACATGCCGCAGATAAAGGATGCTCTTTCAAAAAAGGTAAAAAATTTCATCGGTGGAAATTGCACGGTGAGCCTGATGCTGATGGGCATGGCGGGCCTCTTCCAGCGCGACGAGATCGAGTGGCTGACGGCGATGACCTACCAGGCCGCCTCGGGCGCCGGCGCCGCGGCGATGCGCGACCTGGTGGCGCAGATGGCGCGCGTCGGGCGCAGCGCCGAGCCCCTGCTCGAGGATCCCGCTTCGGCGATCCTCGACATCGACAAGGCGGTCACCGAGACGCTGCGCGCGGGGGACCTGCCGAAGGCCAATACCGAGTTTCCGCTCGCCGGCAGCCTGCTGCCCTGGATCGACAAGGACCTGGGCAACGGCCAGAGCCGCGAGGAGTGGAAGGCACAGGCGGAGGGCAACAAGATCCTCGGCCGCAACGGCAGCGCCATCCCGATGGACGGGGTGTGCGTGCGGGTCGGTGCCATGCGCTGCCACAGCCAGGCGCTCACCATCAAGCTGCGCCGGCCCCTGCCGCTCGACGAGATCGAGGGCATGCTCGCGGACGCCCACGACTGGGTGAAGGTGGTGCCGAACCGGCGCGAGGCCTCGCTCGCCGAGCTGACGCCGGCGGCGGTGAGCGGGAAGCTCGCCGTGCCGGTCGGGCGGCTGCGCAAGCTGCCGATGGGGGAGGACTACCTCGCGGCTTTTACCGTCGGCGACCAGCTCCTGTGGGGCGCCGCCGAGCCGCTGCGCCGGATGGTGCGAATCCTCATTGATGCCGGGGTGAAGCGGTAGCAAACCAAGAAAATCTCTCAACTTGCAGCCGTAAGACCATGATGTTAAGTTACTTGGTCCGGCTTAAGGAAGATCAGGGGGACGGGGAACCGTGGGCGGTAGATCGATAAGCTTCGCCGTGCTTGCGGCAGCGCTGTGGCTCGCGGCGCCGCTCGTCGCGTATTCCGCGGGGCTTGGTCGCATCACCGTGCTCTCGGCGCTCGGCCGGCCCCTGAACGCCGAGATCGAGCTCTTCGCGCAGCCCGGCGACCAGGACATCGTCGCCAGGCTGGCTTCTCCCGAGGCGTTCAGCCGCGCCGGCATCGAGATGAGCCCGGCGCTGATCAACGTGCGCTTCAGCATAGAGCGCCGTGGCGGCCGGCAGATCCTGCGCGTCACCACCGCGCAGGCGGTCAACGAGCCCTTCGTCGACCTGCTCGTCGACCTGCAATGGAACAGCGGTCGCTTGCTGCGCGAATACACGGTGCTGCTCGACCCGCCGGAGTTCAAGGGCCGCCAGCCGATCGCGGCGGCGCCGCCGCCGGCGCCCAAACCGGCGCCGCAGCCCGCGCCGCTCGAAGCCAAGCCCGCGCCCGTGCCCGCCGAGCCCAGGCCCGCGCCGAGCGTGGAGGCGAAGCCGCTGCCGACGGAGCCGGCGGCGCCGGTAGCAGCCGCGCCTGCCGCACCGGCGCCGGAGAAGAAGCCGGCCGAGGAACCGGCGCCTGCCCAAGCCGGCCCGGCGACGCACGAAGTACAGAAGGGCGAGACCCTTGGCGGCATCGCGAAGCGAAACCTGCCCCCCGGCGTATCGCTCAACCAGATGCTGATCGCCATCTACCGCGCCAACGAGGACGCCTTCATCCGCGGCAACGTGAATCTGGTGCGCGCCGGCAAGATCCTCAACATCCCGGACATCGACAGCGTCGGCACCGTCGACCCGGATGAGGCGAACCGCCTCGTGCGCGAGCACCACGCGCAGTTCAACGAGTACCGCAGCCGCCTAGCAGCCGTGCCCGCGCCGGCGGAGGCCGCAGCCGGCCAGCGCGACGCGGCCGGGCGCATCGAGCCGAAGCCGGAAGCCGCGCCGCCCGCGGCCGCGCAGGACCAGGTGCGCCTGTCCAAAGTCGACCCGAAGAAGCCGGGCGCGCCCGGCGCCCGCGCTGCGCGCGAGGACGACCAGGCGGCGCGCGAGCGCGAGCTGAGGGAGGCGCAGTCGCGCGTCGCCGAGCTCGAGAAGAACGTCTCGGACCTGCAGAAGCTGCTAGAGATGAAGAACCAGCAGCTCGCCGAGCTGGAGAAGAAGGCCGGCGCGCAGGCCGCGCCGCCCTCGGCGGCTCCCATCCCTCCGGCCAAGGCGCCGGCCAAGCCGGAAGCGAAAGCGCCGGATAAACCGGCGGTCAAGGCCCCCGAGGCGCCGAAGCCGCCGCCTGCGCCGGTCGCCAAGGCGCCCGAAAAGCCCGCCGCAGAGGCGCCGAAGCCGAAGCCCAAGCCCAGGCCGGCGCCGCCGCCGCCGCCCGAGAAGAGCTTCCTGGATGAGCTGCTCGAGAGCTTCGACGACCCGCTGCTCGTGGGCGGCCTCGCGGTCGTCCTGCTCGGCCTGGTCGGCTACGGCGCCTTCCTGTGGCGGCGCAAGAAGGCGGCGCAGGCGAAGTTCCAGGACAGCGTGCTCGGCGCCGCCGCCGCCGGCGCCGTGGCGGGCTCGGCCGGCGAGCCGGGCGCGCCGACGGTGCAGCCCGCCGTATCGCAGGCTTCCGTCAGCCAGGCGCCCGCCGGCATGGAAGCGGAGGAAGTCGATCCGATCGCCGAAGCCGACGTCTACATCGCCTACGGGCGCGATGCGCAGGCCGAGCAGATCCTGAAGGAAGCGCTGCAGAAGGACGCGAACCGCACCGCGGTGCATGCGAAGCTGCTCGAGATCTACGCCAATCGCAAGGACACCAAGGCCTTCGAGCAGACCGCGCTCAAGCTGAAGGGCCTGACCAACGGCGCCGGACCGGAATGGGACAAGGCCTGCGCGCTCGGCCGCAGCATCGACCCGCAGAACGGCCTCTACGGCAGCGCCGGCGAAGCGGCGCGCGCAGCCGCCGCAGCGGCGCCGGCGGCAGCCGCGGCCGCGCCGACGCTCGATTTCGACCTCGGCGGCTCCTCGCAGAACCAGCCCGCGGCGCCGGACATCTCGCTCGACGAAACGCCCAAGGAGGCTTTCGGCCCCTCCGGCATCGACATCGAGCTCGGCACGACCGGCACGCACCCGGCGCAGCAGGAGAAGACCGTCACCAGCATGGATTTCAACCTCGACCTCGGCACCGAGAAGAAGGAAGCAGCGCCGGCGGCGGCCGAGCCGAGCAGCGGGCTCGACTTCGACCTCAAGCTCGACGACGCGCCGGCGGCGAAAGCGGAGGAAAAGTCCGCCCCGGTCGACCTCGGCGCGATCAGCCTCGACCTCGGCACGCCCGCGGAGGCCACGGCGGGGGCGCCGCAGGGCAGCACCGATCCCAAGTGGCAGGAAGTCGCCACCAAGCTCGACCTGGCGAAGGCCTACGAAGAGATGGGCGACAAGAACGGCGCGCGCGAGCTGCTCAACGAGGTCATGAAGGACGGCGACGCGGCGCAAAAGGGCCAGGCGCAGCAGCTGCTCGCCAAGCTCGGCTAGACCTCCATCAGGATCGCCCTAGGCCTCGAGTACGACGGCAGCGGCTTTCTCGGCTGGCAGACGCAGCCGGGCGGCGGCACCATCCAGGACGCGCTCGAGCAGGCCTTGGCGGCGATCGCCGGCGCGCCGGTGTCGGTGACCTGCGCCGGCCGCACCGACCGCGGCGTGCACGCGCGCGGCCAGGTGGTGCACTTCGACACCGAGGCATCGCGCCCCGCGCAGGCCTGGGTGCGCGGCACCAACGCCCTGCTGCCTCCCGCCGTCGCCGTGCTCTGGGCGGCCGCGGTCGCCGGCGATTTCCACGCCCGCTACAGCGCGCTCTCGCGCACCTACCGCTACCGGCTCATCAACCGTCCGGTGCGGCCGGCGATTGCCGCGCGCCATGCCGGCTGGTGCCACGCGCCGCTCGACCTGCAGGCGATGCGCGAGGCAGCGGCAGTGCTGGTCGGCGAGCACGATTTCTCCGCGTTCCGCTCCGCGGAGTGCCAGGCGAAATCGCCGCTGCGCACGGTATACGCGTTGGAAGTCGCGCGCAGCGGCGAGACAATCGAGTTCGTGATCCGCGCCAACGCCTTCCTCCACCACATGGTGCGCAACATCGTCGGCACGCTCGTCTACGCCGGCAAGGACCGGCGCCCGCCGCAGTGGGTGAAGGAGATCCTCGCCTCGCGCGACCGCTCGCGCGCCGCGCCGACTTTCGCCCCCGAAGGCCTGGTCCTCGAGGCGGTCGAATACGACCGCAAATGGGGACTGCCGCAATGAGGACGCGCGTGAAGGTCTGCGGCATCACCCGGCCGGCCGACGCCCTGGCGGCCGCCGCGGCCGGCGCCGATGCGATCGGACTCGTCTTCTACCCGTCCAGCCCGCGCTACCTCAGCACCGAGCGCGCGGTCGAGATCCGCGACGCGCTGCCGCCGTTCGTGCAGGCCGTGGCGCTGTTCGTCAACCCGGATGCGGCGCAGGTCGCGCAGGTGCTCGGCCGCGTGCGGCCGGCGCTGCTGCAGTTCCATGGCGAGGAAGCGCCGGAGTTCTGCGCGCAATTCGGCATGCCGTTCGTCAAGGCGGCGCGCGTGAGGCCGGGGGTCGATGCGCTAGAATACCTGCGCCCTTTTTCGCGCGCGGCAGCGTGGCTCTTCGACAGTCATGTTCCGGAGTACGGCGGTGTTGGCGAGAGCTTCGACTGGTCCTTGGTCCCGAGCGCTGACAAACCGGTGATCCTGTCCGGCGGGCTGTCGCAGGCGAACGTCGCTTCGGCCATCCGCCGCGTGCGGCCGTGGGGAGTGGACGTGTCGAGCGGCGTGGAATCGGCCAAGGGCCTCAAGGACGCCGGCAAGATCGCCGCTTTCATAGCAGAGGTCAGGAATGCGGATGTATGACTTGCCCGATGCGCGGGGCCACTTCGGGCCGTACGGCGGCGTGTTCGTCGCCGAAACGCTGACCAGGGCGCTCGCCGAGCTGCTCGAGGCCTACCAGCGCGCGCGCCGGGACCCCGCCTTCGACGCCGAGTTCCGCTACGAGCTCAAGCACTACGTCGGCCGCCCCAGCCCGGTCTACCACGCGAAGCGGCTCTCCGAGCGCTGCGGCGGCGCGCAGATCTACATCAAGCGCGAGGACCTGAACCACACCGGCGCGCACAAGGTGAACAACACCATCGGCCAGGCGCTGCTCGCCCGGCGCATGGGCAGGCGGCGCGTCATCGCCGAGACCGGCGCCGGCATGCACGGCGTCGCCACCGCCACCGTCGCGGCGCGCTACGGCATGGAATGCGTGGTGTACATGGGCAGCGAGGACGTGCGCCGCCAGGCGCAGAACGTCTACCGCATGAAGCTGCTCGGCGCCTCGGTGGTGCCGGTGGAGTCGGGATCGCGCACGCTGAAGGACGCGCTCAACGAGGCGATGCGCGACTGGGTCACCAACGTCGAGAGCACGTTCTACATCATCGGCACCGTCGCCGGGCCGCATCCCTATCCGATGATGGTGCGCGACTTCCAGACCGTGATCGGCGAGGAGTGCCTGGCGCAGGTGCCGGAGCTCGCCGGGCGCCAGCCCGACGCGGTGATCGCCTGCGTCGGCGGCGGCTCGAACGCGATGGGCATCTTCTATCCCTACCTCGAGCACG
>JBQTJF010000105.1:0-1509 GCA_052387375.1 Betaproteobacteria bacterium
GTCAGCAGGCGGCCGGCGTCTCGGTACTGTCCTGGAGCGCCTATCTGCTCTCCGCCCTGCTGTGGTTCTGGTTCGGGATCCAGAAGCGCGACAAGAACATCTACCTGCCGTGCATCGGCTGGATCACGCTGAACAGCGCCGTGATCGTCGGGGCGGTGGTCTACGGATAGCCGAGCAGCTTCGAGCGGGCCGCTTTATAGGCCGCGGCGGCGTTTTCCTCGCCGGGATGGCGGCGCTCCTGCACCATCCAGCGTCCGGCAACCATCACGTCGCGCACCAAGCCGGTCGAGCCGCCAAAGACCAGCGCGTTTGCCACGTCGTCGCCACCGCGGCCGGCGAGGTCGGGGTGCTGGCCATCGAGAACCACGAGGTCGGCGCGCTTGCCGGGTGCGATGGCGCCCATGGCGCGGCCGAGCGCCTGGGCGCCGCCCGCGGCTGCTTCGAGCCAGAGCGTGGTGCCCACCGAGGTTGAAACTATCCCCACGTTGAGATTGCGGCGCCGCGCACTGAGGCGCTGCACATACTCGAGCAGGCGCAGCTCTTCCGCCGGGTCGCGCGAGACGTGGCGGTCGCCGCCGATGCCGTAGCGCCCGCCCGCGGCGCGGTAGGCGAGCAGCGGAAAGATGCCGTCGCCGAGATTGCCTTCGGTCGTGGGACACAAGCCCGCGACCGCGCCGCTCGCGGCCAGGCTGCGGGTTTCCTCCGGCGTCATGTGCGTGGCGTGCACCACGCACCAGCGCGAATCGACCTTGCAGTTCTCGAGCAGCCACTCCACCGGCCGCTTGCCCAGGGACGCCTTGCATTCGTCGACTTCCTTGGTCTGCTCGGCGGCGTGAATGTGGATCGGCGTAGTGGGCGGCACGCCAGCGATGAGTTCCTTGAGGACGCCGGGATCGACCGCGCGCAGCGAGTGGGGGGCGATGCCGAGATGCACTTCGGGAGAGGTCTCGCTCTGGAAGCTCTCGACGGATGAAAGGATGTCCTTGACCCCAGAATCAAACCGTTTTTGCCGCGGCGCGAGCGGCCGCGAGCCGAAGTTGGCCCAGCGGTAGAGCGACGGCAGCAGGGTGATGGCGATGCCGGCTTCGCGCGCCGCCTCGAGGTGCTGCGCGAGCATGCCCTCGGGATGGTGGACGTAGTGGAATTCGCCCACCGCGGTGTAGCCGTGCTTCAGCATCTCGATGTAGAGCTGCGCGGCGATCGCCCGCGCCTGCTCGGGCGTGATGCGCTCGACGAAGCGGTACATGAGCTCGCGCCAGGTCCAGAAGTCGTCCTCGGGCGCGCCGCGCGACTCGGTGAGGCCCGCCATGGCGCGCTGGAAGGCATGCGAATGCAGGTTGGCCATGCCGGGCAGCGTCGGGCCGGCGAGGACCTCGGTGCCGGAGGAAGTGCTTCCGTCCTTGACGGAAGCGATGCTTCCTTCCGACGTTTCTATTCGGACGTTGCGCGCCCAGCCAGTGGGGAGCAGGGCTTGTTGTGCAAAGTAGGTAGTCAAGATGGGAGCACGGC
>JBQTJF010000106.1:0-10023 GCA_052387375.1 Betaproteobacteria bacterium
GGTACGACGCCGAGGTGGTGCGCTTCTTCATCGTGCGCGCGCACTACCGCAGCCCGCTCAACTATTCGGACGTGCATCTCGAGGACGCCAAGGGCGCGCTAACACGGCTTTATGTTTCGCTGAAAGACTTTCCCTCGGGAAACGCATCCGTTGACTGGAACGACCCCCATGCCAAGCGCTTCAAGGAAGCGATGGACGACGACTTCGGCACGCCGGAAGCGATCGCCGTGCTCTTCGACCTCGCCACCCGCATCAATAGCGGCGAGAAGCAGCTTGGCGCGCAGCTCCGCGCGCTCGGCGGCGTGCTCGGCCTCCTGCAGCGCGACGCCGACGACTTCCTCCAGGGCGGCAAGGCCGACCAGTGGATCCTCGACGCCATCGCCGCGCGCGAGGCGGCGCGCAAGCGCCGCGACTTCGCCGCGGCCGACCGTATCCGAAAGGACCTCCTCGATAAAGGCATCGTGCTCGAAGACAGCGCCAAGGGAACGACGTGGCGGCGAGTATGACGCGGGAGGTTTGTAACCGATCGGTTACATTTCTTGTCCGTGGCGAGCGTTCGCCATGGCCGGTATAGTCGGTTTCTCGCGCGCATGCTGCTGCAGATCCCGACCATCCTCAATCGCGAGGAGCTCGCGCGCCTCCGCGCCGCCTTGGTCGGAGCGCCGTTCGATCCTGGCACTGTCACCTCGCTTCCTGGCGGCAGGTCGGCGAAGCACAACCTTCAGCTGCGCCATGACAGCGAAGTCATGCGCAGCTGTGCCCCCATCGTGCTCGGAGCGCTGCAGCGCAGCCCGACGTTTTTCTCCGCGGCACTTCCCAACAAGACGTTCGGCCTCATGTTCAATCGCTACGACGCCGGCATGGACTATGGCGATCACCTGGACACTGCCCTCGTCGCCGGCGCGTCGACCATGCGCTCGGACATCGCGGCGACGCTGTTTCTTAACCCGCCGGAGGACTACGACGGCGGCGAACTCGTCATCCAGGACAGCTTCGGCGCGCACCGAGTCAAGCTGCCGGCCGGCAGCATGATCGTCTATCCGGCGAGCAGCCTGCACCGCGTCGAGCCGGTACGGCGGGGGTCGCGCCTCGCTGCGGTGTTCTGGGTGCAGAGCTTGGTGCGCGACGAGTCGCGGCGTCGCATCTTGTTCGAGGTCGACCTTGTCATCGGCAAGCTTGCCAAGAGCGCGCCGGGATCGGCCGAGTTTCAGTCACTGTCCGGCGTCTACCACAACCTGCTGCGCATGTGGGCGGAAACCTAGACGTCGAATGATGCCGCTGGAGCGCCGCGTTTCGCCTGCTCGTGCATACGCTCGAACGCCGCCTCTAGGCTGCGCACGCGGGCCGCGGTGTCGAACAGCGGCGCGCTCCACCTGTTGCGCAGAAGCCGTTGTCGCAATTCATCGAGAAGCGCCGGATCGACTGCGAGCCGCACGGCGAGCTCAATGAACCGGTCGCGATCGGCAACGACGAGCTCCGGCAGCCCGGCGCCGTGCAGGAGGCTCGCCGCCGTGCGGGCGGCGATGGCCTCGCCTGGAAGGGTAAGCAGCGGCAAGCCGGCTCCCAACGCGTCGCAAGCGGTCGTCATGGCATTGTGATAGCGGGCGTCGAGGAACAGATCGCCCAGCTGTTGCCGAGCCAAGTAACGGGGCTGGTGCCGCGGCTCGAACGGCGCGAAGATCAACCGTGAGGGCTCGACATCGCGCAGTGACGCTTGTTGCCGCAGGTTGCACTCGGCGGCGGCGGGATGGGCCAGCAGCCACAACACCGAGCGAGGCACGCGACGCAGGATCGCCATCCAGGCATCGAAAGTGTCTGGCGAGATCTTCGCGGCACGGTGGAAAGCGCAATAGACGAAGGCGTCTTCCGGCAGTCCGTAGTCGCGGCGGGAGATGGCGATATCCGGCGTCCTCTGCCTGAAGTCGTAGAGGAAGTACGGATGCGGCACGCAGGCGAGCGCTTCGCTCCATTCGGCCGCCGACCCTGCAGCGATGCGGTCGACGATCGCGTAATCGACTCGCTTCGAGCCGAGGGAGCATGAAAATCCCAGGTAGTTGACGTGCACGCGCGCCGGGCGGCGCGCCATGATCGCGAATCTCGCGCCGGTGGTGTATCCGGCGGTGTCAACGAGGATGTCGATATCGTCCTGACGGATCAATCGAGCTGCTGCATCGTCCGATGCTGTCGTCAGGTCGCGGAACGCATCCGCGGCCGCGACTACGCGCGCGCGGGCAGGGCTGCCGTCGTCGGGCGCCAGCGAATACGCGCATATCTCGAAGCGCCGGCGGTCCAGCAGCTCGAACAGCGGCAACAGAAGGTAGGCATTCAGGTGCTCGCGAAGGTCAGGCGACAGGATGCCGACGCGAATCCGCGCCCGCTCCCGGACGCTCGGTGCAGCAAGCGCGGCGACCCTGTCCTCGATGCGAGCAGCGATCCGTCGCGCTAGCACGTGCCGCTCGCTGCCCGGGAGGGGGAGGGACAGGACCATGAAGCCCACCGCTGGCTCCAGTGCCGCATGCGGTGCGCTGGCCGCGCGTCGCGACGCATCGATCATCGGCTCCCATCTCGACCAGTCGCCTTCGCAAAGCGCCGCATAGCAGCGCTCGATGAAGATGTTCTCCGGAGAGAGCATGCATTCCGAGTCCGCCTGGGGCGCGACCCGCCGCACGAAGCGCTCGACCGACGCGGCATCCTCTGTGCGGGCAAGGGCGAAGGCGTCGCGCGCTTCCGCGAAGCGTCCCTGCGCGGCCAGCGCGAATCCACGACGCACCAGCGTCAACGCGTCATCAGGCGCCGTGCCGAGCAGGGCAATGACTTCGTCGTAGCCGCCTCGCGCCAGCAGCACGTCAGCGAGCTGATCGCGCGCGCGCTTCGAGCGGGGATACGCAGTTGCGTACGCGCGGCAGCTGATCTCGGCCTCTTCGAGCCGGCCAAGACGCGCGAGAAGCAGCCCGCGGTTGTGCAGAGTATCTTCCGCCGACGGCGCGACGACGAGAGCCTCCTCGTAGCGGGCAAGCGCCTCTTCATGGCGCCCTAGGTCCTCCAGCGCCAGCGCGGCGGCATGGCGCAGCCGCGGCTCGGCGGGCAAGGCCGAGATCCCGCGTTCGCACGCGGCTAGCACGGCGCGCGCGTCGCCCGCTTCGCGCGTGACTGTCGCTAACGCCAAGTAGGCCTCTGGATTGTCGCCGGCAAGCTCGATGCTGCGGCCGAAGGCGACGATCGCCGCGGGCAGCTCCTTCAGCGCGTGCCGGCATGCGCCGAGGAGGAACCATGCGTTGGCGTCGCCGGCGTAGCCGGCGAGATGTGCCTCGAGGATCGGCACGGCAAGCAACGGCCGGCCCGCCTGCAGGTGGGCAACTGCCGCCGCGAGGGTCAATCGTTAGGGCGCCTTGAACGCGGCCGCGCCAATGACCTCAGGTCCCACGAAGTTCTGTCCGATGTGGTAGCCGACGCCGGCCCGCTCGGCATTCAGGCCTGCAAAGAAGCCGGAGATGAACCCGGTGCAACCGCTGGAGCACGCACCCCCCGAGCCGGTGACGGTCGGCGTGATCTGCCAGTCTGGCGACGTGATGGTGAGGTTGTTGCCGACCATGGTAAAGCCCTTGCCGTCGGGCATCGCGATGTTGAAGTTCGCAGTGACCTCGGCCAGGGCGCCGAAAACGACGTTCAGGGTGCCGCTGAATGTCCCGGGCGCGACGCCCTGATCGAACTGGTACGTGGGGCGCGTCGCTCCGGCGAGCGTATAGGTGCCTCCGCCGCTCGTGGGGAGGACCGGCGTCGGCATGCCGATCACGTAGTGGAACCCCTCGTTGGGCAAGTAGTTGTCGTTCGAGCAGGTGCCGCCGCCGCTAAAGCAGTTTTGCACCGGTCCGATCCACCGACCCCAGGCGAGAATTCCGTCGGTCCCGAAGTCGGCGTGCGAGCCGCCGGATTGAAGGGTCGATTCGATAGAAGTACCGGTCGCCGCCGTCATCTGTCCGGCGGCATCGAATACCGCGCTGGCGGAGTTCCCGATCACGTTTATGCCTTCGAGCAGACCGCTGTTGAACGCCGAGACGAGGAAGAAGCCGCTGCCGCTGACGAGCACGGTGGGTTGTGGAATGATGGGCAAGCCTGCCTCGTCCACCTGTTCCCCTTGAACGAACTCGGGCTGCTCCTCGGGAAGCGGGGCGGGGCCGGAGGTGGGCTGCTGGGTGGTCTCCTGCGGCGGCTGGTTCGGGTCTGTCGGGGCAAGTGCCGAGGTGCCCGCGGGGACGTCGACCGAGCCCGCCGGATTGGTGAGCGACCAGATGCCGCTCGTGCCGATGACGAGCGTCGAGCCGTCGTCCTGCACCTGGATCACGCCGCCGGTGCCGCGGATACCCACCGTCGCCGTGGGCGTGGTGATCTGGTAGCGGTCGCGGTTGACGCGGCCGATGGCGCCGGTGACCGTGCGCATCGCGCCTTTCAGGAGCCCGAAGAAGCCGCGCTCGCTGCCGTCGGTGCGCGCCTCGTAGCGGTAGTCGCGGATGCTGTATTCGGTGTTGGGCTGCAGCGAGACGTAGGCGCCGTCGATGAAGCGGATCTGCGCGCGCCCGTCGTTGGTGCGCACGGTGTCGCCGTTGTCGAGCTCGGTGCCGCGCGCGAGCGGCCGCTGCACGCCGTCGCGGCCGGCGATGGTGACGCTGCCGATGATGAACTCGGCGCGGCCGGCGGCCGCGTCGGCCTCGCCGGCGAGCGCCGCCGAAACGAGCGCCAGCATCACGCCGGAGCGGTTGAGCCGGAAGGGGGCTGAGCGTCGCATGCGCATCTCCCTAGAAGTTGAAGCGGACCGACGCCGAAAGCACGGTGCGGTCGAAGTCGTTGATCACGATGTTGGAGTCGTTTTTCGTGTGCGCGAGCTGCAAGACGAGCGTCGTGCCGCCGCCGACGAGGTAGCTCAGGCCGACCGCGACGTCGGACTGCCCGTCGTCGCGCCGGACCAGGAAGGCCGGGTCGATGCCGCCGTACAGGCGGCGCTCGTGCGAGGCGTTGGCGAAAACGCTCCAGCCCGGCGCCACTCTGACTTGCCCGCCGAGGCGGACGCCTGCCAGGTCATGGCCGAGGTGCGGCACGCCGTCGGCTTTCTCGTTCTCCTGGCCACCGTACGCGCTGAGGAACACCACCGGAGCGTAGTCGCCGCTCAGCGCCTGGCCGTACGCGATGCCGAGCACGGAGCGGTCGGCGTCGCGGATCGGCTGCGTCGTGTACTCGAGCGCCGTGAACTGCGCGAATACCGTCGCCTGCTTGCGCTCGTGGTAGTTGTGCTGCCACTGCGCGACGACGCCGCCGGCCTGGCGGAAGCTCGCCAGGTCGAGGCCGAACTCCTGCAGCTGCAGGGCGAGCGTGAACACCTCCTTGCCGCTGGTGAGCCGCCCGCCGACGTTCCCGTCCACCGTGTAGGTGTTGAAGCTCTCGTTGTCCGGGTGGAGCTTGATGGATGCCGACGCGCCGCTGACGAGCGCAAACGCCGGCGTTAGCTTGCGCGTGTAGTTGATGCCACCGGCGAAGCTGCCGAAGTGGTCGGTGCGGCGCGTGCTGGTGGAGAAATCGAAGATGGCGCCGCCGAACAGCGGCACCGCGATCTGGCTCTGCGACGTCGCGCTGTTGACGTTGCTGTCGTAGCCCAGGCCTGCCTCGAGGTATCCGCGCACCTGGGTGACGTCGGCGGCGGCGATGGCGGAGAGGTAACGGTCGATGGACTCCTTCGCTTCCTCGGGGATGCGCTGGCGCCGCACCGTCTCGAACTCGCGGCGAGCGGCTTCGCGTTCGCCGACGGCGAGGTAGGCGCGCGCGATCTCGGCGCGCGCCACGTGGTTGTCGGGCTGCAGGGCGAGGACGCGCTCGAGGGCGAAGATGCCGCGCTCCGGGTCGCCGGCGTCGATGGCGGCGATGCCGAGCAGGTAGTCGAACTCCGGGTCGCCGGCGCGGCTGGGCTCCTGCGGCAGCAGCAGCTCGTAGGCCTGCTTGTGCTGGCGCTCGCGCAGGAGCTGCCTGGCGCGGTCGGTCAGCGCATCGGCAAACGCGGCCGTGGTGGCGGCAACGAGCACCGCCGCAAGAATGGTCTTTCCGAGCTGCACCGCGCCCCCTTGGACTTTCTTTTTTGCGACGCGACGAGTCTAAACCCGTCGCGCCGATACGGCTATAGGCGGATGACTCTTCCGTCCTCGGTGAGGCGCACGCGGTCGCCGACGCGGAAGGCGGCGCTGTCCTGGAGCACGGTCTGCACGGTGCCGTCGTCCATGCGCACCGAAAGGCGGTAGCCGACGCCGCCGACCATCCTTCCGGCGGTGCCGCCGCCGGCGGCCGCCGCGCCGCCATGCTCGACGCGTGTGACGGATTCCACAGTTCCGGTGCCGGCGCGGTAGGCGTAAGGCACCTCGGCGGTGCGCTGCTCCGGGCTTCGCGTCTCCGTCCCAAGACGGGGGTCGGCGCAGGCACCCAGCGCCAGCACCAGGAACAAGGCTAAGAGTTTTGCCATGACGGCCTCCTGTCGAGGCCTGTCAGGCAAGCATTGTTCCCGCGCCGGGCGGCTAGCCGTCGAAGAACTGCTTGACCTTGTCGAACCAGCCGCTGGTGCGGGGGTTGTGGCGGGCGCTGTCCTTCTGGCTGATGGCGTCGAACTCGCGCAGGAGCTGGCGTTGCCGCTCGGTCAGGGCGACCGGGGTCTCGACCACGAGGTGGCAGAAGAGGTCGCCCGGGTACTGGCTGCGCACGCCCTTGATGCCCTTGCCGCGCAGGCGGAAGGTCTTGCCGGTCTGGCTCTCGGCGGGCACGCGGATCTTCGCCGACCCGTCGAGCGTGGGGATGGAGATCTCGCCGCCGAGCGCCGCGGTGGTGATGGAGATCGGCATCTCGCAATGCAGGTCGTCGTGGTCGCGCGTGAACACCGCGTGCGGCTTGATGTGCACCTGGACGTAGAGGTCTCCGGGCGGGCCGCCGTTGACGCCGGGCTCGCCCTCGCCGGAGAGGCGCACGCGGTCGCCCTCGTCCACGCCCGCCGGGATCTTCACCGCCAGCGTCTTCTGCAGCTTGACGCGCCCGGTGCCGATGCACGCGGCGCAGGGATTGGGGATGACGCTGCCCGAGCCGTGGCAGCGCGGGCAGGTCTGCGCGATGGAAAACGGGCCCTGCGAGACGCGGATCTGCCCGGCGCCGCGGCACGAGGGGCAGGTGACCGGCTGCGAGCCGGCGCGCGCGCCGGTGCCCTTGCAGATCTCGCAGGCCGCCATCGCCGGGATGCGGACGTTGGTCTCGAAGCCGTGCGCCGCCTGCTCGAGCGAGATCTCGAGGTTGTAGCGCAGGTCGGCGCCGCGGAAGACGCTGGAGCGGCCGGCGCGGCCGCCGCCGAAGATCTCGCCGAAGATGTCGCTGAAGATGTCGCCGAAGCCCGCGCCGGCGGCGCCGCCCATGCCCGACTGCGGGTCGACGCCGGCATGGCCGAACTGGTCGTAGGCGGCGCGCTTGTTGGGCTCGCAGAGCACCTCGTAGGCTTCCTTCGCCTCCTTGAAGCGCTCCTCCGCCTTCGGGTTCTCCGGGTTGCGGTCCGGGTGCCACTTCATCGCCAGGCGGCGGTACGCCTTCTTCAGGTCCTCCTCGGCGCAATCCCGGTTTACGCCGAGCACTTCGTAGTAGTCGCGCTTCGCCAATCGATCAACCCGTCTTCTTGTCCTTCACCTCGGTGAACTCGGCGTCGACGACGTTCTCGTCCTTCTTGTCGGGCTGTTGAGACGAAGCCTGGCTTTCGGCGGCGCCTTCTGCCGCCTTCTGTTGGTCGGCGTACATCTTCTCGCCGAGCTTCTGCGCCGCCTGCGCGAGGGCCTGCGACTTGGCTTCGATATCTGATTTACTGTCAGATTGCAAAACCGCCTCGGCGTCCTTCAGCGCCGCCTCGATCTTCTCCTTCTCGCCGGCGTCGAGCTTGTCGCCGTAGTCCTTGAGCGACTTCTTCACCGAGTGTACCAGCGCCTCGCACTGGTTCCGCGCGTTGACCAGCTCGAGCTGCTTGCGGTCCTCCTCGGCGTGCGCCTCGGCGTCCTTCACCATGCGCTGGATCTCGGCCTCGTTCAGCCCGGAGCTCGCCTGGATCTTGATCTTGTTCTCCTTGCCGGTGGCCTTGTCCTTCGCCGAGACGTGCAGGATGCCGTTGGCGTCGATGTCGAACGTCACCTCGATCTGCGGCATGCCGCGCGGCGCCGGCGGGATGTCGGTCAGGTTGAACTGGCCGAGCGACTTGTTGCCGGAAGCGACGTCGCGCTCGCCCTGCAGCACGTGGATGGTCACCGCGGTCTGGTTGTCGTCGGCGGTCGAGAACACCTGCTGCGCCTTGGTCGGGATGGTGGTGTTCTTCTGGATGAGCTTGGTCATCACCCCGCCCAAGGTCTCGATGCCGAGGGACAAGGGGGTGACATCCAATAAAAGAACATCTTTCACGTCGCCCTTCAGCACGCCGGCCTGGATCGCGGCGCCGATCGCCACCGCCTCGTCGGGGTTGACGTCCTTGCGCGGCTCCCTGCCGAAGAACTCGCGCACCGTGTCGATCACCTTGGGCATGCGCGTCTGGCCGCCGACCAGGATCACGTCGTTGATGTCGCTCACTTTCACGCCCGCGTCCTTGATGGCGATGCGGCAGGGCTCGACGGTCTTCTGGATGAGGTCGTCGACCAGCGACTCGAACTTGGCGCGCGTGATCTTCATCGCCAGGTGCCTGGGCCCCGACTGGTCCGCCGTGATGTAGGGCAGGTTGAACTCGGTCTGCTGCGACGAGGAGAGCTCGATCTTCGCCTTCTCGGCCGACTCCTTCAGCCGCTGCAGCGCCAGCACGTCCTTCGACAGGTCGACGCCCTGCTCCTTCTTGAACTCGCCGACGACGTAGTCGATCAGGCGCTGGTCGAAGTCCTCGCCGCCCAGGAAGGTGTCGCCGTTGGTGGAGAGCACCTCGAACTGCTTCTCGCCTTCGACGTCGGCGATCTCGATGATGGAGATGTCGAAGGTGCCGCCGCCGAGGTCGTAGACGGCGATCTTCATGTCCTTCTTCGCCGCCTTGTCCATGCCGAAGGCGAGCGCCGCCGCGGTCGGCTCGTTGATGATGCGCTTCACGTCGAGGCCGGCGATGCGCCCGGCGTCCTTGGTCGCCTGGCGCTGCGAGTCGTTGAAGTAGGCCGGCACGGTGATCACCGCCTCCTTCACTTCCTCGCCGAGGTAATCCTCGGCGGGCGTCTTCATCTTGCGCAGAACGCTGGCGGAGACCTCCTGCGGGGAGATTTTCTTGCCGCGCACCTCGATCCAGGCGTCGCCGTTGTCGGCGCGCACGATCTTGTAGGGCATGAGCCCCACGTCCTTCTGCGTTTCCTTGTCCTCGAAGCGCCGGCCGATCAGGCGCTTGACGGCGTAGATGGTGTTCTTCGCGTTGGTGACGGCCTGGCGCTTGGCGGAGGCGCCAACCAGGATCTCGCCGTCGTCGGTGTAGGCGACGACCGACGGGGTGGTGCGCGAGCCTTCCGAGTTCTCGATCACCTTGGGCTTGCCGCCCTCCATGATCGCGACGCAGGAGTTGGTGGTGCCGAGGTCGATGCCGATGATCTTTGCCATGGGTTCAGCCTTCTCTTTAATCTAAGTCTGTGTCGGATATGGGGTTTCCCGCGTCTTTTTCAACCCGCGGTTTGGCCACGGTGACCAGCGCCGGGCGCAGCACCCGGTCGTGCAGCAGGTAGCCCTTCTGCATGGTGGCGACGATGGTGTTCGGCTCGCGCATTTCACCTGGCGGGGCCTCCACCGCGGCCATGGCCTGGTGGCGGTGCGGGTCGAAGCGCTCCCCGGGCGCGGGAACGATTTCCCGGATATGGGCCTTTTCCAGCGCGCCCTTGAGCTGCCGCAGGGTGAGCTCGATGCCGCTCACGTCCTCGCTTTTCAGGGCCGCTTCCAGGCTGTCGACGACCGGCAACAGGTCCTCGGCGAAGCGCTCGAGCGCATATTTGCGGGTGTTCGCGGCCTCCGCCTGGAGGC
>JBQTJF010000107.1:0-28944 GCA_052387375.1 Betaproteobacteria bacterium
ACTCAGCGTCCGGCCGGTACATACGCGCGCGACATCATGAACAGGCTGCTAATCGACCTTTCTTGGGCCTCGTCGCAGCTCGAAGGGAATACCTATACCCGGCTGGACACGAAGAAGCTCATCGAGCATAGCCGTGAAGCCGAGGGCAAAGATCGCCTTGAAACGCAGATGATCCTGAACCACAAGCAGGCGATTGAGTTCCTAATTGAGCAAGCAGAAGACATCGGCTTCAACATGTTCACCTTCATGAATCTGCACGCCCTTCTGTCAGAAAACCTACTTGCAGATCAGAGCGCCAGTGGGCGTCTGCGTCAGCGAATCGTCGAAATAGGCGGTACTGTGTACAGACCGCTCGGAATCCCTCAGCAGGTAGAGGAGCTCTTTCGCTTGGTGCTTGAGACGGCTGGGGCGATATTTGATCCCTTCGAGCAAGCCTTCTTCGTCATGGTGCATATCCCGTATCTGCAGCCATTTGCGGACGTCAACAAGAGGGTTTCGCGACTTGCGGCAAACATTCCATTCATCAAGCGCAACCTTTGTCCTCTTTCGTTCGTAGACGTGCCAGAACAGGCGTACGTCGAAGGCACACTCGTGGTCTACGAACACGCTCGTGTCGACTTGCTGCGAGATGTCTTCATGTGGGCCTATCAGCGGTCGTGCGATCAGTTCAGAGCCGTTACGGGCACGCTTCCCGAACCAGATTCATTTCGCCTGCAATACAAAAGCGAGCTATCAGACATCGTGGCGCAGGTCGTGCGATCAGGCACCGTGATTGATCCGACGGCGATTGGCGGCATGGCGCGGGATCTTGTTCCCGGCGACGATCGCCCTCGTTTCGTGGAGATGGTACTTGCTGAACTGCGCGACCTCCACGAAGGAAATATTGCGCGCTTCCGGTTACGACTTGGCGAGTATCGCGCATGGAAGGGGGCGCAGTCGCAGTGAGCGCAGCCGACGTCAATGCATAGGCCGTTGCGGTATTCTGTATCTCAATGCTGAATTCGCCCCTGACTTGGATCACTGCGACGATCATGCAGTTGGCGCTCGCTGGCTGCGCTTCCACGCCGCCGGCGCACGTCGCCGCGCCAAGCGGCAGCGGCGACAAAGCCGCGGCGCACGCGGCGACGATGGTCGGCAAGCCCTACCGTTACGGCGGCGCCTCGCCGGCGAGCGGCTTCGACTGCAGCGGCCTGGTGCAGTTCAGCTACCGCCAGGCGGGCGTCGCCCTGCCGCGCAGCACCGAGGAGCAGCTGCGCGCCTCGCGGCCGATGCGCGGCGCCATGCAGCGCGGCGACCTGCTCTTCTTCGACCAGGAAGGCAAGAAGAAGTCGCACGTCGGCATCTACCTCGGCAAGGGCAGGTTCGTGCACGCGCCCTCCTCGGGCAAGAGCGTGCGCACCGACACGCTCGACTCGAAGTACTGGAAGAAGCACCTCGCCGAGGTACGCCGGTTCTAACCTAGCACCTCGCGCGCGGCGCGCTCGCCGCTCTGCAGCGCGCCGCCGACCGTGCCCGACTCGCCTTGCGTGTTGGTCGCCTCGCCGGCGAAGAACAGCGTGTCGCGCACCGGCGCCGCCAGCAGCTCGCGCGCGCCTTCGCCGTTCACCTTCACGTAGCTGTAGCCGCCGCGGGCATAAGGATCCGCCGCCCAGTCGTGCGCATACGCGCCCGCCAGCTCGCCTTTACGGCGGAGAACCGTTTCAACCGTCTGGCACGCGATCCGTACCAGTGCTTGCGCAGACTTCCCGCTAAGGCGCGCCGCCTTTGGGCCGCCGGCCCAGCAGGTCAGCAGCGGCACGCGCATCGGCAGCGGCGTCCAGAAGGTCGGAAACGCCGCCGCCGGCGAGTGGTAGAAAGCGACCTCGGGATCCCAGAAGCGCGAACGGAACACCAGCGCGACGCGGATCACCGGCCCCGAAGCGAGGCGCGAGAAAGAAGAATGTTTCTCCTTAAGGACGGGGGTGAAGCGCACCGCCCCCGCCTGCAGTACGCCGAGCGGCAGCGTGACGATGGCTTGCTTCCCGAGAATAGAAACAGGTTTGTTGAAAGAATCGGCGCGCACCTCCACTCGGCCGCGCCGCCAGCGCACTTCGCGCACCGCGGTCTGGAGCTGCAGCCGCGCGCCGCTGCGCGCCAGCGCCTCGAGGAGCGGCCCGTAGCCGCCTTGCGGCCGCTGCTGCGAGGCGCCGATCGCCTCCGCGCCCCACTCCGCGACGATGTCGCGGGCGCTCGCCCGGCGCGGGTCGGCGGCGTCGAAGCCCTGCACCATCATCGTCGCCAGCGCCTTGAGGCGAGGCGAAAGCTGCTGCCGGTCGAGATAGGCGGCGAAGGAGAGGTCCTGCTCGATGCGCGCCTGCACCGCCTGGCGCGCCGCGGCGAAGGCGTTGACCGGGACCAGGCGCCCGTGCCACAGCATGCGCTGCGTGCGCGTCGACTCGATCGCTCTTGTCTTTGTCTTCTTGAGAAGAGAGAGGGTCGCTTGCGGGCGGCCGTGGATGAACTCGGCGCCGAGCTCGAGCGGCGCGTCGAGCGCCGGATGGCACAGCGTCAGGCCGCGGCCGCCGACGCGGCCGCGCGCTTCGAGCACCAGCACGTCGCGCCCGGCGCGCGCGAGCGCTGCCGCGGCGGCGAGGCCGGCGGCGCCGGCGCCGATGACGATTACTTCAGCCTGCGTATCAGCCAAGGCACGACGACGATGAGCGCGGTCAGCGCGAGCAGCGCGGCGGAGATCGGCTGGGTGACGAACACCGACGGATCGCCCTGGCTGATCGACAGCGCGCGGCGGAACTGCGTCTCGGCGAGCGGCCCGAGGATGAGGCCGATCACCGCCGGCCCGACCGGGAAGTCCCAGCGGCGCATGGCGAAGCCGAGCAGGCCGAACACGTACAGCGTCGCGAGATCGACCCACGACTGGTGCAGGCTGTAGGCGCCGAGCGTGGCGAACACGAGGATGCCGGCGTAGAGCAGGTCGCGCGGGATGCTGAGCACTTTCACCCACAGGCCGATGAGCGGCAGGTTGAGCACGAGCAGGATGATGTTGCCGATATAGAGGCTGGCGATCAGGCCCCAAACCAGCTCTTTCTGCAGGTCAAACAACAATGGACCTGGCTGCAATCCATAGTTCTGGAAGGCGCCGAGCAGGATCGCCGCGGTCGCCGAGGTGGGGATGCCGAGCGTCAGCAGCGGCACCAGCACGCCGGTCGAGGCGGCGTTGTTGGCGGCCTCCGGCCCCGCCACGCCCTCGATCGCTCCCCTGCCGAATTCGTCGGGGCGCCTGGTGAGGCGTCTCTCGGCGGCATAGGAGAGGAAGGTCGGGATCTCGGAGCCGCCCGCCGGGATGGTGCCGAACGGAAAGCCGATGCCGGTAGCGCGCAGCCACGCCGGCCAGGAGCGCCGCCAATCTTCGCGCGACATCCAGATCGAGCCCGACATCTTCTCGATCGAGCTGGCGAGGCGGCCGTGGTAGGCCGCTACGTAGAGGGCCTCGCCGACGGCGAAAAGGCCGACCGCGAGCACCACCACGTCGATGCCGTCGAGGAGCTCCGGCACGCCGAAGGCGAAGCGCGGCTGACCGGTCTGGCTGTCGATGCCGACCAGGCCGAGCGCGAGCCCGAGCGCGAGGCTGGTCAGCCCGCGCACGATGGAGCTGCCGAGCACCGCCGACACCGTCGTGAACGCGAACACCATCAAGGCGAAGTACTCCGCCGGGCCGAACTTCAGCGCCAGCGCCACTACGAGCGGCGCCACCAGCGTGAGCGCGACGGTGGCGATCGTGCCGGCGACGAAGGAGCCGATCGCCGCGGTGGCGAGCGCCGGCCCGGCGCGGCCGGCCTTGGCCATGCGGTTGCCTTCCAGCGCCGTGACGATCGACGCCGACTCGCCCGGCGTGTTGAGCAGGATGGTGGTGGTCGAGCCGCCGAACATGGCGCCGTAGTAGATGCCGGCGAACATGATGAGCGCGCCGGTGGGGTCGAGCTTCGCCGTGAGCGGCAGCAGCATCGCCACGGTGAGCGCCGGCCCCACGCCCGGCAGCACGCCGACGAAAGTGCCGAGCGTCACGCCGACCAGGCACCACAGCAGGTTGGCCGGCGTCGCCGCGACGGCGAAGCCGGCGAGCAGGGCGTCGAACGCCGCCATGCGTCAGATGCCCGCGCCGCCGAGCAGCGGCGCGAGCCAGCCCGCGGGCAGCGACACGTTGAGGAAGCGCGTGAAGAAGAAGAACGCGCCGAGCGTCAGCACGACGCCGAGCGCGAGGTCGCGCGCCGGCCGCCGGCTGCCGAAGCCGCGCGTCACGCAGGCGAAGAGCGCGCTGCCCGCGATCACGAACCCGCCTGGACCGACCAGCGCCATCTGCGCGAACAGCCCGGCGCTGATCCACAGGAAAGGCGCGCGCTCGAAGGCCGGCGTCTCCTGGCTGCGCCAGCGGCCGGTGAGCGCTTCGAAGGCGAGCCACAGGCCCAGCGCGAGAAGCCCCGCGGCGATGACGGCCGGGAAGAAATTGGGCCCGACGCCCGCGTAGCCGCCCTCGGAAGGTAGCTGCGCGGTGCCCACGGCCGCGCCGGCGCCGAGCGCGAGCACCCCCGCCGAAAGGGCGAGCTCCGCCGCTACGCGGCGCACGACGTTACTTCTTCAAGCCCAGCGAATTGATGATCGCCGAGACGCGCTTGATGTCCTCGTCGATGAAGCGCGCGTAGTCCTCGCCGCCGAGGAACACGCCCTCCCAGCCGAGCTTCTGCAGCGTCGCCTTCCAGGCCGGCGTCTCGGTCGCGTCCTTGACCAGCCTCACCAGCGCGTCGCGCTGCTGGCGGCTGATGCCCGGCGCGCCGAAGATGCCGCGCCAGTTGCCGAGCTCGACGTTGACGCCCTGCTCCTTCAGCGAAGCGATATTGTCGACCCGCTGCGGCGCCGACTGCGCGAGGGCGCGCATCTTGCCCGCCTTGATGTGCTCGGCGAACTCGCCGATGCCCGACACCCCGGCGGTGACGTGCCCGCCGAGGATCGCCGCCACCGCCTCGCCGCCGCCCTTGAACGGCACGTAGTTGATCTTCGCCGGGTCGACGCCGACCTCCCTGGCGATGAGGCCGACGAGGATGTGGTCGGTGCCGCCGGCCGAGCCGCCGCCCCAGGACACCTTGCCGGGGCTCGCCTTGAAGGCCTGGAGGAGGTCGGCGAGCGTCTTGTGCGGCGAGGAAGCGGGCACCACGATCACTTCCCATTCGCTCGTCAGCCGCGCGATCGGCGTCACCTGCTCGAGCTTCACCGGCGACTTGTTGAGGATGATGCCGCCGACCATCACCATGCCGCCGATCATCACCGCGTTGGGGTCGCCCTTCGCCGCATTGATGAACTGCGCGAGGCCGATGGTGCCGGCGGCGCCGCCCTTGTTGTCGAACTGCACCCCGGAGACGAGCTTGGCGCTCTGCATCGCCGCGGCGAGGTGGCGCCCGGTCTGGTCCCAGCCGCCGCCCGGGTTGGCCGGGATCATCATCTTCAGCTGCGGCTGCGCCGCCGCGGAGCTGGCGAACAAGCCGGCGAGCGCGGCGACAAGAAGCTTTCTTAAGGCTTTCATCATTTTCTCCGGGTTCGGGTGTGCGAAAATTCCGCCCTTTCATTGTATTGCCTATGATCAAGATCGAGAACCTGGTGAAGACCTTCGGCGCCAAGCGCGCGGTGGACGGCGTCTCCTTCACCGTCGAGCGCGGCGAGGTGCTCGGCTTCCTCGGCCCCAACGGCGCCGGCAAGTCGACCACCATGCGCATGGTCACCGGCTTCATGCCCCCGACCGAGGGCCGCGTGACGATCGGCGGCCACGACGTCGCCGAGTCGCCCCTGGAGGCGAAGCGCCTGATCGGCTACCTGCCCGAGAACGCCGCCGCCTATCCCGACATGACGGTGCAGGGTTTCCTGCGCTTCGCCGCCGAGCTGCGCGGCCTGCGCGGCGAGGGCCTCAAGCGCGCGGTGCGCCGCGTCGTCGAGCTCTGCTTCCTCGACTCGGTGCTGCACCAGTCGATCGACACGCTGTCCAAGGGCTACCGCCACCGCACCTGCCTCGCGCAGGCGCTGATCCACGACCCCGAGGTGCTGGTCATGGACGAGCCGACCGACGGCCTCGACCCCAACCAGAAGCACGAGGTGCGCAACCTGATCCGCGAGCTCGGCCGCAACAAGGCGATCGTCTTCTCCACGCACATCCTCGAGGAGGTCGACGCCGCTTGCACGCGCGCCATCATCATCGACCGCGGCAAGATCGTGGCGAACGGCACCCCCGAGGAGCTGCGCGCCATGTCCGAGCTGCACGGCGCGGTGACGCTGCAGGCGCAGGGCGCGAGCGCCGAGAAGCTCGCGGCGCTCGGCCGTGTCGAGCAGCTCAATGGGGCATTCCGGATCTACCCCCGTGAAAAAGCGAATTCTGCAGAACTTGCACAGGCGGTCATCGACCTGGTGAGCCGCGAGGGCTGGAAGGTGGAAGGCATGTTCAACGAGGCCGGGCAGCTCGATGAGGTGTTCCGCCGCATCACGCTGCCCGACACGGTGAAGCGATGAGACCGATCTGGACCATCGTCAAGCGCGAGCTCGGCAGCTACTTCAGCTCGCCGGTGGCCTACGTGTTCCTGGTCATCTTCCTGCTGCTGACGGGCTTCTTCACCTTCACCGCCGGCAACTTCTTCGAGCGCGGCGAGGCCAGCCTGGCGGCGTTCTTCGGCTGGCACCCGTGGGTGTACCTGGTGCTCGTGCCGGCGGCGGGCATGCGCCTGTGGGCCGAGGAGCGCCGCTCCGGCACGATGGAGCTCCTGCTCACCATGCCGGTGGCGCCCTGGCAGGCGATCGCCGCCAAGTTCCTCGCCAGCTGGGCCTTCCTCGCCGTCGCGCTCGCCCTCACCTTCCCCGCGGTGGTGACGGTGAACGTGCTCGGCGAGCCCGACAACGGCATGATCGTCGCCGGCTACCTCGGCAGCTTCCTGCTCGCCGGCGCCTACCTCGCCATCAGCTGCATGACTTCCGCGATGACGCGCAACCAGGTGGTGGCCTTCATCCTCTCGGTGGTGCTGTGCCTGTTCCTCATCCTCGCCGGCTTCAACCCGGTGACCGACCTGCTGGTGCGCTGGGCGAGCCCGGCGCTGGTCGATACCGTCGCCGCCTTCTCGGTGATCACGCACTTCGACGGCTTCCAGCGCGGCGTCATCGACACGCGCAACCTGTTCTTCTTCCTCTCGGTGATCGGCTTCGCGCTGTTCGCCACGGGAGTGATCATCCGCGGACATAGAGCCGGGTAAGGCGGCGCCGGGTAAGCCATGAAGAAATACGAGCACCTCGTCTACTCCGCGGTCGGGCTGGTGGCGCTGTTCCTGCTGCTGGTCGCCTTCAACTACCTCGCCTCGACCGCCTCGCTGCGCGCCGACCTGACCGAGGGCAACCTGTACACGCTCTCGGCGGGCACGAAGAAGGTCCTGCGCAACCTCGAGTCGCCGGTGACGCTCAAGCTCTACGTCTCGCAGGGCGAGACGGTGCCGGTGCAGCTGCGCAGCTTCGCCCAGCGCGTCGAGGACCTGCTGAGCGAGTTCCAGGCCGCCGCCAACGGCAAGCTGCGCGTGCAGCGCTACCACCCCAGGCCCGACTCCGAGGAGGAGGACGCGGCGCAGCTCGACGGCATCGAGCCGCAGCAGCTCTTCAGCGGCGAGCAGTTCTACCTCGGCGTCGCGGTGAGCCAGCTCGAGCGCAAGCAGTCGATCGCCGCCATCACGCCGCAGCGCGAGCGCCTGCTCGAGTACGACCTGGTGCGCGCCATCGCGCGCGTCGGCAGCGCCGAGCGGCCGAAGATCGGCCTGATGGCCGGGCTGCCGGTGAGCGGCGAGCGCTTCAATCCCTTCACGCGGCAGAGCTCCGACCCCTGGGTGCTCGCCAACGAGCTCAAGCGCGAGTTCGAGGTGAAGGAAGTGCCGATGAGCGCCAAGGAGATCGACCCGGACATCAAGGTGCTGCTGCTCATCCACCCGCGCGACGCGCAGCCGCAGACCGAGTACGCGCTCGACCAGTTCGTGATGCGCGGCGGCAAGCTGATCGCCTTCGTCGACCCCTACGCCTACTTCGACAACACCATGCCGCAGATGCCCGGCATGCCGCCGCAGGCCTCGAGCTCGAGCCTGCCGACGCTCTTCAAGGCCTGGGGCGTGGAGATGGACCCGGGCAAGGTCATTTCGGACGTGGTGTTCGGCTCGGGCGGCGGGCCGAACTACACGCCCACGGTGCTCTCGCTCAACCGCACCGCGTTCAGCCGCGACGACGTCGTCACCGGCTCGATCGAGACGCTGCTCTACGCTTTCGGCGGCGCCTTCGAGGTGAAGCCGGCCGAAGGGCTGCGCGTCACCGAGCTGGTGACGAGCTCGCCCAACTCGATGCTGGTCGACAGCGCCAACGCCACGCGCCGCGGCGACGAGGCGACCAAGGGCTTCCAGCCCTCGGGCAAGGCGCTGCCGCTCGCGCTGCGGCTGACGGGCAAGTTCCGCACGGCTTTCCCCGATGGATTGCCCGAGAAAGACAAGCCCGTGGCGGGCACGCCGGCGCTGCGCGAGACGGCCGACGAGAACTCGGTGATCCTGGTGGCCGACATCGATCTGCTCGCCGACGGCGCCGCGGTCGACGTGCAGGACGTGTTCGGGCGCAAGGTCATCGTGCCCTCCAACGGCAACCTCGCCTTCGCCATCGGCATGGTCGAGCAGTTCGCCGGCGGCGACGAGCTGGTCTCGCTGCGCAGCCGCGCCGCCGCCTTGCGCCCGCTCACCGTGGTGCGCGAGCTCGAGGCCGAGGCGCAGAAGCAGTACTTCGGCAGGATCCAGGGCCTGGAAGACGAGCTGCAGAAGACGCAGGCGAAGCTGCAGGAGCTGCAGAAGGCGCAAGGCCCCGGCGGCAAGTCGGCGCAGCTCCTCTCGCCGGAGCAGCAGGCCGAGCTCGACCGCTTCCGCAAGACCGTCGCCGAGACACGCCTCGCCCTCAAGGAAGTGCGCAAGAACCTGCGCCAGGACGCCGAGAGCCTGGTCTTCTGGACCAAGGTGGCGAACATCGCCCTTATGCCGGTCCTCGTGGCGCTCTTCGGGGTAATGGTGGCTTTGATAAGGCGTAGAAGGACGGCATGAACGCGCGGGTCGCCGCGATCCTCGTCTTGCTGCTCGCGGTGCTGGGCGGCGGGGCCCTGCTCTACTATCAGGAGGAGCGCGGCCGCCGGCCGCAGAACATCGACACGCTCGGGCGGCCGCTCTTCAAGGAGCTGCGCGTCGCCGACGTCGCCGCGATCCGCATCGTCGAGCCCAAGGGCGAGCTGACCGTGCAGCGCCGCGACGAGGGCTGGAGCATCGCCGAGCGCGGCGGCTTCCCCGCCGACCTCGCCAGGGTGCGCGAGTTCGTGCTCAAGCTCGCCGCGCTCAAGGTCGGGCAGAGCGAGCCGATCGGCGAGAAGGACCGCGCGCGGCTCAACCTCGACGCCTCGGGTACGCGCGTCGAGCTCGGCAACGCCGAGGGCAAGCCGCTCGCGCAGCTCACCGTGGGCAAGAGGTACTGGAAGCGCGAGCCGGACAACCCCGAGAGGACGCCCGCCGACGGGCGCTTCGTCGGCCTGCCCGCCGAGCCCGGCCAGGCCTACCTCGTCTCCGACGCGCTCACGCAGGCGAGCACGCGCAGCGCCGACTGGATCGACCGCAGCTCGTTCAAGGTGGAGAAGGTGAAGGCGCTCGCGGTGCGCTACCCCGACGGCAGCGGCTACCGCATCGAGCGCGCCGGCGACAACGCCGACTGGCGGATGGACGGGCTGCCGCCGGGCACCAAGGTCGACACCGGGCGCGCGAACGCCGCGTCGTACTCGCTCAGCCTGCTCGAGCTCGCTGACGTGGCGCCGAAGGACGCCGCCGACACCGGGCTCGACAAGCCCATCCTCGTCGACGCCACCACGCTTGCCGGGCGCGCCTACGCCATCAAGGTCGGGCGCCTCGAGGGCGACAACCACTACGTCAGCTTCCAGGCCACGGGTGGAGAAGCGGGCGGGCAGGGCGAGCCGCGCGAGAAGATGCTCGCGCAGCACGTGCTCCTCATCCCCAAGGCGAAGCTCGCGGACACGCTGAAGAAGCGCAGCGAGCTCGTCGAGAAGAAAGAAGACACGAAGAAATAGCCGTCCCGCCCGGGCGGATCAGGATTTCGCGCGGCGCCCCGATAGAACGGGTCGCAAACCGGGGACTAGCCTTTCCATGCCCGTTAAAGGAGGGGCATGGCAAATGGGAGTCAGGCAGCTTACGGTCCTCGCTGCGGCGATGCTGGTCGCCGCGCCCGCGGCCGCGATCGACGACCTGCGGGACACAGGCCCGTCGACAATGTTCTACCTCAGCATCCCGCTCGATGCGCGCTCGCCCAAGGAGCAGGTACCGGCCTTCGGCCTGCAGCTGCGCGGCAATCGCGCCTACGAAACGGTCCGCATCGACAGCCGCATGTTCAGCCTGCTGCCCATGGGCGGCGTCGAGCTGAAGTGGGTGGTCGCAGGCGGCGTCGCCGTCGCCGCGGCTGTCGTGGCGGGCCGCAAGGACAAGGCGCAGGAGCAGCAGTTCCAGGCAGCGCAGCAGCAGCAGGCGGCGCAGCAGCAACAGCAGGGGCACTTCCCCGGCGACGGCTGCAGCCCCTGCGACCCTAACCACAGGTAAGCCACTAGACTCCCGGGCGTGGAGCCCCACGTCCCGCAGATCGCCGGCGTCATCCAGCTCGCAGTGGCGCCGGTGTTCATGCTCACCGCGATCGGCGCGCTGCTTGCGGCGCTCGGCGGCCGCCTGGGGCGGGCCGTCGACCGGCGCCGCGCCCTCGAGCAAGGGCTGTCGCGCATGCCGCCGGGCGAGCGGCCTTCTGCCGAAGCGGAACTGGCAACCATCGCGCGGCGCATCCGCTTCGTCTACCTCGCCATCCTCTTCGCGGTGGTGTCGGGCCTGTTCATCTGCCTGCTCATCGCCGGCGCCTTCCTCGGCGCCTTCGTGCGCGCCGATCTCTCCTACACCATTGGCGCGATGTTCATTTTTGCGATGCTGGCGCTGATCGCCTGCCTGCTGTTCTTCCTGCGCGAGATCTTCCTCGCCGTCTCGACCCCCCGGCATATCCCCCACTAGGGGTACTTCCCCGCGCCCCGGCCTTGCTGCTATAAATTCCGCGGAGGAACCCCTCGGAGGAGGAAGGTCCGTGCCGCATTCCATCAAACGCATCAGGACGATCGCGCTCTTCGGCCAGTCGGGCTCGGGCAAGACCAGCCTGGCCGAGGCGCTGCTCGCCGGGGCCGGGGCGATCCCGGCGGCGGGCAGCGTCGAGCGCGGCAGCACCGTGTGCGACTACACCGCGCTCGAGAAGCAGCTGCAGCACTCCCTGAAGCTCGCGGACGCGAGCTTCGACCACAAGGACACCAAGATCCACCTGCTCGACACCCCCGGTTACCCGGATTTCCTCGGCCACGCGCTGCCGGCGACCGCCGCGGTGGAGACCGCCGCCATCGTCATCAACGCGCAGAACGGCCTGGAGATGATGACCGGCCGCTTCATGCAGTGGGCGGCGAAACGCGGCCTCGACCGCCTGGTCATCGTCAACAAGATCGACGCCGACAATGTCGACCTCGAGGGCCTGCTCGAGCGCATCCAGCAGGCTTTCGGCCGCGAGTGCCTGCCCCTCAACCTGCCGGCGGCGAACCGCACCAGGGTCTCGGACTGCTTCTTCGCGCCTTCGGGCGAGGCGGACTTCTCCTCGGTCGAGGAAGCGCACCGCAAGCTCATCGACCAGGTGGTCGAGGTCGACGAGAAGCTGATGGAGCGCTACCTCGAGAAGGGCGAGGTGACGCCCGAGGAGCTGCACGCGCCGCTCGAACGCGCGCTGCGCGAGGGGCACCTCATCCCGGTGGTGTTCGCCTCGGCGAAGACCGGGGCCGGCATCGCCGAGCTCCTCGACGTCATCGTCGAGCTGCTGCCCAACCCGACCGAAGCCAACCCGCCGGCCTACCTCTCCACGCCCGCGGGCGGCGGCGAGCCGGCCGAGCTAGCGCCGATCCCCGACCCGGGCAAGCACGTGCTCGCGCACGTCTTCAAGATCGAGATCGACCCCTACATCGGGCGCCTGGCGGTGTTCCGCATGCACCAGGGGCGCCTCACCCCCGGGATGCAGCTCTACGTGGGCGAGGGGCGCAAGCCGATCAAGCCCGGCCACCTCTACCAGCTGCGCGGCAAGACACAGCTCGAGGTGAGCGAGGCGCTGCCCGGCGACATCTGCGCCATCGCCAAGGTGGACGAGATCCAGTTCGACCAGATCCTGCACGACTCGGCCGCCGACGCGCACGTGCACGCGCGGCCGCTCGAGATGCCCACCTCGGTGTTCGGCCTGGCGGTGCAGTCGAAGAAGCGCGGCGACGAGCAGAAGGTCTCCGACGTGCTGCACAAGATCATGGCCGAGGACCCCTGCTTCCGCCTCGAGCACAACGCGCAGGCGAACGAGATGGTGATGCGCGGGCTGGGCGAGATGCACCTGAAGACGGTGCTGGAGAAGATGTCGAGCCAGTACAAGCTCGAGCTCGACACCCGCCCGCCGTCGATCCCCTACCGCGAGACCATCGCCGCCAGGGCCGAAGGCCACAACCGGCACAAGAAGCAGACCGGCGGCGCCGGGCAGTTCGGCGAGGTGTATCTCAAGGTCGAGCCGCTGCCGCGCGGCAAGGGCTTCGAGTTCGTCGACAGCGTCAAGGGCGGCGCCATCCCCAACCAGTTCATCCCCTCGGTGGAGAAGGGCGTGCGCAGCGTCCTCGAGTCGGGCTTCGTCGCCGGCTACCCGCTGCAGGACGTGCGCGTCATCGTCTACGACGGCAAGAGCCACCCGGTCGACTCGAAGGACGTGGCGTTCATGTCCGCGGGCCGCAAGGCCTTCCTCGACGCGCTCGGCAAGGCGCGGCCGATCGTGCTCGAGCCGCTCGTCAACGTCGCGATCACCGCCCCCGACAGCAAGATGGGCGACATCGCCGGCGAGCTCTCCGGGCACCGCGGCCAGATCAAGGGCTCCGACACGCCGCGCCCGGGGCTGGTGCAGATCACCGCGCAGGCGCCGCTCTCGGAGCTGGAGCACTTCCCGGCGCGGCTGAAGTCGCTCACCGCGGGGCACGGCTCGTACAGCCTGGAATTCAGCCACTACGAGCCGGCGCCGCCGCACCTGCAGCAGAAGCTCGTCGCCGCGCACAAGCCGCAGGCGAGCGCGGAAGAGTAGCCCTGCATTTCCTGCGGCAGGGGCGCGGCGGCCCGCCCCTCGTCTTCGTGCACGGGTTCGCCTGCAGCCACGAGGATTGGCGTTTCCAGCTGGAGGAGATCGGCAAGAGGCATGAAGTCGTGGCCTGCGATCTCCGCGGCCACGGGCTGACGCCCGGCCGCGCCGAGGAATGCTCGATCGAGCACTACGGCGGCGACGTCGCGGCGCTGGTGATGAACCTGGAGCTTTCGGGAGCCGTTCTCGTCGGCCACAGCATGGGCTGCCGCGTCGTGCTCGAGGCGAACCGTCTCGCGCCCGAGCGCATCGCCGGCCTCGTGCTCGTCGACGGCAGCCGGCTCGCGAGCGGAGATCCGCAGGCGGCCGAGAGCGCCGCGCGCGCCGCGATCGCCAAGGCCGGCTACGCCGCCTTCGCCGAGGACCTGTTCCGGCAGATGTTCTTCAGGCCATCGCCCGAGGCCGACGCGATCGTCGCGCGTGCCGTACGCACCAGCGCCGGGCTCGGACCCGAGCTGTGGCCGCGCATGGCGCGCTGGGACGCGGCGACGTTCGATGCCGCGCTCGCGGCGGTGCGCGCGCCGCTCCTCGCCATCCAGAGCACGATGCGAAACGCCGCCGGGCGCCGCGTGCCGATGCGCCCCGGCGAGACGAGCTCCTATACGGAATTGCTTTGCGCCAGAGGCGCGCGCGTCGAGATCGTCCCGGATACCGGCCACTTCACGATGCTCCAGGCGCCGGCGGCGGTGAACCGCCTCATCGGCGAACTCTGCGAGGCGCTGAAGCCGTAGCCGCTGGATTCGGCACTTCCTCCGCCGTGCAGAAGACCCCGCCCTGGTGCGCCTCGGCGATCGGGTCATTGCTCGGCTTTTCATTTTTGAGCACTTCTTCTGCAAACAGCTCCGAATCGTCCTGCGGCCGGTAGCCGAGGCGCGCGGCGTTCGCGTTGTCGTACCAGG
Organism: Betaproteobacteria bacterium; assembly: GCA_052387375.1. GTDB lineage: Bacteria > Pseudomonadota > Gammaproteobacteria > Burkholderiales > SG8-39 > SCGC-AG-212-J23. The sequence goes on from JBQTJF010000107.1 coordinate 14,208, forward strand.
CGCGCTTGTTGCCGGAGATGCCGTACACGATCTCGAACTTGATGCCCGGGTGCTCGATGCCGATCGAGACAAGCTGCGCCAGGTCGCGCGGGCTGAACCACAGCGAGAGCCGGCGCTTGTCGATCGGCTTCGGGTTGACGTTGCCGATCCTCATCATGAACACCTCCATGCCGTACTTGTCGGCATAGAGGCTGCCGAGCGCCTCGCCGAACACCTTGGAGACGCCGTAGCGGCTGTCGGGCTTCGGGGTGACGCGGTGGTCGATGGTCTGGTCGCGCCGGTAGAAGCCCACGGCGTGGTTGCTGGTGGGGAAGAGGATGCGCTTCACGCCGTTGCGTCGCGCCGCCTCGAAGACGTTGAAGCAGCCGACGATGTTGGCCTGCAGGATCGCCGGCCACGGCCCCTCCACCGAGTAGCCGCCGAGATGCACGATCGCGTCCACGCCTTTCGTGATCTTCAGCGCATCGGCCATCTTCGCGATGTCCGTTTTGATGAATTTCTCTCCCTTGCCCGGCTTCAAGGCTCTCTTGTCCGAAAGTCGCAAGTGATATTCCCCCGCCAGCTCCCGCCGCAGATGGCTGCCGACGTCGCCCGTGGCGCCGGTGATCAGAATGGTCTTCATGACAGGAACTCCTCGACGATCTGGTTGAACTGCGCGGCGCGCTCGAAATAGACCGAGTGCCCGGCGGCGGGCACGCGCACCGCGCGGCCCTTGCGCGCGAGCGGCGCGAGCGCCGGCCCGGCCGCCGGCGGGAACACCCAGTCCTCGTCGCCGGTGAGGAAGAGCACCGGCATCGGCAGCTCGCCGAGCAGCGACGGCGGCCGCACGCGCAGCTCGCGGATGCGCCGGCGCACCGCCTCGCGGAAGTCCGCCGGCGTGAGCTGCGAGATCTGCCAGTAGAGCTGCGCCAGCGCCGGCTGCTCGCGCGCCATGCGCTCGCCGCTTGCCGCGTACACGCCGCGCGCCTCCATTGCGGCGAGCATGCCGGGGGCCTTTTCCATCCACTCCTTCACTTCGGCATCGCCCAGCTGCGAGAAATCCAGCGTTCCCGAAGTCGAAGCCATCACCAGCGCGCGCACGCGCTGCGGCTCGCGCAGCGCGTACTCGAGGCAGGTCCAGCCGCCCATCGACTGCCCTATGAGAGAAACGCTCTCCAAACGCAGTTCATCCAACAGAACTCCCAGATCGTCGGCATAGGCGTCGGGCGCGCGCGCGCCGGGCACGGAGCTCGAGGGCGGGAAGCCGCGGTGCGAGAAGACGACGCAGGTGTGGCGCCCGGCGAAGTGCGCCACCTGCTGCCACCAGGAGAGATGGTTGCCGCCCAGGCCGTGCGCGAAGACGATCGGCGGCCCTTCGCCGAAGACTTCGTAGTGGATGCGGCAATCCGGCCGCTCCAGCGTGCCGACCGTCCGGCTCACTGCAAGAGCTTCCTGCGCGTCCCGTGCTCGGCGGCGAGCTTGCGGTAGCGCTTGTATGATGACGGAGGAATCCTAGCAGAGGCGCCGATGAGCGAGTGGAGAGCGAGCCAGCGCGTGCCCGACGCCGCGGTGCAGGACGTCGACGGCGCCTTCGCGCGGCTGCGCCTGCCGCTCGCCAAGGTGGAGCGCCTCGCCGGCGGCCTGACGCGCTGGGCCGAGGGGCCGGTGTGGTTCGGCGATCAGCGCTGCCTGCTCTGGAGCGACGTGCCCGGCAACCAGATGCTGCGCTGGGACGAGGAGACCGGCGCGGTGAGCGTATGGCGCAAGCCGTCGGGCTACGCCAACGGCAACACGCGCGACCGCCAGGGGCGGCTTGTCACCTGCGAGCACGGCGGCCGCAGGGTGTGCCGCACCGAGCTCGACGGGCAGGTGGTGACGCTGGTGGATTCCTTCAACAACAGGAGGCTCAACTCGCCGAACGACATCGTCTGCAAGTCGGACGGCTCGCTGTGGTTCACCGACCCGAGCTTCGGCATCCTCTCCTGGTACGAAGGCGCGAAGGCCGACGCCGAGCTGCCGACGCACGTCTACCGCTGGAGCGAGGACGGGCTCGAGGTGGTCGCCGAAGGCATCAACCAGCCCAACGGCCTCGCCTTCTCGCCCGACGAGAGCATCCTCTACATCGTCGAGTCGCGCTCGGTGCCGCGCAAGATATTGGCCTTTGATGTCGCCAGCAACAATCTTTCCAACCGGCGTGTGCTGATCGACGCCGGCCCGGCCGGCACGCCCGACGGCTTCCGCGTCGACACCGAGGGCAACCTCTGGTGCGGCTGGGGGATGGGCGCCGAGGGCCTCGACGGCGTGCACGTCTTCAACCCGGACGGGCGCCTGATCGGCCGCATCGACCTGCCCGAGCGCTGTGCCAACGTCTGCTTCGGCGGCCTGCACCGCAACCGCCTGTTCATGGCCGCCACCACCTCGCTCTACGCGCTCTACGTCAACGCCCAGGGAGCACCGTATTTTTAGGTGTGTCCCGATCGGGACACAAAAGCGTCCTTTGGCGCCTTCTTCCAAGGCTCAAAGATCGTGGTCTGTCCTTGGTCTCAGCAGTACCTGAGCCGCTCGACGCACGTTCGCAACACCTCGTCCGGGTCGCGCCGCCACCAGTCGAGCGCGGAAAAGATCTCCACCTCCTGGAAGCCCGCGTAGCCTGCGCGCTCCACCCAACGCCTTATCAAGGGCAGATCGATGACGCCGTCGCCCATCATGCCGCGGTCGTTGAGGAGATCGCGCGTCGGCACCAGCCAGTCGCAGATGTGGTAGGCGAGGATGCGCTTGCCGGCCCGTGCGATCTGCGCTTCCAGCTTCGGGTCCCACCAGACGTGATAGACGTCCACGGCCACCCCGATACCTTCCTGAAAATGATCACAAAGGTCGAGCGCCTGTTCCAGCGTGTTGACGCACGCCCGCTCGGCGGCCTGCATCGGGTGCAGCGGCTCGATGGCAAGGGGCACCCCGGCAGCTCTCGCCTCCGGGAGCATCGCGGCTATGCCGTCCTTCACCCGTTCCCTTGCGCCGCGCAGGTCTTTGGACCCGGCCGGCAGCCCCCCGACCACTAGCACCAGGCATTGCGCGCCGAGAGCGTGCGCCTCCTCGATGGCGCGGCGGTTGTCGTCGCGCCAGTCCTCGGCGGTGAAGAAGCCGCCGCGGCACAGCCCGGTCACGGTCAGCCCGTGTTGTCTTATCAAGGAAGCAGTTCTTGTTAATCCGAGATTCGCAACCTGATCCCTCCACGGCGAGATGCCCTGGATGCCGTGGCGCGTGCAGCCCTCGATGATCTGCGCCAGGTTCCACTGCCTGCGCACCGTCGCCCCGTTGAGCGACAGGCGCAGCTCAGGCGCAGCCATGCAGCGCGAGCAGCTGCTTCATGCGCGCGCAGGCGAGCGGCGGGTCGGCGAGCAGCCCGGCGGCGTCGGCGAGGCGGAAGAGCTCGGCGAGGTGCAGCACGTGCCGCGCCGACTGCTGGCCGCCGACCATGACGAAATGCTCCTGGTGGCCGTTCAGCCACGCCATGAACACCACCCCGGTCTTGTAGAAGCGGGTCGGCGCGCAAAAGATGTGGCGCGACAAGGGCACCGTGGGTTCGAGGGTTTCGTAATAGAGACTCTTGTCATTGACTGCAAGGGCGGAAAGCGCGTGCGAGGCGGCCGGCGCGATGGCGTCGAAGATGCCGAGCAGCGCGTCCGAATGACCCTGCGCGTCGCCCTCGATCAGCTCGGCGAAGTTGAAGTCGTCGCCGGTGTACATGCGCACGCCAGGTTGGGGATCGGCGGGGCCCCCAACCCCTCCTTTGGGCAGCCGGCGCCGCATGGCGATCTCCTTGTCCTTGTCGAGCAGCGAGATCTTGATGCCGTCCACCTTGGAGGAATTCTTCCGTAGCACCGAAAGGCAGCACTCCATCGCCGCGTAATGGTCCTTGCTGCCCCAGTAGCCTTCCAGCGCCGGGTCGAACATCTCGCCCAGCCAGTGGATGATCACCGGCTCCTTCACCTGCGACAGGATGCGCTCGTAGACGCGCGCGTAATCGTCCGGCGACCTGGCCGCCGCGGCGAGGGCACGGCTCGCCATGAGGATGATCCTGCCGCCGAGCTTCTCGATCGCCGCGCATTGCATCTCATACGCGGCAACGATTTGTTCAATCGAATGCTGCCCAGGAGGTAGATGATCGGTGCCGGCGCCGGATGCGACGAACCCCGCACCTTCGGCGACGGTGCGCCGGATCAACTCCAGCGAGCTCGTCCAGTCCAGTCCCATGCCGCGCTGCGCGGTGTCCATCGCCTCGGCGATGCCGAAGCCCCAGGACCAGAGGTGGCGACGGTAGGCGAGCGTGGCGTCCCAGTCGATCGCTGCCTCGAGCCACGGCTCCTTCGTCGAGAGGGGATCGGCGACGACATGCGCCGCGGCTAGGGCTTTGCGGTTGAATGGGGTTTTGGGCTTGGTGAACGAGCCGGGTTCCCGCACGGCGTAATTGCCGGTGGGAAGCTTTATCGTGAGGAGCGTGTCGCGCTTCATGACTTGAGCCTCGGCACGTCGAGCCACTTCTTCTGCTTCCAGCTCTTCAGGCCGAGCTCGGCGAGCTGCACGCCTTTCGCGCCCTCAAGCAGGCCCCAGCGCCAGCCGCGCTCGCCGGCGACATGGCGCAGGAAGAGCTCCCACTGCGCCTTGAAGGCGTTGTCGGTGCTCTCGTCGGGCACCTCCTCCCAGCCGGCGAAGAAGTCGATCGGCTGGGGAATGTCCGGGTTCCAGACCGGTTTGGGCGTTTTCTCGTAAGGTTGAATCAGGCAACGCCGCAGACCGGCGACGGCGCTGCCGTTTGTGCCATCCACCTGCAGGGTGAGCAAATCGTCGCGGCGCACGCGCGCGGTCCAGGAGGAGTTGAAGTGGGCGATGACGCCGCCGGCGAGCTCGAAGGTGGCGTAGGCGGCGTCGTCGGCGCTTGCCTTGTACTTCTTGCCGTTCTCGTCCCAGCGCCACGGGATGTGCGTGGCGCCGCGGCAGGAGACCGCCCGCACCTCGCCGAACAGGTCGTCGAGCACGTAGCGCCAGTGGCAAAGCATGTCGAGGATGATGCCGCCGCCGTCCTGCTTGCGGTAGTTCCAGGAGGGCCGCTGCGCCGCGGGCTGCCCACTTCCCCGGTCGCCTTCGAACACCCAGTAGCCGAACTCGCCGCGCACCGAGAGGATGCGGCCGAAGAAGCCCCGGTCGCGCAGCTTCGCCAGCTTGAGCATCCCCGGCAGCCACAGCTTGTCCTGCACGACGCCGTGCTTGATGCGCGCCTTCTTCGCCGCGGCGTACAGGCTCTTCGCCTCCGCGAGGTTGGTGGCCACCGGCTTCTCGCAATAGACGTGCTTGCCCGCGGCGATGGCGCGCTTGAGAAGCGCCGGGCGCAGCTGGGTTGAAGCGGCATCGAAGAACACCTCGTCTTCGCTAGCCAATGCCTTGTCCAGATCGGTCGTCCAGCGCCGCACCCCGTGCTGCCTCGCCAGTTCCTCGATCTTCTTCGGATTGCGGCCGACCAGCAGCGGATCGGGCATCAGGCGCGTGCCGTCGGCGAGCGCCACGCCGCCCTGCTTGCGGATCTCCAGGATCGAGCGGATGAGGTGCTGGTTCATGCCCATCCGGCCGGTGACGCCGTGCATGATGACGCCGATGCGTTTCTCCTGGCTCATGCCATGCTCCTCATCGAGCCCCATTCGGGGACGGCGGCGCTGGCGAAGCCCGGGCAGGCGAGCGATCCGATCTCGAGGTTGCCGTCCCTTATCTTCAGGCGCACGGCGCCATGGCTCTTCTCGTAGAGGTCGGGATGCGCGGCGAGAAACGCGTCCTGCTCGGCCTGCGGCAGGCCGGCCATGCCGTTGACGTAATGATGGCCGTTGCGCTCGACGTGCGAGAGCCCGAGCAGCGAGACGAGCGCCAGGTCCTGCTGCACGCCGAGGCCGGCCTGCACGGTGAGGTCCTCGCCGGACATGAAATAGCGCTCGGCGCCCTCCTCGCGGTTCCACATGCGGCAGCGCGCGGCGTTGAGCAGCGACTTGTACAGGCCCTTGCAGGTCTTCGAGGACACGCCGGTGTAGCCCAGGCGCCGCGCGCGCGGGAAGGCTTCCAGCGAGTCGTCCGACTCGTCGATGATGACCGGCTTCTCCTCGGCCAGGTCCGCGACGTCCTGCGCCAGCGCGTTCGCCCGCCTCACCGGCTGCTCGATGAACAGCACGCTCGCGGCGAGCCGGCGCAGCCGCGGCTCCGCCTTGACGCGCCGCCACAGCTCGAGCGCGCTCTCGGCCGAATCGAACTGCTCGTTGCCGTCGAGGGTCGCCTGGTAGGGCTGGCTCGAGCGGTCGAGCACCGCGGCGATCTCGGCCAGGCGCTCGACATCGGCCTCGATGTCGCCGCTCACCTTGAGCTTGAACCAGCGGTGGCCATAGCGCCCGATGACCTCCTCGAGGGTCTCCGGCAGTCCGTCATGCAAGGATTTCCTTGTTATCGGGTCCAGCAGACCCACGGTATGCCGGGCGGCGATCCGCTCGCGCGGCGCGAGGTCCTCGAGGAACGCTTCCATGTCGAAGGCCAACAGGTCCGCCTGCCAGCCGGGCGCGGAAATGGCGGGAACATTGCTTCGCACTGCTTGATAGAAAGAAATCCTCAGGGCGCGGCAAAGTGCATCCAGGACGGCGCGGTCGATGAGCGCCGGGCCGAAGCAGGCGACCAGGCTGTTCAGCCCCTGCGTCGCGCCGACGGCGATCTGCGGCCCGTAGTTGTCGATCGAGTGGCCGAAGGCGCTGTTCTCGCCGCCGGCGAGGTAGGCGTCGCGCGCCAGCGCGAGCGAGGCGCGCAGCTGGGCGAAGTTCTGCTCGTCGCTGAGCGCCGGGTCCTTGTCGAACCATTTCGGCACCAGCATCTCCGCCGCACCGCCCTCGCCGCGGGCGCCGTTCGCGAGGCGGATGCGCGCGCGCACGAAGGCCTGCGGCGCCTGCGTGAGCGTCACCGCGCCGAAGCGGAACGGCAGGCGCAGCAGCACGTCGCGTTCCAGCAGGGAAATCTCCTCGATGGAGAACCTCAAGCCAGGGCCTCGACAATGCCGCGCAGGTAGCCGATGGCGCGCGCCGCCGCAGCCGGCCCGTCGGGCACGTAGTCGAAGGGCTCGACGGCGATGTCGCCCGCGTAGCCGTGGCGCCGCAGCGCGGCGAAGAGCGGCGCGAACTTCTGCTCGCCCTGCCCCGGGCCGCGGCGGTTGCGGTCGTTGACCTGCACGTGCGCGATCACGCCCTGCGGCAGCCAGCGATCGACGAGCGCCGCCACCGGCTCCTTCTCGCTGCGCGCCGCGGCGCTGCAATCCACCATGGTTTTGAGGGAAGAGCTCCCCACGGCGGAAGTGATGCGAACTGCCTCTTCTATAGTGTTGATGAGGGGGGTCTGCTCGGGCGAGAGCGGCTCGACGCAATAGACGACGCCCGCCTTGGCCGCGTGCTCCGCCACCGCGGCGAAGCATTCCTGCGCGCGCGCGAGCGCCGCGGCGCGCGTGTCGCCCGGGTCGACGCGGCGCTGGTGCGGCGAGCCGTGCACGAGGTAGCGGCCGCCGAGCTCGGCGCACTGGTCGACGAAGGCGCGCATCACGTCGAGCGTGCGCCGGCGCACCGCGTCGTCGCGCGTGCTGATCGAGAGCCCGGCGGGCTTCACCAGCAGCCAGTGCAGGCCGGTGACGGCGATGCCCGCCGCCGCCGCGGCGCTGCGCGCGGCGGCGAGCTGCGCCGCGCCCAGGCGGTGCGGCTCCTCGGAAAGCGTGTAGGGCGCGAGCTCGAGGCCGTCGTAGCCGAGCTTCGCCGCGTACTCGCACTGCGCCGGGAACGGCATCGGCGCGATCACCTCGTTGCACAGCGCGATGCGCATGCGGGCGAGGCGCGCCGGCTAGCGCAGGCCGCCCCAGGCCTTCTGCCAGTCGTTGCCGAGAAAGTCCGTCTCGCGCCCGTCGGGCTGGAAGAACTTGTTGGGCAGCTGGAACATCGCCAGCATCAGCCCGCCCTCGGCGCCGGCCCAGGCCTCGTGGCGGCTGCCGCCCGGGCGCCAGACGAACTCCCCAGCCTTGCATTCGCCCTCGGGGCAGACGAGGCTGCCCTGCAGCACGTAGGTCTGCTCGATCTCGACGTGCTCGTGGTCGGGCAGCCTGACCCCCGGCGCGATGCGCATGAGCAGCGTCATCAGGCCGCTCGCTTTCTCGACGAGCAGCGGCTTGAACTCGATGCCGGCGTAGGGCGTCTTCTGCCACGCCATGCGCTTCGGGTCGACGAAACGCGAAGCGAGATCCATGACCTGGCTCATGACTGGAGGTGCTCCCCGACCTTGACGATCTTCATGGTGTTGGTGCCGCCGCTCTTGCCGATCGGCTCGCCGATGGTGAGCACGATCAGGTCGCCCGCCTTGACCACCTTGTGCTGCACCAGGACCTTCTCCGCCTCGCGCAGCAGCTCCTCGCGGTCGTGGCCGACGTACTTGACCATCAGCGGGAAGACGTCGCGGAAGAGCGCGCAGCGGTAGCGCGTCGCGGTCTGCGAGGTGAGCGCATAGATCGGCACGCCGGAGTTGAGGCGGCTCATCCACAGCGCGGTCGAGCCCGACTCGGTGAGCGAGGCGATCGCCTTCACCTTCAGGTGGTAGGCGGTGAACAGCGCCGCCATGGCGATCGACTGGTCGACGCGCGTGAAGACGCGGTTGAGGAAGTCCTGCTCGAGGCTGATCGGCTGCGTCTGCTCGGCCTCGACGCAGATGCGGTCCATCGCCTCGATCACCTCCACCGGGTAGCGGCCGCTCGCGGTCTCGGCCGAGAGCATCACCGCGTCGGTGCCGTCGAGCACCGCGTTGGCCACGTCCGACACCTCGGCGCGCGTCGGCACCGGGCTGGAGACCATCGACTCCATCATCTGCGTGGCGGTAATGGTGAGCCTGTTCTGCTCGCGCGCGAGCCGGATCATCTTCTTCTGCAGCGCCGGCACCGAGGCGTCGCCGACCTCGACCGCCAGGTCGCCGCGCGCCACCATGATGCCGTCTGAGCCGCGCATGATGTCGATGAGCGCGGCCTCGCCGACCGCCTCCGCGCGCTCGATCTTGGCGATGAGGAAGGCCCTGCCGCCGGCGGCGCGCATCAGCTCGCGCGCCATGTACATGTCGGCGCCGGTCTTGGGGAAGGACACCGCGAGGTAGTCGGCCTGGATCTTCGCCGCGGTGCGGATGTCCTCCATGTCCTTCGCGGTCAGCGCCGGCGCGGTCAGGCCGCCGCCCTGGCGGTTGATGCCCTTGTTGTTGGAGAGCACCCCGCCCTGGCGCACCAGCGTCTGCACCTCGTCGCCGCGCACGTCGGTGACCTCCAGCACGATCTTGCCGTCGTCGAGGAGCAGCAGCGCGCCGGGCTCGACGTCCTGCGGCAGCTCCTTGTAGTCGAGGCCGACGCGCTCGCCGTCGCCCATCGCGCAGCCGGCGTCGAGGATGAAGCGCTTGCCCTTCTCGAGCGTCGCCTTGCCGTCCTTGAACTTGCCGACGCGGATCTTCGGCCCCTGCAGGTCGCACATGATGGCGACGGTGCGCCCGACCTTGGCGGACAGCTCCTTCACCAGCGCCGCGCGCGCCTCGTGGTCCTGCGCGGCGCCGTGCGAGAAATTGAGCCGCACCACGTCCACCCCGGCGCGGATCATGCGCTCCAGTATGGCCGGCTCGGACGACGCGGGCCCCAGCGTGGCGACGATCTTGGTGGAACGCAGCATGGAAGCTGGTGAGTGTAGCAAATGCAATGCCTTGAACCGTGCCCTATAACGAGTCAGACACGCGGCCGTGGCGCTGATCGAAGCTGCGCCGGGCGTTCCGCGGCGAGTTTTGAAAGGGCGCTTTAAAAGCTCGAGGGGGCTTTTAAAGAAAACGGCGGTTTTCTTTCAAAGCTCCGCGCCTTATTAGCGTTTTGGCGGCAAAACGAAAGTAAGCGGTTTTCTTGTTTTCGTCGGCGCTAATAAGGACTTCCGTTATTTTCGTTTTTTGGGCAAAACGAAAATAAGAGGTGGGCCTTATTCTCGTTTTGTGCCACAATCGAAAATAAGAGCCCGAGGGCGATGTGCCCGGGGCTGGGGGAGCAGGGTTGGCGAAGTCGAGGGTTGTCGAGCAACCGCCGGGGACGTACGTGGCGGTGTCTGGGGGCGGGCGGGCGTTCGTGCCGGCGCCGCTGCCGCCGAAGCTCGACTGGAAGAAGGAGCTCCTCCAGGCCGCCTCTGAGGCGGACCGGGCGCTTGGACGTCTGGCCGGACAAGGAGCGAAGCTGCAGAACCCGCACCTGCTGCTGCGGCCGTTCATGCGGCGGGAAGCGGTGCTTTCGAGCCGGATCGAAGGGACACAAGCTACGCTCGGTGAGTTATTGGCGGACGAGGCGGGGGCGGCCGTCGACCGCGCGCCGGAGGACCTGAAGGAGGTTCGCAACTACGTGCTCGCCCTCGAGAAGGGCGTGTCGCTGCTCAAGGACCTGCCGCTTTCGCTCAGGATGGTGCGCGAGCTGCACCGGCTGCTGATGAAGGGCGTGCGGGGTGACAGCGCGGCCCCCGGGGAGTTCCGCCGCATCCAGAATTGGATCGGCCCGCGCGGCGCGACCGTGGATACCGCTCGCTTCGTGCCTCCGCCGCCGAACGAGGTGCCGGGATGCCTCGCCGCGTGGGAGAAATACATGCACGAGCGCGATCTCTCGCCCCTGCTGCAAGCCGCGCTCCTGCACTATCAGTTCGAGGCGATCCATCCGTTCATTGACGGCAACGGGCGCGTCGGACGGCTGATGATCGTGCTGTTCCTGATCGAGCGCGGAGTCCTTCCCTCGCCCCTGCTCTACCTCTCGGCCTTCTTCGAAGCATCGCGCGGCGACTACTATGATTTGCTCACCGGAGTGACGGAGAGGGACGACTGGAGCTCCTGGATCCTCTACTTTCTCAACGGCGTAACCGAGCAGTCGCAGGACGCGATCGGCAGGATCGAAAAGATCGACGCCCTGAGAGAGAAGTGGCGCCGGAAACTGGCGAGCCGACAGACAAAGACCGTCATGGCGCTCGTCGATCGCCTGACGGCCAACCCGTTTATTACGGTTGGCGGCGCCGCGAACGAGCTCGGCATCGCGTTCACAACTGCACAGCGCCAGATAGACTGGCTGGTCAGGCACAAGGTCGTGACGCAAAGGGATGATGCCAGGCGCGGGAGAGTATACGTAGCGCAGGAGCTGCTCGACATCCTCGACGCGCCGGCGTTGCGCACTCAATCGAACGAGACGAATGAAAAGAAACGAACACGGCGCTAACGGCAAGCGGCACACAACGCAGCAGTCGCCGAACGGCGCGATCAAGGCCATCTGTGACGTGATGCGCCGACATCCAGCGCAAGGGCTTCGACCCGAAAGCAGTCAATCCAAACGCTAAGTCCAATGAGGATACGCGCACGCCCGAGGAGATCCTCGACATCATCGAGGCCAAGCAGAAAGAGATCAGCGAGGCCATCGCCAAGCTGCGCGCCCTGCAGTTACCGGCCCTGGAAACAGAGGTGCAGGAAGCCGAAATGGGTACGATCGTACCCATTTTTGAAAAAGTAGCCTACAGCGTGAGGTAGCCGCGGGAGATCACGGCCTCGCCGCGCTCGTTGCGCGTCTCGAGCGCGATGCCCTCGCCCTGCCGGGCGGCGTGGAGGCCGAGCGTCGCCGGCATCGGCGCCATGCCGCTGAAGCGGCACTGCACGCGGCGTACCGTGTCCGATGCAATGCCGAAAAAAGAAAGGATTCTTGAGATAGACAATGCCAACGTCGCGGTCCCGTGCAGGATGATGGTCGGCAGGCCGGCGGCGCGTCGGTATGGATCGGGTTCCAGATGCGCGCGCATTCGGTATAAACATGCGCCGCATTCGCCGGGATGTGAAGTTCTCCGACCCTGGAAAGCTCCCCTGTCGACGAGGGCGCATCTTCCACCGCGTCGATCTGCCGGTCGCCGCCTTCCACGGTCACGTTGCGGTAGAGCGCGCCGAAGTCGGTGGTGGTGACGGGCTCGCCGTTGGCGTCGCGCGCCGCGAAGCGGAACACCACGAACGCGCCGGGCTTGCGCTGCGCCACGGCGACGATGCGCGCCGCGAGGCGCAGCCGGTCGCCGGCGCGCGGCGCGCGGTGGAGGCGCAGGTCGTGCTGCGCGTGCAGGAGCTGCGGGAAGAGGGGCTTGAGCGCCGGCAGCGCGCGCAGCGGCTGCGCCACCGGCCACTCGTAGCAGACCGGGAAGAGCGGGTGCGCCATCACGCCGCGCTCGGTGTCGTAGTAGCGCGCGTCGGTCTCGCCCAGGCCGGCGCTGTAGGCCATCAGCCAGCGCGCGTCGACCTCGTGCTCGAGCGGCCCGGCCGCTTCGCCGGCGATGGCGCTGGAGAGCCTCAAGCGGCGAGGTGCAGCACGATCTCGCGCGCCGCGCCGCGCCGGCGATGCTCCCACAGGTAGACGCCCTGCCAGGTGCCCAACGCCAGCTTCCCCTTGGCGATCGGTATGGAAAGGCAGCAGGCGGTCAAGGCGGCCTTGATGTGCGAGGGCATGTCGTCCGGCCCCTCGGCGTCATGGCTGTAGAACGGGTCGCCCTCGGGCACGAGGCGGTTCAGCCAGCGCTCGAGGTCGCGCTTCGCTGTCGGGTCGGCGTTTTCCTGGATGAGGAGGCTCGCGGAGGTGTGGCGGAGGAAGAGCGTGCAAAGGCCTTCCTCGATCTTCCCCTCGCTGACGATCTTCTGCACCTCGCGGGTGATCTCGCGCAAGCCCTGCCCGCTGGTCTCTACGGTCAAGTGCCTAACCATCGGCGCGGGCTTCGAGCGCGGCGACGGCGGGGAGCGTCTTTCCCTCGAGAAACTCCAGGAACGCGCCCCCGCCAGTGGAGATATAAGAAATTTTTTCTTCTAAACCATATTTCACTATTGCGGCGATGGTGTCCCCGCCGCCAGCGAGCGAGAAGGCGCTCGATGCGGCGATGGCGCGTGCGAGCGCCTCGGTGCCCTTGGCGAAGGGCGCCATCTCGAACACCCCGACCGGCCCGTTCCAGACGATGGTGCCGGCTTGCGCGACGACCTTCGCCAGCGCTTCGCGCGACTTTGGCCCGATGTCGAGGATCATCTCGTCCTTCTCCACCGCGGCAACGTCCTTGGTGCTCGCCCGCGCCCGCTCCGACATCTCGGTCGCGACCACGACATCGGACGGCAGCGGTACCTTGACCGCCTGCATGAGCTTCCGGGCTTCCTCCAGAAGCTTTTCTTCCACCAAGGATTTGCCGACCGGCTTGCCCTGGGCGAGCAGGAAGGTGTTGGCGATGCCCCCGCCGACGACGAGCTGGTCGACCTTCTTCGCCAGCGCCGCGAGCACGGTGAGCTTGGTCGAGACCTTCGACCCGGCGACGATGGCGACCAGCGGCCGCTTCGGGCTCGCCAGCGCCTTGCCGAGCGCGTCGAGCTCGGCGGCCATCAGCGGCCCGGCGCAGGCGACCTTGGCGAAGCGCGCCGCGCCGTGCGTCGTCGCCTCGGCGCGGTGCGCGGTGCCGAAGGCGTCGTTCACGTAGACATCGCAGAGCGCGGCGATCTTGCGCGCGAGCTTCTCGTCGTCGGCCTTCTCGCCCTTGTTGCCGCGGCAGTTCTCGAGCAGCACCACCTGGCCGGGCTTGACGTCGACGCCGTCTATCCAGTTGGCGACGAGGGGCACATCGGTGCGCAGCAGCTCGGAGAGCCGTTTGGCAATTGGCAGTAAAGAATCTTCCGGCTTGAGCGCGCCCTCGGTGGGACGGCCGAGGTGCGAGGTGACCATGACCGCGGCGCCCTTGTCGAGCGCGAGGCGGATGCCGGGCACGGAGGCGCGGATGCGCGTGTCGTCGGTGATCGTGCCGGAATCGTCCTGCGGCACGTTGAGGTCGGCGCGGATGAAGACGCGCTTGCCGCGCAAGTCCACATCGGACATGCGCTTGAACTTCATTACTTCGCCAGCGCCGCGCCCACCTCAGCGAAGACCGCAGCGACGTCGAGCATGCGGTTGGAGAAGCCCCACTCGTTGTCGTACCACGAGGACACCTTGACCAGCGTGCCGTCGGAGACGCGCGTCAGGGTCGAGTCGAAGATCGAGCTCGCCGGGTTGTGGTTGAAGTCCGAGGACACGAGCGGCTCGGTGCTGTACGCGAGGACGCCCTTGAGGTCGCCCTCGCACGCCTGCTTCACGGCGCGGTTCACCTCCTCGACCGTGGTCGGCTTCTTGGCGACGAAGGTCAGGTCGACGATCGAGACGTTGATGGTCGGCACGCGGATCGAGTAGCCGTCGAGCTTGCCGTTCAGGTGCGGCAGCACCAGGCCGACCGCAGCGGCGGCGCCGGTCTTGGTCGGGATCATGTTGTGGCCGGCGGCGCGCGCGCGGCGCAGGTCCTTGTGGTAGACGTCGGTGAGCACCTGGTCGTTGGTGAACGAGTGGATGGTGTTCATGAGGCCCGAGGCGACGCCGATGCGGTCGTCGATCGCCTTCACGAGCGGCGCGAGGCAGTTGGTGGTGCACGATGCGTTGGAGATCACCGTATCGGAATCCTTCAGCGTCTTGTGGTTCACGCCGAACACCACGGTGCGGTCGACGTCCTTTTCGCCCGGCGCCGAGATGATCACCCTCTTCGCGCCGGCCTGGATGTGCGCGCCGGCCTTCGCCTTGCTGGTGAACAGGCCCGTGCACTCGAGCACGATGTCGACGCCGAGCGAGCGCCACGGCAGCTTCGCC
>JBQTJF010000108.1:0-6225 GCA_052387375.1 Betaproteobacteria bacterium
GGACCGGCTGATCCCCGACGCCTCGGGCGCCGGCGCGCGCGGCGCCGACGTGATCATCGAGGCGATCTTCGAGAACCGGCAGGCGAAGCGCGAGCTCTTCGCCAGGCTCGAGGCGATGGCGAAGCCCGACGCGGTGCTCGCCACCCACACCTCGAGCCTCAAGCTCGCCGACATCGCCACCGCGCTCAAGGATCCCTCGCGCCTGGTGGGCATCCACTTCTTCAATCCGGTGCCCCAGCTGCAGCTCGTAGAAGTTGTTAGAGGAGAAAGGACCAGGGAGGAATTCCTGGCAAGGGCCGCTGCGTTCGTCCGCCAGATCGACAAGCTGCCGCTGCCGGTGCAGGACTCGCCGGGCTTCCTGGTGAACCGCGTGCTCGGGCCGTACATGCAGAACGCCTTCCGCATGCTCGACGAGGGCATGAAGCCCGAGACGCTCGACGCGGCGATGGAGGAGTTCGGCATGCCGATGGGGCCGGCGGAGCTCACCGACACCGTCGGCCTCGACATCTGCCTCGCCGCGGGCAAGTCGCTCGCCGTGCACGCCGGCTCGCGGCCGGCGCAGGTGCCGGAGCTGCTGCAGAACAAGGTGGCGCTCGGCCAGCTCGGCAAGAAGAGCGGCCAGGGCATCTACCGCTACGAGGGCGGGAAAATGAGCGGCAAGCCGGTGAAGGGCCAGCCCGACGCCTACGACGCGCAGCTCGTCGAGGCGCTGATCGAGCCCTACCTGCACGAGGCGAACCAGGTGCTGCAGGAAGGCATCGTCGCCGACGCCGACCTGATCGACGCCGGGCTGATCTTCGGCACCGGCTTCGCGCCGTTCCGTGGCGGGCCCTTGCATTACCTGAATGAGCGAGCTGCCAAAAAATAAGACCCCGGCGCTGCGCGTCGTGCCCATGCCCGCCGACGCCAACCAGCACGGCGACATCTTCGGCGGCTGGATCATGTCGCAGGTCGACATCGCCGGCGGCACGGTGGCGGCGCGCCTGGCGCGCGGCCGCGTCGCCACGGTGGCGGTGAAGGAGTTCATCTTCAAGCAGCCGGTGCAGATCGGCGACCTGCTCTCGTTCTACGTCGAGCTCGAGCGCATCGGCAACACCTCGGTCACCGTCACGGTCGAGGTCTACGCCGAGCGCCGGCCTTCGGACCCGACCGTCGTCAAGGTCACCGAGGCGACGCTCACCTACGTCGCCATCGACCGCGAAGGGCGCCCGCGCGCCGTGCCGCGGAGCTAGTTGCTCCTCGACGCGCCCACGCTCGCCGCGGTGGCGGCGGTCGGGCTGGCCGCCGCGGTGCTCGGCGGCGTCGGCGGCTTCGGCACCGGCGTCATCCTCACCGCCGCGCTCACGCCGCTGATCGGCGTCAAGGCCGTCATCCCGGTGCTCGCGGTGGCCGGCGTGATCATCAACGCCGGGCGCTTCTGGTTCTACCGCGCCAGCCTCGACCGGCGCACGCTCGGGCTGGTGCTCGCCGCGTCGCTGCCCTTCCTCGTGCTCGGCACGTGGCTCTACACCCTGCTCGACGCGCGCGCCCTGGGCACGGTGCTCGGCCTGCTGGTCCTCGCCTTCATTCCGGCAAGAAGGATCCTGAAGGCAAGATCGATGGTCCTGGGCAATGCGTCGCTCGCCCTCGGCTCGGGCGTGTTCGGGCTCGCCTCGGGCGTCGCCAGCGGCACCGGCGTGATCCTGGTGTCGCTGCTCCTCGGCGCCGGGCTCGCCGGGCCGGCGGTGCTGGCGACCGACGCGCTCGCCACCATCGCGCTCGACCTGTGCAAGGCGGCGCTCTTCCAGCGCTTCGACCTGCTCGACGCCGAGGCGGCGGCGACCGGCGCCGTGATCGGGCTCGCCACCATCCCGGGCAGCGCCTGCGCCGCCTGGCTCGTCACCCGCATGGGCGCGCACCTGCACGTCCTCTTCATCGAGGCGCTGATTTTTTGCGGCGGATCGTTCATGCTCTGGCACGCATGGAGAACCTGAAGGGCAAGGTGGCGGCGGTGACCGGGGCGGCGAGCGGCCTCGGCCGCGCCATGGCGCTCGCCTTCGCCGGCGAGGGGATGGATGTCGCGCTCGCCGACGTCGCCGATGTTTCAGAGGTCCTGAAGTCCGTCGAGGCACGGGGAGTAAAGGCGTCGGCCATGAAGGTCGACGTCTCGAGCGCCGCCGACGTGCAGCGCTTCTGCGATTCGCTGCCGCGCGTGCACGTCGTATGCAACAACGCCGGGGTGTCGGTGGCCGGGGCGGCGTGGGAGAACAGCGTCGACGACTGGAAGTGGGTCCTCGGCGTGAACCTGTGGGGCGTGATCCACGGCGTGCGCGCCTTCGCGCCGCGCCTGATCGCGCAGGACGAGGGCCACATCGTCAACACCGCGTCGGTCGCCGGCCTCATCTCGCCGCCGGCCTCGGGCGCGTACAACGTGACCAAGCACGCCGTGGTGACGCTCTCGGAATCGCTCTACCACGACCTGCGCGAGCGCGGCTCGCGCGTCGGCGTCTCGGTGCTCTGCCCCGCCTACGTGCCGACCGGCATCGCCGATTCGGAGCGCAATCGGCCGGCGGGACATGCAAAAGGTCAGCTATCCAAGGAAACTCTTGAAAAGCAGGTGATGCTGCGCAAGGCGATCGCCTCCGGGCGCCTCTCGGCCGACGACGTGGCGCGCGCCGTGGTCGCGGCGGTCAAGGCGGAGCGCTTCTACATCCTCACCCACCCGAAGATCAAGGGCGCGATCCGCGCCCGCATGGAAGACATCCTCGAAGAGCGGCCGCCCCGAAACCCCCTCGGACCCCTTTAAGAGGGTCAGAACAAGTTTGCGGTTTACAGCAAATTTGTTCTGACCCCGTTAATCGGCGCCGTTAATCGACGAGGCCGGGGAAGAGGGTGCGCAGGCCCTCGGCCATGGTCTGGATGGCGATGGCGGCGAGGAGCAGCCCGAGGATGCGCGTGGCGATGTTGAGGCCGGTGGTGCCCATGCGCGCGCCGACCGGATGCGCGAGCCGCAGCAGCGACCAGAGCAGCGCGCAGACCAGCACGATGCAGCCGACGAGCGCGGCGGTGTGCGCGAGGCCGCCGCGCTGCGCGGCGATGATGGTGGTGCTGATCGCCCCCGGCCCGGCGAGCAGCGGCACCGCGAGCGGCACCACCCCGGAGAGCTCGCCCGACTCGAGCTCCGCCGCCTCGGCCTTCGTCTGCCGCATCTGGCCGACCTGCGCGTTCAGCATGGCGAGCGCCATCAGCAGCAGCACCAGCCCGCCGCCGACCTGGAAGGCGGGCAGGCTGGCGCCGAGGAGGCGCAGCAGCCCTTCGCCGAAGAGCGCCGAGGCGGCGAGCACCGCGAAAACCGTCAGCGTCACGGCGTTGGCGAGGCGAACGCGGCGGCCCTCGTCGTAGTGCGCGGTGGCGCTGAGGTAGATCGGCACCGCGAGGAACGGGTCGAGCACCGCCGTCAGCGTCACCAGGTAGCGCAGGTACTCCTGCAGCTCGGTCACTTTCTGGCCAGGGCGGCCTGCGCGCTCTTGCGGTCTTCGTTCACCTGCCGGAAGGCGGGCCGCTCGCCGAGCATCTTCAGGTAGGGCCTGACCTGCGCCATGTCCTCGAGGAAGTCGCGCCCGTACATGATCTTCGTGGTGAGCGAGACGAGCGGCAGGTGCACGAAGGCGGCGCAGTCGGCGAGCGTCAGCTCGCTTCCGGCGATGTACGGGTCGAACTTCGCCAGCTGGCGCAGTGCGCGCAGCCCCTTGGTGAGGTCCTTCTCGGCCGTCTGCTTCACCTCGTCGCTGACGGTGCCGCCGAAGAACGCCTGGCGGTACAGGCGCCGCACCACCAGCTCGACGTGCATCTCCAGCACGACGAGCAGCTCGCGCACCTTGGCGCGCGCGAGCGGGTCGCGCGGCAGGAGCGGCTTCTGCGGGTAGGCCTCCTCGAGGTACTCGCAGATCGCCTGCGACTCGGCGAGCCGCACGCCGCCGTCGAGCTCGAGGAACGGCACCTTGCCCATCGGCGAGCGCGCGGTGAACTCGGGCTTCTGCGAGGGATGGCAGCTCGCGTCTTCCTCGAAGGCGACGCCCTTCTCGAGCAGGGCGATGCGCACCTTGTTGTGGTAGTTGCTGATGTGGAAGCCGCACAGCTTCATAGGTTCTCTCGGCAATGCTTTGCGATTATAGTCGTGCGATGAAAGGCAAAGACCCCGGCTTCATCACCGATCTCGCCGCCGAGACCTCCTACGGGGGCTACCTGTGCCTGCCGCAGCTGCTCGCCGCCCAGCGCCCGCGCTCGGCGCATCACGACGAGATGCTGTTCATCGTCCAGCACCAGGTCTCGGAGCTGTGGATGAAGCTGATGATCCACGAGCTCGAGGCAGCGATCGCGCACGTGCAGGCCGACGACCTCGCGCCCTGCTTCAAGATCCTCGCGCGCGTGAAGCAGGTGCAGCGCCAGCTCTTCGAGCAGTGGTCGGTGCTCGAGACGCTCACGCCCTCGGAGTACGTCGAGTTCCGCGACGTGCTCGGTCCCGCCTCCGGGCTGCAGTCGTTCCAGTTCCGCGCCATCGAGTTCCTGATGGGCAACAAGAACGCGCGCTTCCTCGAGGTGCAGCGGCACGACCCGCCGACCCACGAGCGTTTGCAGCGCCTGCTCGAGTCGCCGAGCCTCTACGACGGGTTCCTGCGTCACCTCGCGCGCCGCGGCATGCCGGTGCCGCCCGAGCGCGTCGAGCGCGACTGGACGCAGCCCTACGAGAAGCACCCGGGCGTGACCGCGGTTTTCAAGACGATTTATGAGAATACTCCGAAATTCTGGGCCGAGTACGACATGTGCGAGAAGCTCGTCGATGTCGAGGAGAACTTCCAGCTCTGGCGCTTCCGCCACGTGAAGACGGTCGAGCGCATCATCGGCTTCAAGCCCGGCACCGGCGGCACCGCCGGGGTGGCGTTCCTGCGCAAGACCCTGGAGGCGCCGCTCTTCCCCGAGCTCATCGATGTGCGCACAGAGATTCGCTGAGGCGCGCCTGCGCGAAGAGGTGTGGCCGCGCTTCTCGCGCGCGATGCGGCCGGAGCGCCTCTACCTGGCGAACCATTCGCTCGGGCGGCCGCCCGACCGCATGGCCGAGGACGTGCGCGCCGCGCTCGACGCCTGGTACTCCGATATGGAGGGGGCCTGGAAGTATTGGATCGAGAAAAGAGAGCTGTTCAGGAAGCTGACGGCGAACCTGGTCAACGCCCCCCGCGCAGACTGCATCGTGCCCAAGACGAGCGCCGGCCAGGGGCTGCGCGCGGTGCTCAACGCGCTGCCCGGCAAGCCGCGCGTGGTGACGAGCGACGGCGAGTTCGACTCGATCGACTTCATCCTGCGCGTGTACCGCGAGCAGGGGCGCATCGACCTGCGCATCGTCCCCTGGCGCCAGCTCTCGCCCGAGGGCGCCGGCCTGGTGGTGCTCTCCAGCGTCATGTTCCGCACCGGCGAGGTAGTGCCGGGCCTGACCAAGCTGGTGCGCGCCGCGCACGAGGCCGGCGCGCTGGTGCTGCTCGACGTCTACCACCACGCCGGCGTGCTGCCGCTCGACCTCGCCGTGCTCAACGTCGACTTCGCCGTCGGCGGCTCCTACAAGTACACGCGCGGCGGCCCCGGCGCCTGCTGGCTGTACGTGCGGCCGGGCCTCGCCGAGACCATGCGCACGCTCGACACCGGCTGGTTCGCGAAGAAGGACGTGTTCGCCTACCTGCGCCCGGAGCCGCCCGAGTACGGCGCCGGCGGCGACGCTTGGCTCGAGTCGACGCCGCCGGTGCTGGCGCCGGTGCAGGCGCTCGCCGGCCTCGAGTTCACCCTCGAGATGGGCGCCGAGCGCCTGCGCGCGCACAACCTCGAGCAGAAGAAGGCGCTCTCGGACCTGCTCTTCCGGCACGGCGTGCAGGCGAGCGGCGAAGGCGAGGACTACGGCGCCTTCCTCACCATCCGCGACGAGAAAGCGCCGGCGCTGGCGCAGCGCCTGGCGCGCTACCACGTCATCACCGACGCGCGCGGCGAGTACCTGCGCGTGTGCCCCGACGTGCTCAACTCCGACGAGGAGCTGGAGCGCGCCGCGGAGCTGATCGGCGCGGCAGTGCGTGAACGCTAGAGCCGCGGTGCTCGATTTCGGCGGCGTGCTCGCACGGTCGTCCCCGCGAAGGCGGGGACCCAGTTAGCCGCCATCCCCGCGAAGGCGGGGACCCAGTCCGCTTTGGAATGCATGCCGACATG
>JBQTJF010000109.1:0-9902 GCA_052387375.1 Betaproteobacteria bacterium
GCCCGAAGGCGCGGTCGAGCGCCTGGTAGAAGCGCTTCGCCTCGGGCTCGTGCGGCGCGTACTTGTGCTGCACCCAGTCGGTGAGCGAGAGGTAGAGGAGGTCCGGGCGCTCCTTCCGCTCGAGCAGGCGGATGCCGGCCTCGAGCACGAAAAGCGACAGCTCCATCGAGTACATGTCCGGCTGCGGCATGCCGACGAGCTCGAGCGCGTCCTCGATGCCGTTCTCGGCGAGCGTGCAGCGGCTCGCGAACTCGGAGGAGAAGGAGACGTGGCCGCGCGAGACGTCGAGGCCCTTGGCGAGCTGCCGGCGCAGCTTGTCCTTGGCGGTGATCGAGGCGACTCTTGCCCCGGCGGCGGCGAAGCGCGCGAGGATGGTGTCGCCGCGCAGCAGCTCCGGCCCGGTCATCACCACCGCGTCTCCGGTTTTCACATCCAGGTAAAAATTCCCGGAAATGCCGTGCCGCGACGCCGGCGTGCCGGTGATGATCGACATGTTGTTCGGGCAGGTGAAGCTCGGCACCGTGCCGTCGGCAATCGCGGCGAAGCCCTCCTTCATGAAGCGCGCGATGTTGGGGATCGCGTCCTCGGCGATGTAGCGCTCCAGGTACGCCGGGTCGCCGCCGTCGATGCACACGACGGCAAGGGGCCGCCGCGGCCAGCGGTAACTGGTTCCATTGACCGTAACGGAACCTTGCAACGCCGTCCTACCGTTTCATGTACTGGGTAGCACCAAAGAGCACCTCTGCCTGTTCCTTGCTGAACCCGGGCGTCTGCCGCCGGCGGTCCGCCAGGACCTCGACAGCGCGCTTCACCGCGGGCCGCGCGGCGATGCGGTCGCGCCAGCGCTTCACCTGCGGGAACTCCTCGATGTCCACGCCCTGGCGCTCCGGCGCGCGCAGCCAGGGCATGGTCGCCATGTCGGCGATGCTGTATTCATTGCACGCCAGCCATTCACTGTTCTTCAACTGAAGATCCAATACACCGTAGAGGCGCTTGGCCTCATTCCTGTAGCGGTTCATCGCGTACTCGATCTTCTCCGGCGCGTACTGCAGGAAGTGGTGCGCCTGGCCGAGCATCGGGCCGACGTGGCCCATCTGCGTCATCACCCACTGCATGACGCGCCAGCGGTCGGCGAGGTCGCGCGGCAGGAACTTGCCGGTCTTCGAGGCGAGGTAGAAAAGCATGGCCCCGGACTCGGCCAGCGCCAAGGGCTTGCCGCCCGGGCCCTCGGTATCGATCATCGCCGGGATCTTGTTGTTGGGCGAGATCTTCAGGAACTCGGGCTTGAACTGCTCGGCCGCGCCGATATCGACCGGGTGCACGTGGTAGGCGAGGCCCGTCTCCTCGAGCATGATGTGGATCTTGTGGCCGTTCGGGGTCGGCCAGGTGTAGAGCTCAATCATCGTCGTCGACCACCAGGGTTCCCGCGATCTTGTCGTGCCAGCCCTGCTTGCGCCGGTCGATCGCGATCCAGGCGAAGCCGAGGAACAAGGGCAAACTGGAAACCAGGTAGCCGGCGTAGCGCGCCACGAGCCGCAGCATGGTGGGCGCGCCGCCGGTGCGCGCGTCGACGATCCTCGCCGACACCGCCATCTTGCCGGGCGTGGCGCCGTAGGCGCGCCAGAACGCGAGCACCGCGAGCGCCGGCAGCAGCGCCTCGAAGACGAAGCCGCGCAGGCCGAAGAGCGCGAGCGGGCCGATCACCACGAACACCAGCAGGGCGTCGATCGCGAATGCGGCCAGGCGCCGCTGGAAGCCGACGTATTCAGGCAAGCTTGACGAGCTGCTTGCCGAAGTTGCCGCCCTTGAGGAGCGAAATGAGCCCGCGCGGCGCGTTCTCGAGGCCTTCGACGACCGACTCGCGATACTTGAGCTTGCCCTGCTCGTGCATGGCCAGCAGCGCCTTCAGCGCCTCGCCGTAGCGCTCGCGCCAGTCGAAGACGATCATGCCCTGCATCCTGATGCGGTTGACGAGGATCGCGCGCAGGTTCTGGTAGCCGTAGGGCGCGGTGAGGTTGTACTCGGCGATCAGGCCGCAGATGACGATGCGCGAAAAGGTGTTCATCAGGCGCAGCGTCGTGTCGAGGATCTCGCCGCCGACGTTCTCGAACAGCACGTCGACGCCCTTCGGGCAGGCTTCCTTCAGGTCGCGGTAGACGTTGCCCGCCTTGTAGTCGACGCAGGCGTCGAAGCCGAGCTCGCCGCTCACGTAGCCGCACTTCTGCTCGCCGCCGGCGATGCCGACGACGCGGCAGCCCCAGCTCTTCGCGAGCTGGCCGACCACGCTGCCGACCGCGCCCGAGGCCGCCGACACCACCCCCGTCTCGCCCGCCTTCGGCTGGCCGATCTCCTTCAGGCCGAAGTAGGCCGTGAGCCCCGGCATGCCGAGGCAGCCGAGGTAGTAGCTCAACGGCGTTTTGCCTTCCGGGACGGGAGTTGCATCCTTGGTAACCCCGAAAAGCTGCCAGCCCAGCTGCGTCAGCACCTTGTCGCCCTTCTTGAGCTTCTCGTTCCTCGACTCGATCACCTCGCCCGCCGTCTGCCCGACCATCACCTCGCCGATGTCGACGCCCTTCACGTAGCTCTTCGCGTCGCTCATGCGCCCGCGCATGTACGGGTCGAGCGAGAGCCAGAGGTTCTTCACCAGCACCTCGCCCTCGGCGGGCCTGGGCAGCGGCGCCTCCTCCAGGCGGAAGTTGTCTTCGCTGACCCAGCCCGCGGGGCGGCTGGCAAGGACTATGCGCTGGTTTTCCATGGCGGGAGCCTGCGAGTTTAACCGGGACAGCCGCGCTCGTTGTGGACTGCCGCGGTGCGGATCACGCGCAGCGCCTCGCCGCGCCCCCGCGGCTCGAAACGGCCGTCGATGGAGATAAGCACGGGTTGATCTCTCCGGTTGGCGAACTGTTCCTTGAGGGCTTGCGCCGCCCGCGAATCGTCCAGGGGCCAGGCGAGGCCGGTCTGGCACTCCTTGAACAGCCTGCCGTCGTAGAGGCCCATGAGGCGGAACGGGCCGCGCAGCGTCTCGACCTCGGCGACGCGCTTCAGGTCGCCGCCCTGCGTGCCTTCCTGCGAGTCGAGCAGGTCGGGCGCCTTGATGGCGTAGCGGCGCAGCCCGTCGCGGCCGCCGGCGAGCTGCAGCATGCCGTCGGCGCGCGACTCGCGCCAGCGGCCGAAGTCGTAGAACTCGGACGAGCCGAGCTGCTCGCGCGCAACGAACGAGCCGTCCGGGCGCAGCGTCAGCGTCAGCGCGAGGCAGCCCGGGCAGCTCGGCGTGTTGCGGAAGGTCGCCGGCAGGCGCGCGAGCGCAACCGGCTCGCTTGGCAATTCCGGGGGGCTTTTCCTCTCCTCGGGACCGGCACAGGCTGCGAGAACCAGAGCGAGAAGGACTCTATAAGGAAGCAAAGCGCTCCAGGTGGTAGTCGGCATCGCCGAAGGCGCGCGCCAGCACGGTCAGGCGGCGGAAGCTGTGGCTCACCTTCAGCTCCTCGCTCATGCCCATGCCGCCGTGCAGCTGCACCGATTCCTGGCTGATGTGGCGCGCCGCGTCGGCGATGCGGATCTTCGCCGCGGAAACGGCGCGCGCGCGCTCCGCGGGGCTTGCCGAAGCATCGATCCTGGAGCAGGCCAGGCAGGCCATCGACTTCGCCTGCTCGTGCGAGATGAACATGTCGACGATGCGGTGCTGCAGCGCCTGGAAGGTGCCGATCGGCACGCCGAACTGCTTGCGCGTCTTCAGGTACTCGAGCGTCGTGTCGCAGGCGAACTTCATCGCCCCCACCGCTTCGGCGCAGGCGAGCGCGGCGGCGAAGTCGAGCGCCTCGGCGACGGCTTCCTGCGCGTCCTTCGCCAGGACGTCTGCCCTCGCCGGCAGGAAATCGATCCTGGCGGCGAGCATGTTGTCGAGCGTGCGGTAGGGCTGCATCGGCATGTCGGCCGCGTCGGCGATGAAGAGCTTGCCGTCCTCGTGCACGACCAGCTTCGCCGCCACCGGCGCTCCGACGACATTGCTCTTGGGCGAGGCAGCAAAGGCAAGGCGCAGGCGTCCCTCGGCGACGGCCGGCAGCAGCGCCTTCTTCTGCGCCTGGCTGCCGAGGCGGCCGAGGAGCCGCGCCGCGACGAGCGTCGGCAGCACCGGCTCCACGACCAGCGCCTCGCCGAAGGCTTCCATCACGCTCATCAGGTCGACCGCGCCGCCGCCGAAGCCGCCGTAGTCGGGGGAGAGCGGCAGGCCGACGATGCCCATCTCGGCAAACTGCGCCCACACCTCCTCGCTCCAGCCCTGGCCGGAAATGATCTTCTTCCTTGCTTCAAAGTCGTACTGCTTCGCGAGAAACCGCCGGACGGAATCAGCCAGTAATTGCTGCTCTTCGCTGTAATCGAAATTCATAGTCCCAGCGTCATCTTGGCGATGATGTTGCGCTGGATCTCATTGGACCCGGCGTAGATAGTGGTCTTGCGCGTGGTCAGGTACTTCTTCTGCAGCGCCACGCTCTTCTCGTCGCCGGCGAGCGGGTCGGTGCACTCGAGCGCGAGCTCGGTCAGCCCCTGCTGGATCTCGGTGCCCTTGATCTTCAGCATCGACACATCGGCGCCCGGCGGCTGGGCGCTGCGGCGCATGCGGTCGAGGAAGCGCAGGTTGGTGATCTCGAGCGCGATCAGCTCGATCTCCAGGCGGGAAAGGCGGTCGCGGAAGCGCGCATTGGTTTTGATTTTTTCAGCAGCCAGCTCTTTCAAGCGGGAAAGCTGGCGCTTAGATTCGCCGATTCGTCCCGTGTTCATGCGCTCGTAGCCGAGCAGGTACTTCGCCACTGTCCAGCCCTTGCCTTCCTCGTGCACCAGGTTCTCGACCGGCACCTGCACGTCGTCGAAGAACACCTCGTTCACCTCGTGCGCGCCGTCCATGAGGATGAGCGGGCGCACGGTGATGCCGGGGGTCTTCATGTCGATGAAGAGGAAGGAGATGCCTTCCTGGCGCTTCTCCAGTGTCGCGTCGGTGCGCACCAGGCAGAAGATCCAGTCGGCGTAGTGCGCGAGCGTGGTCCAGATCTTCTGGCCGTTGACGATGTAATGATCGCCTTTTTTCAAAGCTCTTGTTTTCAACGAAGCCAGATCGCTGCCGGAGCCGGGCTCGGAGTAGCCCTGGCACCAGAAGTCCTCGCCGTCGTAGATGCGCGGCAGGAAGCGCTTCTTCTGCGCCTCGGTGCCGAAGCGCAGCAGCACCGGCGCGCACATGGTCAGGCCGAAGGGGATGAGCGCCGGGCCGCCGGCGTAGCCGAGCTCCTCCTCGAAGATGTAGCGCTGCACCACGTTCCAGCCGGTGCCGCCCCATTCCTTGGGCCACGCCGGCGCCACCCAGCCCTGCCTGGCGAGGATCCTGTGCCAGCGCAGCAGCTCTTCCTTGCTGTAGTGGCCCTTGTCTTTCAGCTCGCCGGGCAGGTTCTTGCCGAGCCAGTCCCGCACCTGGTCCCTGAAGGCGAGCTCTTCGGGGGAGTAATTGAGGTCCATAGCTAGAGAATGGTAACGCCGCCGTCGGCCACAATGCACTGCCCGGTGATGAAAGCCGCGGCGTCGGAGGCCAGGAACACGGCGATGCCGCCGATGTCGCGCGGCTCGCCCAGGCGGCGCAGGGGGGTGGCGGCGATGCGCTCCTGGCGGCGCTTGTCGTCCTCCCACAGGGCACGGGCGAACTCGGTCTTCACCAGGCCGGGCGCGATGGCGTTGACGCGCACGTTCTTCGGCCCCCATTCGGCGGCGAGGTTGCGCACCAGGTGGTGGCCGGCGGCCTTGGAGATGCCGTAGGCGCCGATCACCGTGTTCGCCAGCAGCCCGCCGATCGAGCCGACGACGATGAAGCTGCCCCCGCCCTTCATCGCCGGCAGCGTCATCGCCGCCAGCCAGAGCACGCTCTTGACGTTGTTGGCGAAGATCTTGTCGAAGGCCTCGTCGGGGATGCCGGTGAGCGGCCCGTAGTAGGGGTTGGCGGCGGCGTTCGCCACGGCGATGTCGATGCGGCCCCATCTGGCGAGCGTGGCGTCGACCAGCGCCTGCAGCTCCTCCTTGCGCGAGACATTGCACGGCTGCGCAAGGACTTCGAATCCATTTCTTTCAAGTTCCTTTCGAACTTCTTCACACGCGTCGGCCTTGCGGCTGCTCACCGCTACCTTGGCGCCGGCGCGCGCCAGCTCCTCGGCGATCGACTTGCCGATGCCGCGCGTCGAGCCGGTGACGAGGGCCACCTTGCCGCTGAGATCGAAGATCGGCTTCGCCATTTCGCTATGTGAAATCTGATACGACTAAGTTGACACGCCCCGCCGCCCCGACAGAATAGCGAAACGCGAAACAGTCCGCCGCAACCGTACAAATAACCCGAGGAGACCTGCAAATGGGCGCACCGGAACCCACGGCACCGCTTTCCCCCGCCGCCGCGGCTTTCACCTACGAGCACGAGGGCGACCGGCAGTTTGCCACCACGCTGGCGCGCGGCCTGGAAGTGCTGCGCTGCTTCACGCCGCTCGAGCCGCTCCTCGGCAACAAGGAAATCTCCGTGCGCACCGGGCTGCCCAAGCCGACCGTGTCCCGCCTCACCTACACCCTCACCAAGCTCGGCTACCTGCGCCACAACATGCGCCTGGGCAAGTACCAGCTCGGCTCGGCGGTGCTGTCCATCGGCTACCCGCTGCTCGCCTCGATGAACGTGCGCCAGGTGGCGCGGCCGCTGATGAAGGAGATCGCCGACTACTGCAACGGCTCGGTGTCGATGGGCGTGCGCGACCGCCTCAACATGGTGTACGTCGAGTCCTGCCGCAGCGGCAACGGCGTCACCACGCTGCCCGACATCGGCACCTCGGTGCCGATCTCGCAGTCGGTGATCGGCCGCGCCTTCCTTTCCGCCTGCACGCCCGCCGAGCGCGAGGCGGTGCTCAACCAGATGAAGGTGAAGGACCCCGAGGCGCACCGCAAGTACCGGCCGGCGATCGACAAGTCGCTCGAGGACATCCGCGCGCGCGGCTTCTGCGCCAGCTCGGGCGAGCTGCGCCGCGAGGTGCACGCGGTCGGCGCGCCGATGCGCCGCACCGTCGACGGCGAAATCGTCGCCTTCAACGCCACGGTGCCGGCGTTCATGGTGAAGAAGGGCCAGCTCGAGGAGGACCTGGGCCCCCGCCTGGTGGCGAGGGAGCGCAACATCGAGGCGGCGCTCGGCCTGCACTGACGCTTGAAGGACCTCGTCGCCTTCTTCCACGAGCTCGACGCCGGCGTCAGGCTCGCGGCGACGCAGGCCTTCCGCATCTTCGTCATCCTGCTGCTCGCCTGGATCCTGCAGGCGATCGCCGCGCGGCTGATCCGCGTCTTCCGCGCCTACATGGCGCGGCGCACCGACCCGGGCGAGGTCGGGCGCGTGGAGACGCTGGCGCGCGTGTTCCGCAACGCCGCCGCCGTGGTCATCGTGCTGGTGGCCGGGATGCTGGTCCTCGGCGAGCTCGGCATCTCGGTGGCGCCGATCCTCGCCACCGCCGGCGTCGCCGGCATCGCCATCGGCTTCGGCGCGCAGAGCCTGATCAAGGACTACTTCAACGGCTTCTTCCTGCTGCTCGACGACCAGGTGCGCCAGGGCGACGTGGTGGAGGTGGGCGGCAAGGGCGGCCTGGTCGAGGAAGTGACGCTGCGCTACGTGCGGCTGCGCGACTTCGAGGGGCACGTGCACTACGTGCCCAACGGCGAGATCAAGGTCGTCACCAACCGCACGCGCGGCTTCGCCACCGCGGTGATCGAGGTCGGCATCGCCTACCGCGAGGACCCCGACCAGGCGCTCGAGACGATGCGCGAGGTGGCGCGCGAGCTGCGCGCCGAGCCGGCCTGGGGCGAGCGCATCACCGAGGACCTCGAGGTGATCGGCGTGGAGCGCTGGGCCGACTCGGCGGTGGTCCTGCGCGTGCGGCTGAAGGTGGTGCCGCCGATCCAGCAGTGGAACGTCAAGCGCGAGTTCCTCAAGCGGCTGAAGAAGGCCTTCGACGCGCGCGGCATCGAGATCCCCTTCCCGCAGCTCACGGTTCACACGCCCTTCCTCGAGAAGAATCCCGCCAAGACCTCGTGAATGCGGCGCACGCCGTCGGTCAGCGCCGCCGGCCCCGGCTGCAGGATCTCCGCTGATCTGATCTCATAAAGGTGTCCGTCCTTCACAGCGGGGACCTCTTTCCAGCCTGTTCGTGCCGCGACGCGCTCCGGCCGATACTTCTTGCCGCACCACGAGCCGAAGATGATTTCGGGCCGCTTCTCCACCACCAGCTTCCCGTCGGGAATGACGCGCCCGGTCGCCGCCTGCGAATAGGACAATGGCTTGAAGACGTCCTCGCCGCCGGCGATCTCGACGAGCTCGCTCACCCAGCGGATGGCGCTGATCATCGGCTCGTCCCACTCCTCGAAGTAAACCCTGGGTCTTCGCGGAAAGGATTTCGCCTTTTCGCGGATCTCCTGCAGCCCCTGCTCCAAGCGGGCAATGAGCGCCCGGCCCCGCTCCGCGGCGCCCACCATCGAGGCGAGCACGAGGATCATCGACAGGACGTCGTCCACCGAGCGCTGGTTGAAGAGCACGACGTTGAGGCCCGCCTTGGCGAGGTCGCGCGCGATCTCGGCCTGCAGGTCGGAGAAGCCGAGAACCAGATCGGGTTTCAGCTCGAGGATCTTCTCGTTCTTCGCGCTCAGAAAAGCGGAAACGCGCGGCTTCTCCCGGCGCGCGCGCGGCGGGCGCACGGTGTAGCCGGAGATGCCGACGATGCGCCGCTCCTCGCCGAGGAGATAGAGCGTCTCCGTGGTCTCCTCGGTGAGGCAGACGATTCTCTCGGGGAACCGCGCGGGCATAAAGTATTATCCCGGCCCATGGGGCCGCTCGCAGGCGTCAAGGTACTCGAGTTCGAAGCCATCGGCCCCGCGCCCTTCGCCGGCATGCTGCTCGCCGACATGGGCGCCGACGTGCTGGTGCTCGAGCGCCCGGCGAGCACCGACCTGGGCCTCAAGCGCGAGCGCCGCCACGACGTGATGCTGCGCGGCAAACGGTCTGTAACTTTGGACCTTAAGAGGAACGCCGCGGCCGAGGTGGCATTCACTCTGATCGAAAAGGCCGATGTCCTCATCGAAGGATTCCGCCCCGGGGTGATGGAGCGGCTCGGGCTGGGGCCCGACATCGCGCTCAAGCGCAACCCGCGCCTCGTCTACGGGCGCATGACCGGCTGGGGCCAGGACGGCCCGCTCGCGCCGCGCGCCGGCCACGACATCAACTACATCGCGCTCGCCGGGGTGCTGCACGCTTTCGGCCGCAAGGGCGAGGCGCCGGTGCCGCCGCTCAACCTGGTGGGCGACTTCGGCGGCGGCGGCATGCTGCTCGGCTTCGGCGTCGCCTGCGCGCTCGTCGAGGCGCGCCGCTCGGGCAAGGGGCAGGTGGTCGACGCGGCGATGATCGACGGCGCGGCGCTGCTCGCGGCAATGTTCTCCGGCATGCTCGCCGCCGGCACCTGGAGCGAGGTGCGCGGCGACAACATCCTCGACACCGGCGCGCCCTGGTACGAGGTTTACGAGACCAAGGACGGCAAGTACGTCTCGATCGGCTCGATCGAAGGCAGGTTCTACGAAGAGCTCCTGCAGAGGCTGCAACTGGCCGATCTGCCTTCGCAGTACGACCACGCTCGATGGCCGGAGATGAAGGCGAGCTTCGCCAAGGTCTTCAAGACGAAGAGCCGCGACGAGTGGTGCAGGGTGTTCGACGGCTCGGATGCCTGCTTCGCGCCGGTGCTCTCGTGGTCGGAAGCCCGGCGTCATGAACAGAGTTCTTCTCGAAAAAGCTACATCGCCGTGGGCGGGGTGGAGCAGCCGGCGCCGGCGCCGCGCTTCTCGCGCACGCCGGGCGCGGT